>JBDZVF010000510.1:0-4198 GCA_040255575.1 Pseudomonadota bacterium | reverse complement strand
GGCTGCGCATTACAAAGTGTCGTGGCACGACTCGCATGGCATCTTTTCGGAGCAGATCGATCCGTACACCTTCATGCCGCTCGTGGACATGCGGGAGGTGGACTCTTACTCGCACGGCCTGCACCGCGCCGCGTGGCGACTGCTAGGTGCGCACCTTATGTCGCCGGATGGCGTCGCTGGCGTTCGCTTCACAGTATGGGCGCCGGACGCGGAGCGTGTCAGCGTGGTCGGGCCGTTCTGCCGCTGGGATGGGCGGCGATACCCGATGCGAACTCTCGGCGGCACTGGCGTATGGGAGCTCTTCATTCCCGGCCTCGCAGCGGGCGAGCTCTACAAGTTCGAGATTCGTCACCGCCACACCGGCGCCATCTCGCTGAAATCCGATCCTTGCGCGCGGGCTACGGAGCTGCGGCCCGCCACCGCGTCGGTCATCACGCCGCCCTCCACCTTCGAGTGGCACGACGGGAACTGGATCGAGCAGCGCGCGCAGCGCGACTGGTTGCACGCGCCGATGAGCATCTATGAAGTGCACCTGGGCTCGTGGCGCAAGCGTGAAAACGGCGACTTCCTCAACTATCGCGAGATCGCCGATCAGCTCGTTCCTTACGCGCAGCGGCTCGGCTTCACGCACATCGAGCTGCTGCCGATCGCCGAGCATCCGCTCGATGACTCGTGGGGCTACCAGACCACCGGCCACTTCGCGCCAACGAGCCGGCACGGCCCGCCGGATGACCTGCGATACCTCATCGATCTTTGCCACACGCATGGCATCGGCGTGATCCTCGACTGGGTGCCGGCCCATTTCCCGAAAGATGCGCACGGCCTCGCGGCCTTCGACGGCACAGCGCTCTATGGATACGCCGACCCTCGCAAAGCCGAGCACAAGGACTGGGGCACGCTCGTCTTCAATTATGAGCGGCACGAGGTGCGCGCGTTCCTGCTCTCGAGCGCCTACTACTGGTTGCACGAGTTCCACTTCGACGGGCTGCGGGTCGACGCTGTCGCCTCGATGCTCTATCTCGACTTCAGCAAGAAGCCCGGCGAGTTCGTGCCCAACAAGCACGGCGGCAATCACAACCTCGAAGCCATCGACTTTCTGCGCGAGCTGAACGCCGTCACACACGCGGCGTTCCCCGGCACCGTAGTGATCGCCGAAGAATCGACGGACTGGCCGCAGGTCACAAGGCCCACCGACACGGGCGGCCTCGGCTTCTCGATGAAATGGAACATGGGCTGGATGCACGACACGCTGGCGTACGTGAAGGAAGACCCGGTGCATCGCCAGCACCATCACAATCGCCTGACGTTCGCGATGATGTACGCGTACAGCGAAAACTTCGTGCTGCCGTTGTCACACGACGAAGTGGTGCATCTGAAGCGCTCACTGCTCGGCAAGATGCCCGGCGACCGCTGGCAGCAGCTGGCGAACCTGCGCTTGTTGCTCGCGTATCAGTGGACGTTCCCTGGCAAGAAACTGCTGTTCATGGGCGCGGAGCTCGCGCAGCCCACCGAATGGGATTTCCGCTCCCCTCTTCCGTGGCACTTGCTGGACGACCCGGCGAACGCCGGCGTGCAGCGGCTAGTTTCGGATCTGAACCGACTCTACGTCGAGAGGCCAGCGCTTCATCGCTTCGAGTTCGAGCCAGGTGGGTTCGAATGGGTGGAAGCGAACGACAGCTTGCACTCGGTGTTCAGTTACCTGCGCACCTCGGGAGAGGATCTGCTGCTGGTCGTGCTGAACTTCACGCCCGTGCCGCGCCACCATTGGCGAGTCGGCGTGCCCGCCGCGGGCGAGTATCGCGAATTGCTCAACACAGACTCGCGCCACTACGGCGGCACTGACCTCGGCAATCTCTCGGCCGTGCACGCCCAGCCCGGTGGCGCGAACGGCCGACCCGCCTTCGTCGAGCTGAATCTGCCCCCGTTGGGCGCCGTCGTGCTCTCGCGTGTTCGCTAGCCGCGCTAAAGGTGTTTCATCAGCCCTAGTTCAAAGGGATGCTTCAGCAGGTCGTGCGACGGGTACACGCGCACTTCAGTGGCGAACTGGCCGCACTCCGGGGGCTGCGCATCCAGCGCGAAGATGGCAGAGCCGTCGGGCTCGTGTTCCCCGGTGGGTGAGAGCGCTGCCGTCCACAACCCATCCACAGGCATGGAGCCGTAAGACGTGAGCGGCGGCAGCTCGAAGTTCGATTGCGGCAGCTGCCTGCGGGCAACGAACTCAACGCGCACGTCGGCTGGATCCAGCCCGTTCAACATCGCGGCGACACGCAACCGCAAACGTTCCCCGCGCGGCATTTCAGGCGGACCATCGTTGAGCACCCGCAGCCCGACCTTCGGCCACGCCTGGCGAACGCGCTGCTTCCAATCCGCGAGCGTGCGAGCACCCGCATAGTCCTCTTCAGCCAGTCGCCTCGCGTGCCGCGCGAGTGGGTAGTAGACGCCCTGCTGATAGTCATACACCGTGCGACGCACGTTGAAACGCGGGATGGTCGTTGCCATCGCGCGCTTGCTCCGGCGCACCCACTCGGGCGAATAGCCATCCGCGTTGCGCGAGTAGTAAAGAGGAAGCGTTTCCTCCTCCAGCGTGTCGTAAATCAACTCCGCTTCGAGGGCATCACGCCGCTCCGGGTCCTGCACGTTGATTGGCGGAATGCCCCAGCCGTTGTCCTGAGTCCACCCTTCTGCCCACCAGCCGTCGAGCACGCTGAGATTCAGCACACCATTGACGGCCGCCTTCATGCCGGACGTGCCACTCGCCTCCAGAGGCGCGATGGGATTATTCAGCCAGACGTCGACACCAGACACGAGCCAGCGGGAAAGCTGTATGTCGTAGTCTTCCAGGAAGACGACACGACCCACGAACTCCGGCGACAGCATCAGCTGTTTGATCTCGCGAAGCACCTGCTGGCCCGGCAGATCCGCCGGATGGGCCTTGCCTGCAAACAGGAACAGCAGCGGCCGCTCCGGATCGTTCACCAGCCGCGCAAGCCGCGCGCGATCCCGCAGCAGCAGCGCGGCGCGCTTGTACGTAGCGAACCGGCGCGCAAAGCCGATCGTGAGTGTGTCCGGCCGATTGGGGTCGAGATGCTTCGTGACGTGACGCCACTGCGCGGGACTCAAGCCCTTGCGGGCGTACTCGCGCTGTAAGCGCTCGCGCACGCTCGCAAGCATCCGCGACTTCACCGACTGCGAAGTCGTCCAGAACTGGTCATCAGGAAGGTGCTCGATGGCATGCCAGTATTCGTCATCACGCAGGCGCTCGCGCCAGTCAGCCCCCACCGCCTGCTCGAGCTTCAACTGCCACGTTTGATGGATGAACGTGGGTGCGTGAATGCCATTCGTGACGAACCCGACCGGGTTCTCTTCCGGCCTGATCTCAGGCCAGTGATCCGCGCACAGGCGGGACGACACGACACCGTGAATGCGGCTGACGCCATTGACGCTGCGAGTGCCGTTGAGCGCAAGCCGCGTCATGTTGAACAAGCCGGGCACGTTGGGCGCGCGACCCAGGTCGAGGAACCGGTCGACCGGCAGGCCCAGCTCGCGAATGAAGTCATTGAAGTGAGAGATCAGCAGGTCATGCCCGAACGCGTCGTGACCAGCCGCCACCGGCGTATGGGTGGTGAACGCGCACTGACTCGCCACCGCTTCGAGCGCCGCGCCGTATGGCAGACCGCGCGCGAGATGCTCGCGCAGCAGCTCGAGGATCAGAAACGCCGCGTGCCCCTCGTTCAGATGGAAAACCGCAGGCTGCAAGCCGAGTGCGCGCAGGGCACGGGTGCCACCGATGCCAAGGATCATCTCCTGACGGATGCGCGTCGATTCATCGCCACCATACAGGCGGTAGCTGATGTCGCGATCCGCCGGCGCGTTCTCAGGGCAGTTGGTGTCGAGGAGGTAGACGGACACGCGACCCACATGCGCCTTCCACACGCGCGAGACTACGTCTCGCCCGGCAATGCGCACGGTGACCGTGAGCCAGGCGCCGTCCTTCCTCACGGGCTCGACGGGAAGATCCCGCGGATCGTGATCCCGATACTCGGCGTGCTGAACGCCGTCGTTATCGACAGATTGTTTGAAGTAGCCCTGCCCGTAGAGCAGGCCCACTGCGACGAAATTCATGCGCTCGTCGCTGGCGGCCTTGCAGTGATCACCGGCCAGCACACCGAGGCCGCCCGAGTAGATCGGGAAGCTTTCA
>JBDZVF010000509.1:0-4230 GCA_040255575.1 Pseudomonadota bacterium | reverse complement strand
GCTCGGCTGTCCCCTCGTCGGCGCGATACTGCTCGCCTTCTTCGGCGCGCGCGAGCGTGCGCCCGAGATCAACGTGGCGATGAGCGGTGCCACGTTCGTTGCGGCCTGCCTTCTCACGGTACGGATCATCAACGACGGTCCGCTGCTCGCCGCGAGCGATCAGTTCTTCATCGACGCGTTCAATGTCTTCCTCGTCGCGCTCACCGCGTTCGTCGGCTTCACGACGTCCCTCTTCTCGCGTCCGTACATGCGCATCGAAATGGCGCGCGGCCGCGTCACGCCGCGGCGACTGCGCCTCTACCACAGCATGTATCAGCTCTTCATGGCGACCATGCTCGTGGCGCTCACCACGAACAACATGGGGCTGCTGTGGGTCGCGATGGAAGCGGCCACCTTGTCCACGGTGCTGCTGGTCACGTTGTACCGGACTGCGGCCAGCCTCGAGGCGGGCTGGAAGTACTTTATTCTCTGCGGCGTCGGCATCGCGCAGGCCCTGTTCGGCACGATCCTGCTCTACTTCGCGGCGGAGAAGATTCTCGGCTCCGAAGGCGTCAGCGCCCTCTTGTGGACGCATCTCAACGAGGTGAAGGGTCAGCTCGAACCGACGGTGTTGAGCCTCGCGTTCGTGTTCCTGCTCGTGGGCTACGGCACGAAAGTGGGGCTCGCGCCGCTGCACAACTGGCTGCCCGACGCGCACGCGGAAGGCCCAACGCCGATTTCCGCCGTGCTCTCCGGCCTGCTGCTCAACGTGGCGATCTATGCGGTGGTCCGCGGCAAGGTGCTGGTCGAGGGGTCGCTGAACTCGCCGCTTCCCTCGCAGATGCTCATGGGGTTCGGCCTGCTATCGGTGGTGCTCGCCGCGTTCTTTCTCTGGCGCCAGCGGGACGTCAAACGCCTGTTCGCCTACTCCTCGATCGAGCACATGGGCATCATCACGTTTGCGTTCGGCATGGGCGGGCCGGTCGCAACGTTTGCGGCGCTGTTGCACATGACAGTGCATTCGCTGACGAAATCCGCAATCTTCTTCGCTGTAGGTCATGCCACGCAGAAGGCGGGCTCGCAGCTCATGGAGAACATCCGAGGTCTCATCACGCTCAGCCCCACGGTCGGTTGGGGGCTGATGATGGGATCGCTCGCCATTCTCGGCATGCCGCCCTTCGGCGTGTTCGCCAGTGAGTTCCTGATCCTGACGACCGCGATGCGCGAGCAGCCCTGGGCAACTCCGATCCTGCTGGCCGCGCTCGGCGTGGCCTTCGCTGCGATCTTCCGCCGTGTGCAGCCGATGGTGTTCGGAGAAACGAGTGCCAAGCGGCTGCCCCATCCGCCGGCGCTCGTGCCGGTGTTCACGCACCTTGCGATCGTGCTGATACTCGGCCTGTACGTGCCCCCGTACCTGGCGGACTGGTATCGGGCAGCGGCGCACCTGATCGGAGGGTCGTGAGATGCCGCTGCGCACGTGGCTCTCCCGCGCACAGCCGCAAGCCGGCGCGCCTGGCCTTGAATCGATCGCCATCTCCATCAACGAATGGCGCGCGCTCGCGCAGGATGCGGCGGCGGCCGGTTATCGGCTGCTCACCGTGTGGGCGAGCACCAATCTGCAGGGCACGACGTTTCTCCGTTCCGCGTTCCTCGGCCCGCACACGGGCGTTCTCGTGAGCGCCGAGTGCGAGACACCGGGCACCGTCATCCCCGGCATCTCGGACCTTTTTCCCGCCGCCTCACGCATGCAGCGTGCGATCACCGATCTTTCGGGACTGCGTTTCGCGGACTCGGACGCGCGCCCATGGCTTCGCCACGGTGCCTGGAGCCCTCAGTTCAGGCCGCTGGTCGACGCCACGCAGCCGCTCGAAGCAGCTGCTGAGCGCCCTGCGGAGTACGAGTTCGTGAAGGTGATCGGCGAGGGCGTGCACGAGATTCCGGTGGGTCCGGTCCACGCCGGCACCATCGAGCCGGGGCACTTCCGCTTCTCCGTCGTGGGCGAGAAAGTGCTGCGACTCGAAGAGCGGCTCGGCTACGCGCACAAAGGTATCGAGCGGCGCTTCACCGATCTTCCGATCCTCGAAGGCCATCGGCTCGCGGCGCGCGTCTGCGGCGACTCCACAGTGGCTTTCTCGTGGGCTTATTGTCAGGCGCTCGAGGGCATGAGCGGCGTGCGCATCCCGCCGCGGGCCCAGTGGCTTCGCGCCCTCGCGCTCGAGCTCGAACGCATCGCGAATCATCTCGGCGATCTCGGCGCGCTCGGCAACGATGCCGGTTTCGGATTCGGCCTCGCGCAGTTCTCGCGACTCAAGGAAAAGCTCCTGCGGGTCAACCAGGGCGCTTTCGGCGCGCGGTATCTCAATTCCTTCGTCGTTCCCGGCGGCACCCAGAGCAGCATCGGGCCGCTGGACGCATCGAACATCCGCGAATGCGTCGGCTCGCTGTTGCACGAAATCCTGACGCTTCAGGAGATCTACGCGGAGCACGAAGGCCTGCGCGACCGCTTCAACGGCGCCGGCACCGTGCTCCCCACGCTGGCAACGCGACTCGGCCTCACCGGCCTTGCGGGGCGCGCGAGCGGCCAGGCCGTCGACCTTCGCGTCGATCAGCCCTGCGAGCCCTACGCGACACTCGTTCCCATCAAGGCCGTGCGCCAGGAAGGGGACGTCGCCGCGCGAGTCGCGGTGCGCTTCGAGGAGGCGATCGAATCCTGCCGGCTCGTCGAGCGGATTCTCGAAACGCTGCCTGCCGGGGCGCATTCGGCCGTCATCGGCGCGCCTGCCGCCGGGAGCATCGGCGCGGGCCTGATCGAGGGTTGGCGCGGCACCGTGTTCGTGGCGCTCGAAGCCGCGCCGGACGGCGGCATTCGCCGCTGCCATCCGCACGATCCCTCGTGGCAGAACTGGCCCGTGATCGAGCACGCCGCCATCGACAACATCGTTCCGGACTTCCCGCTCATCAACAAATCTTTCAACCTGGCCTACAGTGGCCATGATCTCTGAACGCCCGTGCTGAAGACCCTCAAACAAATCGCCTCGATCGGCATCGTCACGGAACCGGCCCCCGCGCCGGATGACAGCCTGCGCGTGCGCGAAGCGCTGCAGGCGAAGATTCGTGACGTGATGGGGCGCGCGCTGTGCATCCGGCAGGTCGATGCGGGCTCGTGTAATGCGTGCGAGCTGGAGATCACCGCGCTAAACAATCCCGTCTACAACATCGAGGGCCTCGGGATCCGCTTCGTGGCGAGCCCGCGCCACGCGGACATGCTCCTCGTGACGGGCCCGGTTTCGCGCCACATGGTCACGGCATTGCAGAGGACGTACAACGCCGCACCCGACCCGAAGCTCGTGGTCGCCGTCGGCGACTGTGGCTGCACCGGCGGCATCTTCGGCGAGAGTTACGCGACCTGTGGGCGTGTCTCGAATGTGATCCCCGTGGACGTTGCGATACCAGGCTGCCCTCCCACGCCCACGCGCCTTCTCGAAGGCATCCTGGCCGCCATCACGGCGCGGGATCGTACGGAGCGCTCGAAGTGACGCGCCTCTCGCACACCTCGAGCGAGAGCGGGGAGGCCCGGCGCCTCTTTTCGCTCGAAAGCCCGTTTCCGGAAGAGGCCAGCACGCTGCGCTTCCTCGAGCCGCCCGACACTTGCGCCAACACACTGTGGACGCGGCTCTTCAGCGGCGACTACGACAAGCCGTTCATCGTGGACGCGCGACTGCGACGATTCCTGCACTTCGATTTCGACGCCATCCAGAGCGAGATGGATCTGGTGCGTCCCGACCGGCTCTGCCTCGCGTACACCCGCAAGATGATGGCGTTCCTGCTCTTCAACCGGGCCCCGAAGCACGTGCTGCTTCTCGGCCTGGGCGGCGGGTCTCTTGCCCGATTCTGTTATCGCCGGCTGCACGACACGAGCCTCACGGCCGTCGAGATCAATGAGCACGTGCTCGCGCTGCGCCCGGAGTTCCTCGTGCCGCCCGATGACGAGCGATTTCGCGTCATCCACACCGATGGCGCGGCGTATGTCGCCGACCTGCCCTCACGCATGGACGTGATCCTCGCCGACGCCTGCGATCGCAGCGGCATCGCCCCGCAGCTCGACGATCTGACGTTCTACCGGAACGTGCGTCGCTGCCTCGCGCCCGGTGGCATCTTCGTTGCCAACATCTGCGGCACTCAGGATTCGCGCAATGCGCATCTGTTGAGAATCCGTCAGGTATTCGACGAGGAGTGGCTGGCACTGCCGGT
>JBDZVF010000508.1:0-4248 GCA_040255575.1 Pseudomonadota bacterium | reverse complement strand
GCCCGGCGAGACCATCTTCCAAGTTATCGGTGGTCCGAAGAAAGCCGGCAGGTCAGTCCGGTCACGGCCGCATTGCCTTCGCGGCACCGAGCTCGACGGCGCGCTGTTAGTTAGCCTGCGGGTTCTTGCAGAATACCCCACGAGTCGCATTCTCCCTTAAACGGCGCCATCAACTCGGTCACGTGGGACTGTACGTTCATGACGAGTTCGTAGCTCGCAAGCGCGTACACCTGGAACTGTAAGTAGCCATCTCCGTTGTCGTCCGGAGGATAGAGTTTCAGGCTTGGATATTCCCGTGACAGGAGCGCTACCGCTTCGGTAGGTGGAGGCCAGATCTGGAAATCAACGTTGAAGTCGATGAGAGTTGCTTTCGAAAGATCGAAGCCGCTTTCCTGCAAACGGCGCAGAACATCGCCGTCTGCGTCGTTGGGCCAGTTCATGTCGACCACGTCAGGCGGCAGATGGCGCCACTCGATGCGCTAAGCAAAAACGACAGAGACATGCCCAACCTTCCTTCCTGCAGCGTGCTCACGGACTACGATCTGGATGTCTTTTCCGAGTCGTGTCAGGCAGTCCATAAGTTTGCGCTCGGAGATTCCTCTGAATTGCCCCCGGATCAGCTTCGACAGCTTCGGTTGCGGTAACCCCAAGCGTTGGGCGGCCTCTGTCTGGCTGTAACCTCGCTCCTCGATGATCTCGGAAATCTTGCTGACGAGCTGTGCCTTCACGAGCATCTCGTCCGCATTGGCAAACCCCAGATCCGCATATACGTTGCGCGAACCAACTTCAACTGCCGAGTTCTGCTTTCGTCGTTTGGCCATGACGTGTTCCTCTAACATCAGGTCGTCGCTCCGCTCTTTCGAGACCAGTCGGCGGCCTGCTTCAAGCGCTCTTCGATCAAATCCATGTCCGGCTTGGGTGTCGCGATGCCGGACTTCGACTTCTTCTGGAACACGTGCAGAACGTAAACAGCATCGCTGAATCGCACCGTGTATACGGCGCGGTATGTTGAGCGATTTGCCGACTCGACTACTTCGATAACGCTCGCATCGCCGAAACCTCGAAGAATCTTCGCCTGCTCGTGCCGCTTACCGCTCTGAGCTACGTACAGAGCGTAACCAAACGTATCAACCACGCTGGATGGCAGAGCACCAAGGTCCTTCTTGCTGCTGCCCATCCAGATGAGAGGTTTCGGCGGTGTTCCAGGTGCCATGGCGATTATATCCAAATGGGTCTAGAAGGCTAGGGTCGCGCTCGAAAGTGAGCGCCAGATCATCGGATGACGGCAGGCGTGGGCGTTTCCGTTACCTCTGTATGCGCGGGGCGGACTGAAGGGAAATGCGCTTCCGCCTCTCCACATCTGGCTCATTTCGCAGTGTTATTGCGCAGTCCGTCGAGGTAGTCGGCCCACGCCTGCATCATCTGCCTGCGTTCTGCCATTCGTTGTGCACGATTGTACGCGCCGCGTACCTCGTTGCGTTCGGCGTGCGCCAGTTGTAGTTCGATCAGGTCCGGGTTCCAGCCCAATTCATTCAGGCATGTTGAGGCGACAGTCCTGAACCCGTGCCAGGTCATTTCGTCGCCGGTGTAGCCCATTCTTCTGAGAGCGGCGGTTATCGCGTTCTCCGAAAGCGGCCGATCCGCGCTTCGCAAGGACGGGAAAGACGAGGCGGCCACGTGCCGTCAAAGGTTGAAGATCGCGGAGAATCTCGATCGACTGCCGCGCGAGTGGGACGACGTGTTGCTCCTTCATCTTCATGCGATGCGCAGGCACTCGCCACTCGGCCGCATTGAAATCGAACTCAGACCACTCGGCCTGTCGCAGCTCGCCTGGGCGAACAAAGAGGAGGGGCGCTAGGCGGAGCGCGGCAGCGGTAACCGGCGTGCCGTAGTAGCCATAAATCGATCGCAGGAGTTCACCGACCTTCGCCGGTTCTACGATGGCGGCGTGGTGCCTGGTGACTACCGGAGCGAGCGCACCCCGCAGATCGACAGTTGGGTCACGCGCCGCGCGTCCAGTGGCAACGGCGTAGCGAAACACCTGGCTGCAACGCTGCCGCGTGCGATGCGCAGTCTCATGCCGACCCCGAGCTTCGAGTCGGCGGAAGACCGAGAGCAGTTCCAGCGCGGTGATCTCGGTGACCGGCCGCGATCCGATGTACGGGTTTATCAGGTCCGTGAAAGTCCACTCGGCTTTGACGAACGTCGCCGGTGCGAACCGATGCCGCTGCAGTTCGAGCCATTCCTTCGCGACCAATTCGAACGTGACGCCGTTGCTCGTCTTCTGATCCTGTCGCTGAGCACCGGGGTCCTTGCCGTCTTCCAAGAACCTTCGCGCTTCCTCGCGCCTATCGCGAGCGCGCTTCAGCGACACGTAGGGATACGTCCCAAACGACAGCAGCTTTTCCTTCCCACCAAACCGATATTTGAAGCGCCAGAACCGCCCATCATTCGGCTTGACGAGCTGATACAGCCCGCGCACGTCGTACAGCTTGTATGGCTTCTCTTTCGGTCTCGCGGCGCGTATCTGCGCCTCTGTCAGAGTTGGCATCGTGGAGCGCCTTCGTACCCTCGTAGGCCCGATGTACCCCTAGAATGTACCCCCCGATGTGCTAGGCTCAGATCAGACGCCCTTGAACATCAACGGACGGTTTTCGCGGGAAAACACAGGGTTTTCGTCACGGCGCGAGACGCTATCAGACGTCATCGAAGAGGGTAGTTGGCGCCCCCGGCCGGAGTTGAACCGACGACCTACCGCTTAGGAGGCGGTCGCTCTATCCACTGAGCTACGGGGGCGTGTGGAGGGGCGCCAAGATACTGGTTTTGGCCCATATTCTCCAGCGGGGGAGCGCTGGTGAAACCATGCGCCGCGGAGGGCTCAAACCGAGCCATTGCCGGAGGCAATGCCTGACGTGCCCTCACGATCTCACGTCCCTCACGACATGCACACACCCCTCAGGGATGAACACGAGACCCGCGCCACACCTGCGCGCTACTCATCCTCATCCGTCCGCCTATCAAGCCGCAACTCTTCACGCGCCACATTCCCCGCCGGTTTGCACGTACGCAGCATCAGCCCAAACGGATTACGAATCGCATCTCGCTCAGTGCTGTAGTAACACCGATCATTGACCCACTCGATGGTCCGCCCACCAGAGGAACGCTCAACCACCCCAGCCTTGTGCTCAAACCCCGGACCGCGCGACGCGATTCCCTCCACATGCTTCCCAACATTCGACCTCGCAGCAGCTTCCCCCGCCTGCCGCGCCACCACGTTCTCCACCTCCCGTCGCCGCTCGTCGATCCAGTCGACCTCCGGCACCGAATCCGAGACAGGCGGAGCGAACGCCGAGCCGGTCGAGTCGATCGGCGGCAACGGCCCCATCACGAGCTCGCTCGGAGGCGTGAGCGCAGGCGCGGGTACTTCGGCGGGCACGGGCTCACGGCGCACCAGACTCTCGAGCAGCATGAGGACTAGCGGCTCGGACTCCTGAGCCGGCACCCGGTAGCGAACGACCGCGATGCTGTCGGTCAGGAGCAGGATCACCCCCACGTGCGCCAGGCAAGCGAGTGCCAGGATCAGCGTTCGCGACCGGGCATCCGCCGCCACTCAACCCTCCTGACTCCGCCGCGTGTGGGACACGGAACTCTCCGACCCGCCCCCTGGAGCCCGAGTTCCGGCAAAACCCGCCGGAGCGCGCGCCGACCTGTTCTATGATCCGCCGCCAAGCCCGGCGCAGAACGGGCCACCGGAGGCTCGCACATGGCTCAATCGCAGACGGCTCAGCGCAATCCGATCTTCAACTACGAGAACGGGCTGCTGCTGATCCTTGGCATTTCGTTCGGTTTCGCCTTCTTCGACCGGAACGCCGCCAGCGTTCTCACCCCGTACATCACCGAGGAGTTCGGCCTCAGTAATACCCAGGTCGGGCTGATCAGTTCGATGTTGTCGGTCATGTGGGCCCTCGGTGCCTACTTCATCGCGCGATGGTCGGATGCCAGGGGTAACCGCAAGCCGTTCCTGCTTGCCTTCCTCATCGGGTTGGGAAGTGCGGCGGCGCTTTGGAGGCGGCGGGCGTGATCGCGCTGGCCATCCATTACAGCGTTGGGCTGGCGATTGCGCTGCTGATCGGCCTTGCGACTGGCTGGTGGGCCTGGGGCGCGCGGCGGGTGCGGGTGGAGGCCGACGAGCCGATCACCTGGCCGCCGCCGCACGAGTTGCCTGTGCCCGTGGCGGCTCCGGCAGCA
>JBDZVF010000032.1:0-23820 GCA_040255575.1 Pseudomonadota bacterium | reverse complement strand
GAGAGCGCGCTCGCGTCCGAATGGCAGCGGGAGCCGCAGGCCGCCAAGGCCGACCTCCATCGCTCGTGATCGAATCCCCGAAGCCACGCGCCCATTTATTCGGAGCGCCGCCAGGAGCGTGCGAGCCGCGCCAGCGTCCTGCGTCGAGGCACCGCTATCCCTCCGCCCCCGGATTGCGTTCCATCCATCGAGACCTGCGTTCCCCTCGCGACGTATCGCATCTCATGCCGGGAGGAACTCGTTCCCCTCACCGCGGAACGCATTCCTTGCCTTGCGGATCGCGCTCCCCTCATCGCGGATCGCGTTCCTTGTGTCGAGGACTGCGTTCCCCTCGCGCGCTATCGCGTTCCTTGCGTCGAGGACTGCGTTCCCCTCGCGGGGGATCGCATGCCTTGAGCCGCGGCGCCCGTATCCCCGCGCCGGAATTCTCTCTCATCCAGAACCAGTTACACGCGTTGCACCAGGGGCGTGCAATCCCCTCGCCGCCGCGCGCGTGCCCCTCGACCTGGAACGTGTTTCCCTCGCCCCGGCACGCGATCCCCCGGCCTCGGATCGCGTTCCTTGCGCTGGCGCGTTAGATCCACGCGCCGCGTCGATCGCGCTATGCGTTCGCGCTGCGATTCCTCGCGCTTCGGATCACGCGCAATGCATCGCCGCGCGCATCCCCCGCGTTGGCGCGCGTGTCCCATGCTCCCCGACGCGCAGCGCTTGTCAGGGGTAACGAGTTCCCCTCGCCTCGCGCCGGCCGTCGATGCCGGATGGATTTGCATGTGGCATCGAAGGGCAGCGCCTTTTCGATCGACTGGTCGATGGTCAGCCGGCCTTCACTCACTTCCACTTTCACGTTTCGGCCGATCTCGAAGCCGGCGTCCCGCAGCCAGCGGCCGCGGAGGCCGAGGCACGAGACTTCGACGCCCGGTGACTTCAGAGGTTTGTAGCCACGGTCAGTCTTCGGGGCTTTGCGCTAGTGGCGGTGAGCGCTGCGAGTTGCTCCTGCGTGTTCATTGACGCACCTCTTCCTGCCGCTGTCGCCAGAGGCACGACGCGAGCAGGGCGCGCAGAGACGACGCGCATTCGTGTTGGAAACGCACAGAAATGTGCGAGCTGCGACGAGCACAGCACGAAGGATAGAGCTCGCGCTCGTTCGTATGAATGAACGAGTGACAACGCGAATCCATTCAGTACACTTTCCGCCATCGACGCGTTCGACGTCGACACGCCACCGTCTGATCACCCGAGAATCGTCATGACCCACATCGTTGATGCGGACATCAGCCAACGTGTGCCTGAAGGTCGAGACATGACGAGGACAATTCTGAATCTTGTGATTGCCGGGCGCCTTCGGGACTATCCCTCGCTGCAGGCACGAGAAGCCATTTCCAATGGATGGCCCGATGCATGCCAGGCTACGAGCAGCTCAGGTCGCTGAGCGCGCTCCGTGACTTCCACATGGGCGAGCACGCTTCGGCGATGGCCTCCGCATTCGATCGCAGGACGGATTTTTGACCTGTCGCACCTGCATCCAATGCGCTTTCCGCTATTGCTGCCGGGGCGTCCAAACCAGCCCGCGAAAGAAGTTGAGATCCGAGTCGGTTTTTCCGCGCATACATTCACGACCGGCTGCCTGATCGCGGAGGAGCCAGATCCTCAATACAGCACTGGCCCGCACGATCTGCGAAAGTTTTGTCCGGATCGTTACGAGCTCTCGAAGGTGTTGCCCGGCGTCATCCGGGATCTTGATGGACGAAAGTGCTTCTTCGCGGGTCGCGACAACTACTTTGTAGTGGAGATGCCGGGAACGCTGGCAGCGGGGTTCGAGTATTGGGTGTTCTTTGACGTACGTGGCGTGCGTGACCCAGGCGCAGTGCTCTTGTTCGTTCAAAGTGCCTACGCCGCAGATCGAACGAAATCACCGCGCGGGCGAAAAGGCGCGAAGGTCGGCTTCAGAGTGTTGGTGCACAAGGCGTTGGGAGGCAGCCGCGCAAAGCCGCCCCCATAAAGCAAACCCCGCCACAAGGGCGGGGTTCGTACGCCGATCCTCTTGGTTATCCCACGCTTGGTGAGGACCCTTGCGGGCGGGCAGACGCCGTTTCGGCTATTGCGTCAGGGGAGCAAATGTAGGACGCAGAGATTCTGGTTTCAAGCCCCGGCCTGGTGAACTGAGCAGTGGTTTCGAAGACCCCTGACACGTTTCAGAGCCGGATCTCGACCACCTATTGTCGTAAGTCGCTGACCCACAGGGCAACCAGCCGATCGGCGGAAGGCATCGGGATAGCTGTCGGCTACTGCGTCACTCCTGAAGTCAGGAAGCTCGGACGTATTCATGGCCCGATCCCGCTAGCCGACAGCTCCCGCGATTTCCAGGGCGACAACGTCGCGGATTTAGCCGCAGAATACCGACCCGCCGCTGAATAGCACCTCGGGCCAACCTGACATTCTCGTAAGGTTCATGCGAACCCTGCTCGCCAATCCCGAAGAGAGCTGAAGATGCGCCGCCGTCGCAGCATCGAAGTCTTCAGCCTGTCATTCCTCGACTGCATTTGCTGCGGCTTCGGCGCAGTCATCCTGTTCTACGTGATCATCAGCGCGCGCAGTGGCATCACGAGCTCCGAACGCATGGAAGACCTGCGCTCCGCGGTCTCACATTTGCAGCAGGAACTGGTTGCCGGCCGCGAGAACGAGCTGCGGCTCCGGAACACCGTCGACAAGACGGATGCGGAGAACGCCCGAGCGGCGCAGGAACTCTTCAATCTCTCGGCGGATCTCGAGGTCACCAAGCGCGAGCTCTCCGCCTACGATGCGACCAGCCTCGCCCGCCGCGAGCGCATCGAGCAGCTGAAGAGCGACGTGAAGTCCATGGAGGAAGGCAAACGACGACTCGAAGCCGGCAGCCTCGACAAAGGCCCGCCGGGGCAGGAGATCAAATCGTTTCGCGGGTCCGGCGATCGACGCTACATCACCGGCATCAAGATGCACGGCAAGCACATCCTGATTCTCGTGGACCATTCGGCGAGCATGCTGCACGAGGATCTCGTCACCATCATTCGCATGCGGAACATGGACACGGCCGAGAAGAAGAACGCCGCGAAGTGGCGCCGGGCCGTCGACACCGTCGATTGGCTGCTCTCGCAGCTGCCGCCCGGCAGCAGCTACCAGATCATCGCCTTCAACACCGCGGCCGCACCGCTGCTCGGATCGTCGAACGGAAAGTGGCTGGATGGGGGGGATGCCAGGTCCATCGCCCAGAATCTCGCCGCGCTTCATGAGCTCGTGCCGGAAAACGGCACGAGCTTCGTGAATGCGTTCACCGCCGCTCGCAACTTCATCCCGCGCGCCGACCAGATCATTCTGATCACGGATGGCTTCCCGACCCAGGGCAAGTCCGAAGGGTTCGGCAAGTACATCAGCGCCGCACGGCGCGCGCGCCTGTTCGATGACTCGGTGGGGTCACTGCCGGAAGGAGTGCCGGTCGACACCATCCTGCTGCAGCTCAAGGGCGAGCCGCAGGCGGAGCATCGGTTCTGGGATCTTGCCCGCATCACGCATGGCTCGCTCTTCATGCCGTCGAAGGATTGGCCGTGAGGCTGCCTCGCCGCACGGTCGAGGTCTTCAGCCTCTCGTTCCTCGACTGCATCTGCTGCGGGTTCGGGGCGATCATCCTGCTACTCGTGCTCACGCAGTATGGGCAGCCGAATGCCGAGGCTCGCGATCGCGTGGACCTGCATCAGCAGCTCCTCGAGATGCAGAAGGAGCTGAACACCATCCGCGGCGATACCGAAGAGCTGAATCATCAGCTCGTCGGGCGCGTGGATGAGCTCGAGAAGCGCCGTCACCAGATCGCGCAGCTCGCCGGCGATCTCACCCACCTCAAGGGTCAGTTCTCGGCGAGCAAGAAGGAAGCCTCGGTCACCAACACGGTGGAAGGCGAGCTCACGAGCGCCTATCAAACGCTGACCGCGGAGATGCAGCGCCTGCTCAAGAACAACGCGCGGCGCCCGAAGACCGAGGCGGTGGGCGGCATCCCCATCGACAGCGAGTACATCATCTTCATCATCGACACCTCATCGAGCATGAACGCGCATTGGGAGCTGAACGTGCGCGTGATGGAGGAGATCCTGAGCCTCTATCCGCATGTGAAGGGCATGCAGATCATGAACGACCAGGGTCGATACATGTTCGAGAGCACCAAGGGCCAGTGGCTCACGGACACGCGTGACCGGCGTAACGAGATCAATCGCAAGATGCGCAACTGGCGGCCGTTCAGCAAATCGAATCCGCTGCCGGGCATCGTCGAAGCCATTCGCACGTACTGGGCATCGGACAAGCGCATCAGTGCTTATGTGCTCGGCGATGAGTACACCGGCGAGACGCTGCAGGAAGCGGTCCAGCAGGTGCGCGACCTCAACCGGCTGGATGCGAACGGCCGGCGCGTGGTGCGCATTCATGCGATCGGCTACATGAACGATCCAGGATATCCCGCATTCACGAATGTGCGATTCGGCGCGCTGATGCGCGTGATCTGCAGCGAGAACAACGGCACGTTCGTCGCGCTCACCGAGTGAGCGCGACGAACGCCGTCTGCATCAATCGAACAGCTTCAGATCGATGGCCGCAGCCATGGCCGCGTAGCCGGCGTCACTGCCATGCAGGTGATCGCCCGCATGGAAACCGTCCTTGATCTGCTCCGGTTTCGCGGGGTCGCGGAGGGCGGCGTCGAAATCGATGACGCCGTCGACTTCCTTGCCGGTGCGAATCCAGGTGTTGATCGCCTGCCGCACGGCTTCACCCTCTTCCGAGTAGTACATGGCGCCACCGTACGGGGTGATGGTTGCGGCAATCACCTTCAGGCCGCGCGCGTGCGCGCGGGCGATGAGCTGGCGATAACCGGCAATCATGTCTTCCTGCGTGACCTTCTTGCCTGCAAGCGCCCGAAAGCGCTCGGCCAGAGGTCCGTCCGGGAACTTGCCGTAAGCAATGCCGAGATCGTTGACCCCTTCGAAAACGACGACGGTTTTCACGCCGGTGACGGAGAGCACGTCCCGATCGAAGCGGGCGAGCGCGCTCTGCCCTGCGCCGTCCCCCAGCACGCGATTGCCGCTGATACCCATGTTCACCACGCCCCAGCCTTTCGCGCCCTTGGCATTCAAGCGATTGGCGAGCAGGTCCGGCCAGCGTCGGTTCGCATCGAGGGTTGCGCCCACGCCATCGGAAATCGAATCACCCAGCACGACGACGGAGCGCACCGGTGTCGCCGAGGACTCCACGTCGACTCCGGAGATGAACGCGCGGAACTGGATCGTCTGCGCAGGCGTGAACGCCTTGGCGGTGAAGTCCCCCGCGTCCGAGACGAACCCGTTCTGCACGCCGGTCACATGGCACGTGCACGGCCCTGTGTCTTCCGGGAAGTAGAGGCTGATGGAAAGCGATGTGAGCGCATCGACGTTCAGATCGATCGGGTCGCTGAGGAACGGCGCGCCCGCCGGAATCGTGACGCCCGGTCGGCCGCTGAAGAGCACGGGTTTGTCCGTGCCTGCCTTGATGTTCCCCTTGTCATCCGACAACGCGATGCGCGCGGCGCCCACGACCAGCGGCTTGACGCCGTACTCGTTCGAAAGGCGTAGACGCACTCGCCCGCCCCCCACGCTCACCCGAACGGTCTGGCGAATGGTCTGATTCGCGAAGCTCTGAGTGGCCGGGAATGGGCCCTGAGCGGCCGCCGGCGGCAGCGGAGCGGCGCCCCAGGTTTGCACCCATTCCGCGGCACCCGCCGTCGCGCAAAGGGCCAGCGCCAACAGCCCCGCGCACCATAGTGCGATTCGTCTTCTCATGGTGGTCCCCCCTTGTTATTTGAGCCTGCATCATAGCTTCAGCGGCCGCCCGGAGCGCCATCGCTGGATCAACGCTGGATTGCGAATCAACGCGGCGACGGCGGTATTCAGCTCGACGCGCGTTGTGTCCAGTTTTGCCGCGTGGAGCCCCTGCTCCATGCCTTCATCCAGCGCGGCGGCGACGTAGCGAAGCGCGCCGAGCACCGGGATGCCCTCCGGCAAGTGGCCGCCGTTGTTGAATGAGGCCTCGCATTTTTCCCGGTCGAGCGAGTGATATCCGGAACACGCGGCCGGCCGCGCCTCATAGGCACTGCATTGGCCATCGACGAGAAAGGCGCAAGCGAGATTGGTCGCCGTGCGGCCTTCGCAAGCAAGTGCGGCGATGTGTGCCGCGTTCTCGAGAACTCGCTGACGCACCCGCTCCGCCTGCTCTTTCGGCATGCGGGAGCCGAGATAACGAAACAGCGCGATGGCCTCGTGCGGGAAGACCATCACGCGCAAGTGGCAACAGAAGTTGCAGCCGGCGCCGCACGCGATGCCGGCCCGTTCCGCCTGGAACGACTCCGTCGCCTGCTCGATGAGCTTGTTGATGTGGCTGGCCAGCGCGAGGCTGCTATCGACATCGGTGCGCTCGCCAAGCGTGGCGGCAACCGCCTCGAACCCAAACCGCTGCGCCGGATCTGTCATGGCCTCGATGATGGCGACTGAAGCGTGGTCCTGTCACCATCGCGCAAGCTACGCCGGCCCGCTGCGGGGCTAGGATCGCAGCAGCATACAAATCAACAACAGGGGAGATCGCACATGTCTATCCGTTCACTGCGTCGCCTGCTTGCCTGCGGGGCGCTCAGTGTTCCGTTCTTCATCGGGACGGCCTCGGCCGCCGAGTACGCCACCGTCAAACTGAACATCTCGGTGGATGCGCCGATCGATGTCGTCTGGAAGAAGGTTGGCGGCTACTGCGACATCACCAAGTGGCTGCCGACGCTGAAGACGTGCGTGTACACCTCCGGCAATGGGGATCTTGGCACCGTACGGCGTCTCGCTGACCGCATAGACGAAGTGCTGGTTGCGCAGACTGCGTACTCATACACCTACGCGCAGCCGACGCCGCCGGGGCTGACGATCCTGTATCACGGCACGCTCGAAGCGGTGGCGGACGGCAAGAACAAGACCAAGCTGCTCTATAGCCTGATCTGGGATCAGGCGCCGCTCGCTGATGCCAAGGCGAAACAGGAGGATCGCGAGCGCCGCACTCAGGCGTTCACCGGGGCGCTGGATGCGATGAAGAAGCTCGCGGAAGAGAAATAACCGCAACCTCGCGGGCTGTGCGGGGCGCTCGAGGGCGCCCCGCCACGCACTGCCTGTGTCCGCCACGCACTGCCTGTGCCCACAGCGACTGCCTGCGCCCGCCGCGCATTGCCTGTGCTCGCCACGCGCTGCCTGTGCGCATGGCGCACTGCCTGTGTCCGCCACGCGCTGCCTGCGCCCGCCGAGCACCGCTCTGCGCGCCTGCTCGCGCCCTACTTCTTCGGCGCTTCTTCCTTTGGCGACTCGCTGTTTTGCATGATGGCCTGGATCGTCCCGTCCGCCGCCACCGGGTTGCGGTTGTTCTCGCACACATAGGGCAGCAGCTTGAAACCGGGCGGCGCGCGCTTGTAGGTCTTCGTGACCGTCCATGGCCTGCTGAAGGCCACCGGATCGACCAGCGTGAACTCATCGCGCAACGTGTCGTCATCCGCGAGCCAGATACGCTCGTACGCAATCGCCTTGTCGCTCTTGGGAAGCCCTGAGGACTCCATGTTCGTGTCCCCCCGGAAACCGTACGCGGTGGACACGAGAATGTCCCCCTCCCAATGCCCGACGGACTCCCCGTTGAAGCTCGGCTCGGGATCCTCGGACAACGGTCGCCCGTCGATGAAGATGCGGCGAACCTGCTCCAGCCACTCGCCATAGATCATCACTCGATCGGGCCCCATGGTGATCTCCATCGGGTACGTCATGGTCATGAGACGCGGCATGCCCGGCGGCAAGCACGAGGCGCTCGTGGAATCCCCGGTCGGCCGGCCCGCGGCCGCATTCGCGAGATGCTGCTGAAAGATCTTGGCGTACTCCGGTGTGAGCGGCGGATTCTGCCCCGCCCCCGGCGGAACGCCGGGCGTCCACCCGATGCCGCCCTGGTTGATCCAGATGCCGTTGAGATCGCGCCGGCTCTTGGGCCGATACGGAGTGGTTCCCCACTTCGGATCGACAGGCTGCGTCTTGGCGGCGCCCGCGAACGTCGTCGGCAATTTGGACGTATCCCGGGGTGCCGCCTGCACACCGCGACTCAAGTCGAGATCGACGGGCCGGTTCGCCAGGTCCTTCGCGACCGGCGCGGACGCGCCCTTCTCCTGCGCCGATGCCACGGCAGCGGCAGCGAGCAGCGCGCACACAGCCGTCAGGACACGGCGTTTTCCACTGAGTTTCCGCGACATGAACCCTCCGCCTCACGTGGGCTTAAAGGTAGCAAAAGATCACGCCGCCTCGCTTCGAGTCGTGCACGCGGTTCCGCGCAGGAAACGGATGATCCACTCGTTCACCTCGGCGGGCCGGGCCAGCGCCGCGAGCTGCGGCGCGTTCGGGATCACACAACGGTGGGACAGACCCAGAAGAACGAGACCGCCGACCACCAAGAGCCCACCAGAACGAGAAGCACTACCGAAATTCGTCGTGCCCGATTCGCTACGATCCGCGCCATTTGACGTGCATGGGCGGGCGAAGATGGGCGTGCTGACAGAAGAACAGGCCAGGAATCACATCATCAAGCTGCTCACGGCGATGAGCCAGGCGGGCGGCTCCGACCTTTTCATCTCCAAGGATTTCCCGCCCAGCATGAAAATCCAGGGCGTGATGAAGCCGCTCACGAGTCAAAAGCTGAATGGCGAAGTCGCGCGCGATCTCGCCAACGCGCTGATGAACATCCGCCAGCGGGAGGAGTTCGCGAAGGAGCTGGAGTGCAACTTCGCGTTATCCGTGCCGGGCGTGTCGCGCTTCCGTGTGAACGTGTTCCAGCAACAGCAGCACGTGGGCATGGTGATCCGCACGATCACGAATGAGATTCCGGACATGGCCAAGCTCGGCTTGCCGGAAACCCTCAAGGAAATCGTGATGACGAAGCGCGGGCTCGTGCTGGTGGTCGGCGCAACGGGCTCGGGAAAATCCACCTCGCTTGCGGCCATGATCGATCATCGCAACCGCACGTCCGCGGGTCACATCGTGACGGTGGAAGATCCGGTGGAGTTCGTGCATCAATCGCAGCAGTCGCTGATCACGCATCGTGAAGTGGGCATCGATACGCACTCCTGGCACAACGCGCTGAAGAACACGCTGCGTCAGGCGCCCGACGTCATCCTCATCGGCGAGATTCGCGATACGGAGACGATGGAGCACGCCATCACGTTCGCGGAAACCGGTCACCTCTGCCTGGGCACGCTGCATTCGAACAGCGCGAATCAGACGCTCGATCGCATCATCAACTTCTTCCCGGAAGAGCGCCGCAAGCAGTTGCTGATGGACCTGTCGAGCAACCTGCGCGCGATCATCTCGCAGCGCCTGGTGCGCACGGCCGATGGCAAGGGCCGGCGCGCGGCCATCGAGATCCTGATCAACACGCCGATCATCGCGGACAAGCTGCTGAAGGGCGAGTTTCACGAGATCAAGGCGATCATGCAGAAGTCGGAGGAGCTCGGCATGCGCACCTTCGACGCTTCGCTGTTCGAGCTCTACAACGAAGGGGTGATCACCTTCGATGAGGCCATCCGCAACGCCGACTCGGCGAACGAGCTGCGCCTCAACATCAAGCTGAAAGGCCGCCCGCGCGAAACGGAAGCCCTGGCGCTCGAGCCCGCGCCGGCACCGGCCAAGGAAGCGGACGCGAAGGAAGAAGAAGCGGCCTGACTTTTCGGGTGCCTGGCAAGGGAGCGCTGCCCGCCAGGCGCGGCAGCACGCGGCGCAGGTACGGCGAAGATCGTGCCGTATGCGACGCTGACGTGGGCATGCGCTGGGCTGCTACATCAGCGTGGCGTGCAGGGTCTCAGGCGGCCTCGCGCACAGCCTCCGAATCGCCCGTCGATTGAGGGCTTCTTCGAGGCGCAATGAGCCGGTCATACACGATGAGCAAGAGCGTAGACACCACTCCGTAGCTCCCCACCACGAACCACATCTTGGGCGCGTCGGGATTGCCCCCCTCGACGAAGTGCTCAACGAGATACCCACTCGACAACCCCGCCGCGAACGTCCCGATGGCGATGGGCAGAAACGCAAACCCCATGTACGTTCCCACCTGCTCCGGCGGCGCGAGCCGCGAGACGTACTCGTAGAACCGCGGCGCCTGCACCGCCTCGCCGATCGCGAAGATCACGATCGCCCCCACGGTCCACACGATCGTCGGCATCAACCCCATCACGAACCAGCAGATCGTCGCGAGCGCGAGTCCCAGCACCATCGCCGAAAGCGGCTGCAAGCGGCGCGCGACCACCGCCGCGGGAATCGTGACCAGGATGATCATCCACGCATCCACCGTCTCGATGATCTCGAACCGCGAGAACTGCAGGTAATCCTTCACGTAGAAGGGCAGCGCGTAGAAGATGTGCCAGAACATCGCCCAGAACCCCGAGAAGATCAGCAGGAACAGCATGAATCTCAGGTTCCCGAACACCATCACCATATCCGCGAGCACCTGCCCCATCGAACGCGGCGGCGGCGCGTTCGCCGGCGCCGGCGGCTCGCGATAGAACAGTGCGGTGGCGATAAAGAGCACCAGCGTCGTGAGCGAGGACAGCACGAGCACATAGGAGATGCCAACATTCTCACGCACGGTGAGCGCGATGATCGGCCCGATGGCACCGCCGAAATTCACGAGCGTGTAGTAGATCGAGAAGCCGAGCGCCTTCTTCTCTTCCGTCGTCGTGCGCGCGACCGTTCCGACGATGGAAGGCTTGATCAGCGAGCCACCCACCGCGGCGATGATCAACGCCACGACCATCCACGTTTGCGTACCGACCGCCTGCACGATCGGCTGGCCGATCGGAAGCCCGGCGAACCCGATCAGGAAGTAGCCCAGTGAGAAAATGGCGAAGCACGCCATGAGGCTGCGCCGAAAACCGAAACGATCCACGATCGTTCCCGCGAGCGGCGGCAGGAGGTACAGCAGCGTGTTGAAAACGGAACCGGCCAGCAGCGTCGCAGTCTGCGACCCGAGCCCCACCTGCTCGGCGATGTACACCGCGAGAATCGCCTTGCTGCCGTAATACGCAAAGCGCTCGAACAGCTCGAGCGTATTCGCGACCCAGAAAGTCCGGCTGAAGCCGCTTAAACGTGACATGGCCGCTACTGTAGCCGTAAAGTCGGACATCCGCTTCCCGGCATCCGCTTCCCGGAAGGACCCCGAGCATGCACCTGGCACGTCTCATCCTCGCCGCGGCATTTGCAGGACTCCCCGCCCTCGGCGTCGCCGCTCAACTTCTGGTGCTGAACAAGAGCGACGCCACCCTCGCCTTCGTAGACCCGGCGTCCGGCAAGATCGTGGCGACGGTCGCCACCGGCCAGGGTCCGCACGAGGTCGAAGTCTCGAGTGACGGGCGGCTCGCCTTCGTCAGCAACTATGGCGACAGAGCCTCCGGCGGCCACACGCTTTCAGTCATCGACATCGCCGCGCGCAAGGAGCTGAAGCGTGTGGATCTCGGTGAGCTGCGCCGGCCGCACGGCCTCACGTTCTTTGGCGGCAAACTCTACTTCACGTCGGAAGAGAGCCAGCACGTCGGGCGTTATGATCCGGTGAAGCAGATCGTCGATTGGAAATATTCCGTCGGGCAGGACGGCACGCACATGGTGCTGGCCTCGCGCGATGGCAAGAAGCTCTACACCAGCAACATCGGTTCTAATACCGTCAGCATTCTCGAGCCCGGCGCGGACGGAAGCTGGAGCCAGCGCCTCGTGAAAGTGGGCCTCGGCCCGGAAGGTCTCGACCTCACGCCCGATGGCCGCACTTTGTGGTCCGCGCATTCGCGCGACGGCGGCATTTCGATCATCGACACCCGGAGCGGCAAGGTCGTGCGAACCGTCGAGGCCGGCACCCAGCGCTCGAATCGCGTGAAGATCACGCCCGACGGCCGTTACGCCCTCGTTTCGGACCTCGCTGCAGGGAACCTTCTGGTGTTCGATGCGCACGGCTACGAGGAGGTGAAGCGCCTCAGCCTCGGCGCCTCGCCAACGGGCATCCTCATCGCGCCGGGTGGCGCGACGGCTTACGTTGCGGTCTCGGGGGCCAATCGCGTCGCCGTCATCGACCTTGCGAGCCTGAGTGTTGCCAGAACCATCGAGACCGGCGGTTCGCCGGATGGGATGGCCTGGGTGCCTTGAGCGCCACGGGCTTCATCCCAGGGAGATGTCCCATGACCCGCTCCACTACATCCCGAACCACATCCATCGCGCTGCTGCTGGGATTCGCCACCGCGTCCACCCTCGCCTTCGCCGCGGGCCTCAAGGACAAGCCGCCCGAAGGCGTGAAGCTCTCGGGCACCGAGTGGCAGCTGGATCCTTACAACAGCGACGATCCGGGTGAAGTCATCGATCGCGCCCAACGCCGGGCACAGCAGGCGCGCACCGAGCCGCGCACCTCGCGCGGTGGCATTTTCGGGCGGGACGACGACGATCCGCTCGGCCGGCGTCGTGGCACCGGTCCCATCGGCGGCCGCGGCTTTCCCTCGGACGACGGCAGCCCCTGGCCTTCGGGCGGCGGTCGCAACTCCACCGACATCGACCCGACGGGGGGCGGCGGCAACGTGACGATACAGATGGGCGGGCGCGGCGGCGGTGGCAGTATCTTCTTCGAGTCCCTGCGGACCAATCCGGAGAAGTTGACCTTCAGCGAAGGCAACCAGTCCCTGACGGTCACCGAGGATGGCATCGAGACCGAGTGCCAGGCCGGCACCAAAGAGCCCTTCTCCGACTCCTACGGCGATGGCGAGCGCCGCTGCGGCTGGAACGGCCGCGCGTGGGTCGTGGAAACCAAACGTGGCCGGCAGTTCAATCGCACGGATCGCTATGAGCTTTCGAAGAACGGCCGCACGCTTCGGTACACCACGACGGCCAGCGAAGATGGCATGGGGCGGGTGACGATAGAGCGGCAATACCAGCTGCCGATCCACAAGTAGCCCTGCGCGAGTAGCCCTGCGCGTTCGGGCGGCGCGCGCCTGCCGCGCGCGGTCGATGGCGCGCGTGGAGCCACAGCGCTCCGCCTGCGCTCCGTGAATGTATGCCCCCGCCGAAGACTGCTACTCTGGCGCCCATGAGCTTGCCGCCGTCATCGCCCCTCCGCCCGGTCGCTACCGGGCTGCTCTGCGCGGTCTGGCCACTGCTCGCGGCCAGCTCCATGCAGGGCGCGAGCGCCCCGCCCTCGGTGCAGGGCCGCTGGGTGATGACCAACGAGCACGGCGAGGTGCTCTACAAGGATCAGCCGAAGTTCGAGTTCCAGTTCGCGCGGCTCATCTATTCCGAGAATCCCAATTTCGCGCGCGGCTGGCGCTTCGGCGCGCAGCGCTGGACCACGGATTCGCCCTCCGCCGAGATCCACCTCTCGCAGGGCATTCGGCGCCTCACGCGCGTGTCCACCGCGCCCGAGGGCACAGCGGTCGGGCTCGAGGACGAGAACCTGTTCGATCACCCGATCCTCTATGCCGTGGAAGTCGGCGGCTGGGACCTCAGCGAGAAGGAGGCCGCCCGCCTGCGCGAATACCTCGATCGCGGCGGAACGCTGATCGTCGATGACTTCCATGGCTCATACGAGTGGGCGGGTTTCATGGAGTCGCTGTCGCGCGTCTTCCCGGACCGCCAGGTCGTCGACATTCCCGATGACGATCCGATTTTCCACGTGCTGTACGACCTCAACGATCGGCCGCAGATTCCGGGGCTCGGCTCTATCTATCGCGGCGTGACCTACGAGCAGGACGGCTATCGGCCGCACTGGCGCGGGGTCTACGACGACAGCCATCGCCTCGCCGTGATCATCAACTTCAACATGGACATGGGCGATGCCTGGGAGAACGCGGACAACCCCGACTACCCGCAGCCGCTCACCGGCATCGCGTACCGATTTGCCATTAATTACCTGCTCTACGCGATGAGCCACTGAGAGGGCCGCGGTCCCCCCCGGCATCGGGCCTGCCGCGCCTGGCCGGACTCGGGCTAATATAGGCCCGGTGCAGGGAAGCAAGAGAGGGGCGGCGAAAACCGCCTGTTCGCCGTCGAATAATGCAGAGGGTCTCGGAAAAATCGTCAGGAGTCGATTTTTTCCACTATGCAGATAATAGCGAAAGACGCAGAAGGAGTTGAATTCATGAGCAATGGCCTGGTTCGTGCCGTGGGGTTGGGTCTCGTGATTCTGCTGGTCGCCGCCGCTTGTGACGACCCACCTCCCCGGGCGCTATTCACCGTCAACTATTACAAGACGCACGAGAACGATCGTCTGGCGAAACTGAAAGAGTGCGAGGGCAATCCAGCCGAGGCCAGCACGCCGGATTGCGTGAACGCGGCACAGGCGCAGAGCTCGAGCAACTGACGCTCGCCCCTTGCCACGGGGCGGTCGCGAAAGGATCTCGCGCCCGCCCTTCGCGGCCCGCGCCCGGCGCACCCTGCATTGCCGCCCACCCTCCCAGGGCCGGCCGGCAAAGGCTTGCGCTCAACGTGCTGTTCCGCCGGGAAATCATTCGCCCCGCGCCACCTGCGGCGCCGGCTGGTAGGATCGCGCCCCTTCGCGGACGGCCGGTGGATCCGACCTTCCGCCCGAGCCGTCACTTCACGCTGGGGCAAGATGAGTCTGACTGAGAAACAACGCCGGCACCTTCGGGGCCTCGGGCATTCCCTGAAGCCGATCATTTTCATCGGCCAGGCCGGGGCGAGCCCGGCGGTGATCGCCGAGGCCGCGCGCGCCCTGCACGACCATGAGCTCGTGAAGGTGCGCGTCACGGGCATGGAGCGGGAAGCCCGCGATGAGGCGCTCGACCTCCTGGCCAGGAGCACGCACAGCGAGATCGTGGGGCGCATCGGGCACACGGCCGTGCTGTATCGGCGCAACCCCGAGAAAACCCGGATCGTGCTGCCGTCGGCCTGAGACAAAGCCCCCCGCGAGGCGCAAGCCGCCCAGGCCCGGCGCCCGGATCAGGCGCTCGTGGTCGCTTCGCTGGCTGCGACCGGCAGTGACGGCGGCGTTCGACCGTTGCCATTCCAAAGGCGCATCGCCAGCCGATACAGGAAGCGCAGGAACACCAGCGTCGCGAGCGCCTCGCCGAAGGTCACCACGAACGCGAGGAACGGGTTCATCACCGCCGCGCGCGCATTGAACTTCGCCTTGGCGCGCACGCGCGAGATCTCGATGCTGTCATAGAACGTCGGGATCACGAGCAGCGTGAGCAGCGTCGAGGTGATGGTGCCGCCGATGATCGCAACCGCCATCGGCCGATAGAACTCACCGCCCTCACCCATGCCGATGGCCACCGGCAGCATTCCCGCGATCAGCGCGAACGTCGTCATGAGGATCGGTCGCAGACGCGTGCGGCCCGCGTGCATCAGCGCATCTTCACGATCCACTCCGCGCGCTTCTTCCTTGCGCGCGCAATCGAGCAGCAGGATGGCGTTCTTCGCCACCAGGCCCATCAGCATGATGACGCCGATGAAGCTCATGAGATTGAGCGTGCCGCGCGTGATGAGGAGCGCGAGCACCACGCCGATGAGCGACAGCGGCAGGGAGAGCATCACCGGCATCGGTGCCGTGAACGACCCGAACTGCATCACCAGCACCAGGTACATGACGCCAATACCCATGACGAGCGCGATGCCCAGGTCGGCGAAGATTTCATCCTGATCGCGCGAGGCGCCGCCGAGCTCCACGCCATAACCGTTCGGGAACTGGATGGCCGCCGCGAGCTTCTTCGCGGCTTCCGTCACTTCACCCGGCGAGCGGTTCTGCACGTTGGCGGACACCGTGATGGTGCGCTTGCCGCCATAGTGCTGGATCTGCGCCGGCCCTTTGTCCATCGTGATGTTCGCGATCTGCTCGAGCGGCACGAGCATGTTGGTGCCACCCACCGCGACCGGCAGATGCTCGATGTTCGAAGCATCCACCCGATCTTCGGGGTGCAGCCGCACGGCCACGTCGCGCGCCTGGCCGATCGGGTCGATCCAGTCACCGACCTCGACGCCGGCGAAGGCCACGCGCAATGCGTTCGCCGCATCGCCGACCGAGATGCCGAGCTGGTTGGCAAGACCCCGATCGAGCTCGATGCGCAGCTCGTCCTTGGGTTCCTGCTCGGAGAGGCCGACATCCACCGCGCCCGGGATCTGCTTCATCTTCTCCATGTAGTCGTTCGTGATCGCCATCAGGCGCCGCGAATCCGGCCCATAGAACTGGATCTGCACCGGCTTCTGCGCGCCGTTGTTGATGTCGTCCAGCACGACGTACTCGGCGCCGACGAGGCGCTTCAGGCGCTCGCGAATGTCGTTGCCGATCTCGTACGCCGAGCGCTTGCGCTCGTTGCTCTTGCCGATGTCCACGTACACGCGCCCGCCGCCGGGCTTCACGTTGCTGTTGGTGGCGCGGGTCTCCGGGATCATGCGCGACAGCTCGGCGGCCTTTTCCACCTTCAGGCGCGCGTATTCGAGGCTGGCGCTCGAGGGCGTGCGCACGTCGATGGCGACCATGCCGACGTCCGTGCGCGGCAGGAAGCTCGATCCCACGACCCCGCCCTTCACCAGCGCGCCCGCTCCCACCAGGGTGATCACGGCGATGGTGGACATCCACTTGCGGTGATGGAGCGCCCAGGCGATGACATTCCCATAGCGGTCGGCCTGGTGATCGAACCATTCATTGAACCGCGAGAGCTGCTGGCTCAACCAGCTGCGCGTGCGATGCGCGTAGCCCGGCGGATCGCCCCAGTACGCCGACAGCATCGGGTCCAGCGTGAACGAGATGAAGAGACTCACCAGCACCGAAGAGGCAACGGTGAGCGCGAACGGCCGGAACCACTCGCCCGCGATGCCGCCCATGAACGCCACGGGTACGAACACGGCCATGATCGAGAATGTGGTCGCCGCCACGGCGAGGCCGATCTCCGCCGTGCCATTGCGCGCGGCGGTGACGCGGTCCTCACCGCGCTCCATGTGCCTCACTATGTTTTCTCGCACGACGATCGCGTCGTCGATCAACACGCCGATGGCGAGCGAGAGGCCGAGCAGCGTCATGAAGTTCAGCGTGAATCCGCAGGCCCATACGGCGATGAACGCCGCGACCGCGGACGTGGGCAGCGAAAGAGCCGTGATCAGCGTCGAGCGCCAGGAATTGAGGAACGCGTACACGACGAAAATCGTGAGCGCCGCGCCGAAGACGAGCGCCTCCACCACATTGTTGAGGCTGCTTTCCGCATCCTCGCCGCCATCCTGCGTGATCTCGAGCGAAGTGCCCTTGGGCAGCGTGCTGTTGATCTCCTTCGTGAGATCGCGCACCCGCTGGCCGACCGAAACGGTGCTGGCATCGCGTGCCCGCGTGACCGAGATGCTGACGTTCGGGTGCGCGTTGCGCAGGCTGTAGCTGCTCATTTCCGCGAAACCGTCCTGCACGGTCGCGACCTGGCCGAGCCGCACGATCTCGTTGCCGGTGCGCTTGAGAACGACGTCCTCGAACTCCCGCGGCGACTCGATGCGGCCGACGAGGCGGATGTTCTGCTCGTCGAGCTCGCCCTTCACCCGCCCGACAGGCGCATTGGTGTTCTGCGCGCGCAAGGCGTTGACGACATCGGCGACCGAAACGTTGAACTCACGCAGCTTCTGCGCATGCAACAGCACCGAAAGCTCGCGCTGGAGCGAGCCATACACGTTCACCGTCGCCACGCCGTCGATGGCGCGGAAGCGATCCGCGAGCGTGTCTTCCGCGAGGCGCGACAGTTCCGCGTGAGTCTGCGTGCTCGAGGAGAGCGCGAGCTGCATGATGGGCTGCGCGGAGATGTCCACGTGGAACAGCACCGGCTCGCGCATTTCCACCGGCAGCTTGTAGCGCACCGAGGCGATCGCGTTGCGCACCTCGTCGGAGGCGACCGACATGTCTTTCTTGAAGTCGAACTGCAGGAAGATCTGCGCCTGGCCTTCCGAAGCCGTCGAGCGCAGCTCATGCACCTGCGAGATGCTCTGCAGGGACTTCTCGACGCGATTGATGATCTCGCGCTCCACCGTCTCCGGCGAGGCGCCGGGGTACGGGATGTTCACCACGATGATGGGCATCTCGACGTCGGGCCGCTCGTTGACGCGCAGCTTCTTGAACGCGATCAGCCCGACGCACATCAGCACGATGACCAGGGCAACCGTGGTCACCGGCTGCCTGATGCTGAAATTGGAGAGGAACATGCGGGTGTCCTGTGGCGAGAGCCCGACTATTGGGTGCCGGCGGCGAGCGAGACGGGTTCGGCCATCTCGACGGCCTGGCCGTTCTGCAATGTGGTGGTCGGATACTTGAGCACGGTGTCCCCCTCGGCGACACCGCTCTCCAGCACGAACTCCCCGCTGCGGGGGTCGCGGTCGCCCACGCTGAGGGGCACTTTCTCCAGCACGCGATCCTTCACGCGCCAGGCAAAGGCGGAGTCACCCTCGCGAACCACCGCCGTCGGCGGCAACGTCAGCGCCGCCGTCCGGCGGGTTTCGACACGCCCTTCGCCGTAGAGACCGGCGACCGTGGGCCGCTGTTTCACGTCGTCGAACAGCACGAGCACTTCCACCTGGCGCGTGGTGGCATTGGCCGCCGGGCTCACCCGGGCGATCTTGCCGGTGAAGTCTTTCTCGCCGAAGCCATGGATGCGTAACAGCACCGGTTGCCCCGCCTTCACTTCGCCGATGCTGTCGGCAGACACGAGCCCCTCGAAGCGCATGCTGGTGGGGTCGATGACCTGCAGCAGTTCCTTGCCGATCTGGGCCGTATCGCCGTTCGAGACCTTGCGGTCGCTGACGATGCCGTCGAATGGCGCGCGCACTTCGGTGCGCTCGAGCTGCTGCCGGGCCGTGACGAGACGCGCACGGGCCGCCTCCCGATCGCTTTGAGCGGTGTTGCGGCGGTTCTCGGCATCCTCGAGCTGCTGGGCGGAAACCACCCCGGTGGTCCGCAAGGTCGACATGCGCTGGAACTGGCGCTCCGCCTGTTCATACGCCTGTACCGCTGCTTTCTCGGATGCGGTGGCGGACATCAGGCTGTCGCGGATCGACGTGTCATCGAGACGCACGAGCAGGTCGCCCTTCTTGACGGGATCGCCATTCTCCTTGAGCACGGCGACGACGACGGCCGACACTTCGGCGCGCAGATCCGCACGCCGCTCGGGTTGCACCGAGCCCGTGATGGCCGGCCCGGACGCGAGCGCGTTGTTACGCAGTGTGATCAGGTCTTCGGGCGACACGAGCAGCGCCACCGCGGCCGCCTGGTTCGGCGAGGCCGCACCGGCCCCGCCCACCTTCTGGCAGGCTGACAATCCCAAAAAGGAAACCGCGACGGCGGCAGCAAGGCCGGCCAGACGGATAGCTTGATATCTCGACGTCACCCCATCTCCCTTCGACCCTGCCCGAACCCCACTGGGATGCCGCAGGGGCGCCATGCGTTGCAGACGCCAGACTGTTGTTCGCTCGTGGTTCGGAAGTCGTTTCGACGTACAGGAACGTTGATTCGTTCCCGACATGCGGCCAGTAGAACACGGCATGGCCGACTTGGTTACAAGGCTACCGGCAGATTGTCGTCTACAGGACTCGTTCCAGCTTTCGTGTCCAAAATTCCAAGCCTGACTGACACTTGTCACCCATGAGGACGTGACGGACGGTCTCTATGACTTGTCGGACGGCGCTCGTTTGTCGCACCTGGCGAGTGGATGAGACTGACACTGCCGCTCAGCCCGGATTGACGATCTTGATACGATTCGCGCCTTCCGAAATACGAGGTGGACGTGCTCTCGAATTTGCGTGGTTTGCTGTTGATGGCCGCTGGCGCCGGAGCGCTGACGCTGGCGGTGCCGGGCGTGACTGTGGCGGCGGACGCCACGGCGTTTGTGGCGGAGGGCGCGGCCGCCTCGGCTGCCAAGCCCGACGACGTCAATGCCCGGCAACCCGACGGCAGCACTCCCCTGCAATGGGCCGTCTACAAACGCGACGCTGCCGAGGTGCAACGCCTGCTCAAGGCTGGTGCGGATGTTTCTCTCGCGAACAATTACGGGGCAACCCCGATGTCGCTGGCCGCGGCCACCGGCGATGCGACGATCATTGGCCTGCTGCTGAAGGCCGGAGCCGACCCCGATTCACCCAATGCCGAAGGGCAGACGGCCCTCATGGCCGTGGCGCGCACGGGCAATGTCGAAGCCGCGAAGCTCCTGGTGCGCGCCGGCGCGCACGTGAACGCGCGCGAGCGCTGGGGCAACCAGACCGCGCTCATGTGGGCGGCCGCCCAGCGCCAGCCGGAAATGGTGAAGTTCCTCATCCGCAGCCATGCTGAAGTCGATGCGCGCGGGATCGTGCGGGACTGGGCACGCAAGGTCACTTCCGAGCCGCGCGAGAAAGACATGGACCGCGGCGGGTTCACGCCGCTCCTCTACGCCGCACGCGAGGGCTGCATCGATTGCGCGAAGGCACTGCTCGATGGGGGCGCGGACATCGACCTGCAGGATCCGCACGGCACGACGCCGCTGGTGCTCGCGATCCTCAACACACATTTCGACCTGGCGAAGTTTCTGATCGAAGCCGGCGCCAATATCCACATCTGGGATTTCACCGGCGTCACGCCGCTGTATGCAGCGGTGGACCTGAACACGGTGCCACGTGGTTTTCGGCCCGACGTGCCTTCAACGGATCGCACCACCGCGCTCGAGATCCAACAGATGCTGCTCGAACGCGGCGCCAACGTGAACGCGCAGCTGAAACTGCCGCTGCCCTCGCGCACGCCGGCTGCTGCCGGTGGCCGCGCGGACAAGCGGCTCACGAATATTGGGGCGACTCCGCTGCTGCGTGCTGCGACTGGGGCGGATCTCGATTCGATGAAGCTGCTGATCGAGCATGGCGCCAATGTCGAGTTGCCGTTGGCGGATGGCACGACGCCAATGCTCGCCGCCATCCTGCCCTCGACCACGCGCGCGGCTACCAAGGATGAGGAGCACGCGCTCGCGGCGCTTCGGCTGTTAAAGGATGCGGGGGCGGATCCGAAGAACGCGGTGACTCGCAGCGCGACCGTGCTGCATCTCATGCATACGCTGGGGATGGACGAGGCGCGCGTGAAAGGCAGCACTGCGCTGCAGATGGCGACGGTGCAGAGCTGGAAGGAAGTGGTGAAGCAGCTTGCGGCGTGGGGCGTCGATATGAACGCGCGCGATGCGGATGGCCTGACGGCGATCGACTACGCGATGGGGCGGGCGCGCGTGGGCTTCCTGCAGCAGCGGCCTGAACCGAAGAAGGATATGGCGGACCTCCTGCGCAGCCTCGGCGCGACGGAGGAGAACGCGAATCTGCAGCCGTGGCCGCCTCAGCTAGTCCCGAAGATCGTGCCGATGGTGCCGGACCCGGATGTCTTCTACTGAGGACTGAAGAAGCCCTCAATCGCCGGGCGGCTGGGAAGGGCGCGCCACGCGGAGGCTTCTTGGCCGCGCGACGGTTCTTGGCCGCGCGACGGTTCTTGGCCGCGCGACGGTTCTTGGCCGCGGCGACGGTTCTTGGCCGCGCCTGAGTATTCAGTCAGATCGTGACTGGCGAGGCGTGCCGGGCGGGGACCGCTTGGCCGGGCGGCAATTGAACGCTCCGAGTTCCATTTGCCAGCCGCGCGGCGATTGAGCGCTTCTTATTTGAAAATCTCGTCGAAGAACTCCGCGCCGGGTGGCTTGCCATCCACCCACATCTCCGACGGATCCCAGTGCTCGGCGATCAGGCCCTGATCATCGATGCGGAACACATCGAACCAGGTGATGTTGTAAACGTGATCGGGCTTCTGCCGATCCCGCACCTTGCGCACCGTGCTCACCATCACGATGTCGCGCTCCGCGATGATCGAGATGATCGGCATCCGCGCGCGCGGCCCCACCGATAGCGGCTTGCGCTCTTTGCTGAAGAGCTCCACAAACGCCTTGCGCCCTGAAGGCACGTTCGGGTTGTGCTGGATGTAGCCCTCCGCCATGTACTTCGGCGCCTGATCGAGGTGCCCGCCCTCGTACACGATGCGCCAGAAGTCGAACACGAGCTGCTTGTTCCGCGCGAGCTTCGGGTCGTCGCTCTTGAGCATGGCCTGCTGGTCCACGGCCGCCACGGGCGGCACTTGCGCCTGCGTCGTCGACCCCAACACGCCCGCCAGCATCGCCCCGAGAAGAATGACTCGTTTTTTCATGCAACCCCCTTCTGCTCGTGCGAGTCCGGAGCTTCGCCCTGCTCCGCCCGCAGGCGCTCGAATTGTCGCCCCATGTTCCACGCTGTGGCGGCCCAGAGCCCGGATGCGAAGAGGCCCAGCCCCAGGCTACCGCCCATGGCAAAGCCGAGTGCGTTCATCGCGGCCTGCACCCAGGCGGCGCTGAGATCACCGAGCCGATAGACGATGACATCCAGGATGTTCTTGGCCTTGTAGCGGCTCTCCTGATCCACGACCGTGAAGCAGATTTCGCGACTGGGTCTTGCGATCGCGTACTGAATCACCCGGCGCGTCACCTGCATCCCCTGCAACATGCGCAACGTCGGCGACAGCGCCATGAGCACGAAAGAGATGGCCATGAGGATGGGGTTGAGCACGAGGCTGCCGGTGACGCCCCAACGCTTGATGAACCGGCTGAGGCCGAACATCGCGATGGCGGCGGAAATGACGTTCACCGCCAGGTCGATCTCCGCCAGCGCCCGCGTGCGCGACTCGAGATCGCTGAACGTGCGGGCCACCAGATCTGTCTGGATGAAGTAGCCGATGGTCGATATCCACGTCATCAGCAACATGAACCCGGCCTGGTTCCGCAGGATCGGCGACTTGAAGATGGTGACGAAGCCATCCAAAAGATTGCCCTGCAGCTTGTGATCCATCGTGGACGCCTGGGTTTCCTTGCGATCCAGCTGCAGCCTGCTTTTTTCCTTGATGAGCCACAGCACCAGCACCACGACGATGGCGAAGCCCGCCGCCGCAATGAGCAGCAGCGCAGGCACGCCGATGCTTTTCACAAATAACGACGCCACCAGCGGGCCCGCAATGGCACCGAGGCTGCCGCTGGCAGAGACCGAAGGCAGCAGTCGCGCCGCCTGATCTGACGTGAAGGTGTCGACCACCAGGCTCCAGAACACCGACACCATGAACAGATTGATGACGCTGGCCCACCAGTAATAAGAGGCCGCGAGCACCCGACTCTGCGGACTGGCCTCGAACCAGAAAAAGAACACCGCGAGCGACGCGATAATGAAACAGAACACGCCGGGCAGCACGCGCGAGAGCCGGAACGTATCGGTGATCCACGCGAAGAGCGGTGAGACGATAAGCGTGAAGATGAGCGTGCCGGTAAAGAGCTCCTGCAGGTGAGCTACACCGAACACGGTGGCCATGGCGTCGCGCACGGGGCGGATGATGTAGTAGCTCCCCATCATCATGAAATTGCACGTGAACGCGAGGGCAAGCGCCCGCCGCTCGAACGGCTCGACCTTCGCTACGAAACCGGCGAGCGAGGACAAAAACAGGGACTGGCTGGACATGTGGCTCGCGATAGTAATCGACACGCGCCACCCCCGTCCCACCGCAATTCATGTCACGCGCGGATAGCCGTTGGACAAAGTCAGCAGACCCACCGAAGGGCTGGCGCGACACACTCAGGGAGGGCGTCGTTGCACGCCGTCATTTCTCAAGCCGGATTTGACCGCCACATGAGGTTGGCTCAGCATGCGCGCGCGGTTGGGAGGGCTGCATTGCGCGGTCCGTTGAAGCAGAGTCTTCACCCGG
>JBDZVF010000507.1:0-4260 GCA_040255575.1 Pseudomonadota bacterium | reverse complement strand
GCCAGTGATCGAACGCGAGCTCGAGGCCTTCCTGCCCGATATCGTCGACGTTGGTGAAGCCGAGCACGTGGCCCGCCACTTCGCCCGCCGGGTAGTAGCGGCGGTATTCGCGCATGAGATAGACGCCCGGGATGCTGAGCGCCTTGATCTTCTGCGCATCCGCCGGCTGCAGATGGCGCGCGAGGTACAGGAACTCGCGCGACAGGTTGCTCGTGATGCGCCGGGTGAGCTCCTGGCTGCTCATCTTCAGCGCCTTCGCGAGGCGCGGGAACTGATCCGAGGCGAGCGCCAGCTCCTTCGGGTTCGCGTAGATCGAATCGACGGGCGTGCTCACCGCGAGCGGCTCGCCGTAGCGATCGACGATGGTGCCGCGATGGGACGCGATCGAGATCACGCGCGAAAAATTCTGCGTGCCCCGCTTCTGCAGGAAGCCCTTGTCGATGAGCTGCAGCTCGACGGCGCGATAAACGAGAGCGCCGGCGCTGCAGACGAGCACGCCCAGAAGCAGATAAGCCCGCCACCGGAAGGAGCGGGCTTGCACTTCGCGTTCGGTGCGACCGCTCATGGCGTCGCCCTCGCGAGCAGCGGTTTCAAGGCCAGCACCCTCATGGCGACACCAGCTCGATGTCCCTGGGCGGGGGCGTTGCCATCTTGAGCTTGGTGCTCGCCACGCGCTCGACGAAGGCATGGGTGGACCACGCGCTCTGCTCGAGCTGCAACTGGCCCCACTCCACTTCCAGGTTGTCCCGCTGGTTGTTGAGCCGCTCGAGCGTCACGAACAGCTCCCGCGCGCGATGCTTCGAGTAGATGGCGCCGGCGGCGGAGCCGAGCGCGACCACCCACAACACGGCGACCGTGATGCAGAGGATCTTGCGGCTGACAGTGACGGATGCGATGCGCATGTGTGCGGTTACCTCACGCGCTCGGCGACGCGGAGCATGGCGCTGCGAGCGCGCGGGTTGCGGGCGATCTCCTCGGCGGTGGGACGAGTTTTGCGACCCACGATGCGGAAGCGGGGTTCCGCGGCGACGGGGATCACGGGCAGTCGGGCGAGCTCCGGGGGGATGCGGCTCTCGGACTGCATGAACTGTTTTACGGCGCGATCCTCCAGGGAATGAAAGGTGATGACGGCGAGACGCCCGCCGAGGGCGAGCACGTTCGCGGCAGCGGCGAGCCCGCGCTCGAGCTGGCCGAGCTCGTCGTTGATGAACATGCGCAGCGCCTGAAACGTGCGCGTCGCGGGATGCTTGCCGGGCTCGCGCGTGCGAACGGCGCGCGACACGAGCTCGGAAAGCTGCGAGGTGCGGGTGAGCGGGGCGGCGACCCGCGTGTTCACGATGGCTTCGGCGATGCGCCGCGCGAAGCGTTCTTCTCCGAGGGTGGCGATCACCTGGCGAATCTCGTCGACGCCCGCGCGAGCGAGCCACGCAGAGACGGGCTCGCCGCGTGTCGCATCCATACGCATGTCGAGCGGGCCGTCCGACCGGAAGCTGAAACCGCGAGCCGGGTCGTCGAGCTGGGGAGAGGAGACACCGAGGTCGAAGAGCACGCCCCGGCACGGGCGGCCGTCCGAGTGGCGGGGCACGAGCGTCGCAAGCTCGGCAAACGGCGCATGGACGAGCGCAAGCCGCATTTCGTCGGCAAAGCGCGCGCGGCCGGCCGCGATGGCCGCCGCATCCCGGTCGAGCGCAAGCACGCGGCCTTCTCGACCCAGGGCCTGGAGAATGCGTGCCGTGTGCCCGCCGCGCCCGAACGTCGCATCGACATAGTAACCATCCGCTTCGAGTGCGAGCGCCGCGAGCGACTCCTCGACAAGCACCGGCATGTGCTCATCCATGGAAATAGCTCCAGCCGCGAGGCAGGTGACACCGCCCCTCGAACTCCGCCGACCCCTGACCACCGACACGGACGCTCGCCATTGCACGTACCACCGCCCGCGCGCATGCGCTGACAGCTACACCTGCGTTCGCCCGCATCCCCCTGAACCCCGTACGCCGCTTCGACCCGCGCCGCTCAGAGCGACAGCGACTCGAGCTCGGAAGGCAGGTCGGTCGTGTTCTCGTCCGCTGCGAGCCACATGTCGCGCCGGCCGTTCCAGCGCGTCTCGTCCCACAGCTCGAAGCGATTACCCTGACCGATCAGCATCCCCGACGGCCCGAGGCCGGCGAACTCGCGCAGCTCGGGCGGTACCAGCACCCGTCCAACCCCGTCGAGCTCGACATCGGTGGCATGACCCACCATGAGCCGCTGCAGCTTGCGCGCCTGAGGGTGCAGGCTCGGCAGACTCATGAGCTTGCGCTCGATGACTTCCCACTCGGGGAGGGGGTAGATGAGGAGGCACTGGTCGCGATCCACGGTGATGATCAGCTTCCCCTGCGCGCTCTGGATGAGCGAAGGCCGGTAGCGGGTGGGTATGACCATCCGCCCCTTCACATCCAGGGAAACCTTCGTTGCACCGCGAAACATGACCTGAGGCGAAGATCTCGCCCATTAACTCCCACCATCTCCCACCGAATGACACGAACTATAGACGCACCCCACGCTATGTCAATTGAGTCAAGCGCGAAATTTGTCGCAGACCCAAAGACTTATGGTCAATCTCTGAAGCGGAGCAGCCAGTGCTGGACGCCCGGCTCTGTTACCAATCAGCGAGTTGGGATGGGAACCTCATACAGTGGTGTAGAACCACCCGACCTGAGCCCGGCCGTTCCCCCTGACGAAGTGTTCTGAAGTCGCGCCCGGGCGTCGCGACGGTCGATCAAGTCACCCGGCGCAGCGACCGGTCGATCAAGTCATCCGGGCGCAGCGAGGATCGATGAAGCAGCCCGTTCGGGCGTAGCGACGCGCCAAGGCAGGCGGCAAAGACCACGCTCTTTGCCGCCGGCGACGACCCGCCATTTCCGGAAAAAGCGCCAGGACGGCGACTTTTTCCCAATAAACAAGGGGAGCCGGCCTGTAAGCCGGGTTCTGTCGGGAGCAATCATTCCTCTGGGACCCACGTCACCGTGAGCCTCGAGCGGCCTACCCGGAAGCGCGGGCGGATACCGCTGGAAACGCAGTCGTTGCCAACTGCTCTCCGGCTTCCCTATTTGGCCTTGCTCCAGGTGGGGTTTACCGTGCCGCCGAGTGTTACCACCGGCGCGGTGCGCTCTTACCGCACCCTTTCACCCTTACCGGCCCCGGCGGTTTCCCACCGGCGCTTAGGCGGTTTGCTTTCTGTTGCACTTTCCGTGGGCTCGCGCCCCCCAGGCGTTACCTGGCACCTCATCCGCAGGAGCCCGGACTTTCCTCCCCCTCGCGCCCGAAAGCGCAAGGCAGCGATTGCCCAGCCGACTCCCCGCGCGCACCTTACGGGTCATCACCACTTTTGGCCAGCTTCATCGCAACGGCGTACGCCTCGTTGCGCCGGGCGCCGGTGAGCTGCGCGGCGACCGACGCCGCCCGCCCCGGCGGCAATTCCTTCACCAGCAGCGCCACTACTTTCTCGAGCTGGAGTGCTTCGCCCTTGCTGCCCGCATCGTGCGCACCCTCAACAACGAGCGTGATCTCTCCGCGAGCGAAATTCGGCTCCGTTCTCGACTGCTCCACAAGCTGCGCCAACGTGCCCCGGTAAATAGTCTCGTGCGCTTTCGTCAATTCCCTGCAAACCGCTGCACGCCGCTCCGCGCCGAACACGGAAGCGAGATCGACTAGAGATTCCTCGATGCGATGAGGCGCTTCGAAAAACACTAGCGTTCTCGGGTCGGCCGCAACGCCTTCGAGTCTCGTGCGCCGTTCACTCGCTCGCGCAGGCAGAAAGCCTTCAAAACAGAATCGATCCGTAGGCAAACCGGCAACCGCAAGCGCTGCCGTAATGGCCGAAGGTCCTGGCACCACGCGAACGTCGCAGCCCGCACGTGTGGCCTCGCGCACGAGCTCGTATCCGGGATCGGACAAGAGCGGCGTGCCCGCGTCACTCACCAGCGCGATCGAAGCACCGGCTTCCAGGCGCGCAAGCAAATCCGGCACGCGGCTCGACTCATTGTGTGCATGCAGCGACACCAGCGGACGCGACACGCCAATGGCTTTCAGCAGCGCACCGGTGTGACGCGTGTCTTCCGCCGCGATCACGTCGGCGCCTGCCAACACTTCCTGTGCACGCGGGCTGAGATCGCTCAAATTTCCGATGGGTGTCGCAACGACGTCCAGCCGGCCCCGCGAATTGACCACTATAATTCTCACGTTTGGGATGCCGCCCAGGAGCGGAAAGCTTCCGGGCGG
>JBDZVF010000506.1:0-4261 GCA_040255575.1 Pseudomonadota bacterium | reverse complement strand
CTTCCGGCAGCTGGTTCAGCACCCGGCCCACGCGGTCGCGAACGTCATTGGCGGCTTCGTCGATGTCGCGGTCCAGGTCGAACTCGATCGAGATCTGCGAGCGCTCGTCGGAGCTCGAGGATTTCAGCTTGTCGATGTGCTCGATGCCGGCGATGCGGTCTTCGATCGGCTGGGTGACCTTGGTCTCGATGATCTCGGGCGCGGCGCCGCGATAGCGCGTTTCCACCGACACCACGGGCGCATCGACATCCGGCAGCTCGCGAATGCCCTGCCACAGCCGGGTGAGGCCGATGAGCCCCACGACGATCAGCATGAGGCTCAGCACGGTCGCAAAGATGGGCCGATGAATCGAGATCTCGGAAATCAGCATGGGTGCACGGAGGTGGCCGAAGCGCCAAGTCTATAATCCCGGCCATGAACGATGTGGAAGTGATCGTCGCGGGTGCGGGTGTCATCGGGCTCGCCATTGCCCGCGCGCTGGCCCTGGCAGGCCGCGAGGTCATGGTGCTCGAAACGGCCGACGCGTTCGGCACGGTCACGAGTTCCCGTAACAGCGAAGTGATTCATGCCGGAATCTACTATCCCCGTGGCTCGTTGAAGGCGCGGCTCTGTGTGGCCGGCCGCCAGAAGCTGTACGAATACTGCGAGACCCACGGCGTCCCGCACAGGCGCTGCGGCAAGCTCATCGTGGCAACGTCCATGGATCAGCTCGGCGAGCTGGAAAAGATTAAGGCCGCCGCGGCGGGTAACGGGGTGATTCTGGACCAGTTGTCCGCCGTGCAGGCACGCATCATGGAGCCGCAGCTTCGTTGTACAGGCGCGCTGTTTTCACCGGCAACCGGCATCATCGACTCGCATGCGTACATGCTTTCCCTGCTGGGGGAAGCGGAGCGGCACAACGCCACGCTCGTTTGTGAAAGCACCGTGACGGGCGCTCGCCTCGAAGGCGACGGCATCCTGGTGAGCGTGAACGGCGGCGAAACGCGGCTCAGGGCGAGCATGCTGATCAATAGCGCCGGGCTCGGCGCGCCCGCGCTCGCCGCGACCATCGAGGGATTCCCGGAGGCGTTCGTGCCGCGCGCGTATCTCGCCAAGGGCAACTATTTCATGCTGGCGGGGCGTTCGCCTTTTTCGAGACTGGTGTATCCGGTGCCGGAGCCGGGCGGGCTCGGCGTGCATCTGACGCTGGATCTTGCGGGTCGGGCGCGCTTCGGGCCGGACGTGCAGTGGGTGGAGCAAATGGATTACGCGGTGGATCCCTCGCGCGGCGATCGCTTCTACGGCGAGGTGAGGAAGTACTGGCCGGATCTTGCGGACGGTGCCCTCGAGCCCGCCTATTCGGGCATGCGGCCGAAGATCTCGGCGCCTGGCGCGCCGAACGCGGATTTCCGCATCGAAGGCGCCGCCACCCATGGCGTGGCGCCGGTGATCAACCTGTTTGGCATCGAGTCACCCGGACTCACGGCCTCGCTCGCGATCGCGGACGAAGTGGCCGCCCTCACCCACGCCGCTCTGGGCTGAGCGCCACCCCCCTCGCACGTGGCCGCTGCCTGCTCTGGCTGCTGCCTGCTCTGGCTGCTGCCCCTTCGCGGCAGCTGAGCGAAGGCCTCGTCAACCGTCCGGCTCCGCACCTCTCAGCCGCCCGGCGATTGAGAGCTTCTTATCTCAGCTGGTGATCCCCCGCGCATGCAGCGTATCGAGCACGCGCCGCGCGGCCTCTTCCGCCGTCCCATCCGCAGTGTTGATCACCACTTCAGGGTTCTCCGGCGCCTCATACGGCGAATCGATCCCGGTGAAGTTCTTGATCTTGCCTTCCCGCGCCCGCGCATAAAGCCCCTTCGGATCGCGCTTCATGCACTCTTCGAGCGGCGTGTCGACGTAAACCTCCAGGAACTCCTCGGCCCCGACCAGCTCCCGCACCATCTGCCGCTCCGCCCGGAACGGCGAAATGAACGAGCACAGCACGATGAGCCCGGCATCCACGAACAACCGCGCAACCTCGCCCACGCGCCGAATGTTCTCCACGCGATCCGCATCCGTGAACCCCAGATCCCGGTTCAGCCCGTGGCGCACGTTGTCGCCATCGAGCATGTAGGTGTGCACACCGCGCTTGTGCAGCTCGCGCTCCACGATGTTGGCCACCGTGCTCTTGCCCGAGCCCGACAGCCCCGTGAACCACAGGATCGCCGGTCGGTGCGCGTTCAGGCGAGCGCGTGAAGTCTTGTCGACCAGCAGATCCTGCCGATGGATGTTCGTCGCGCGACGCAGGCCGAAGGTGATCATGCCGGCGCCGGCGGTCGCATTGGTAAAGCGATCCACCAGGATGAATGCGCCGGTGTCGCGATTCTCTTCGTACGGATCGAACGCCACCGGCGTGGCGGTGGCGATGTTGCAGAGGCCAATCTCGTTGAGACCGAGCGTCTTGCCGGCGATGTGCTCCAGCGTGTTCACATCGACCTTGTGCTTCAGGTTCGTGATGCGCGCCGGAACGTACTTCGTGCCGATGCGTAACAGGTACGAGCGGCCGGGCAGCATCGCCTCTTCCGACATCCACAGCACGTGGGCCGCGAACTGATCCACGACCTCGGGACGCGTATCGGGCTTCGAGAGCACATCGCCGCGCGCGACGTCGATTTCGTCTGCGAGCGTCAACGTGACGGCATCGCCCGCCTTCGCTTCCGGCAGATCGCCATCGGCCGTCACGATGCGCTTGACGACGGACTCCTTGCCCGAGGCCGCGACCACGATCTTGTCGCCCGACTGGATCTTTCCCGACGCGATGGTGCCGGAGAACCCGCGGAAATCGAGGTTCGGCCGGTTGACCCACTGCACCGGAAAGCGGAACGGCTTCTGCGTGAGCGCCTGGTCCACGTCCACGCCTTCGAGATACTCGAGGAGCGTCGGGCCGTCGTACCAGCGCATGTGCTCCGAGCGGGACGTGACGTTGTCCCCGTAGCGCGCGGAAAGCGGGATCGGCGTGATCGAGGCAAAGCCGAGCGACTGCGCGAACCCGCAGTAATCGCCCATGATGTGGTGGAAGCGCTCGCCCGAGAAATCCACGAGGTCGATCTTGTTCACCGCCACGGCGACGTGCCGGATGCCGAGCAGCGAGCAGATGTAGCTGTGCCGCCGCGTCTGCGTGAGCACACCCTTGCGTGCGTCGATGAGGATGACGGCGGCATCGGAGTTCGACGCACCGGTCGCCATGTTGCGCGTGTACTGCTCGTGGCCCGGCGTATCCGCCACGATGAAGGAGCGCCGCGGCGTGCTGAAGAAGCGGTACGCCACGTCGATGGTGATGCCCTGCTCGCGCTCGGCTTCCAGGCCATCCACCAGCAGCGCCAGGTCGATGTCGTCACCCGTGGTGCCGTGCTTGCGGCTATCTTTCTCGAGCGCGACGAGCTGGTCCTCGAGAATGAGCTTGGTGTCGTAGAGCAGGCGGCCGATCAGCGTGGACTTGCCATCGTCCACCGAGCCGCACGTCAGGAAGCGCAGCAGCCCTTTCGTCGGCCCATCGGGCCCGTTTGTGTCCACGGTCACGTTGCGAGGAATCGCGACAGTCATCAGAAATACCCCTCGCGCTTCTTCTTTTCCATCGAAGCGGCTTCGTCCGAATCAATGAGACGACCGGCGCGCTCGGACGTGCGGGTCGTGATCATCTCCTCGATGATGTCGTCCAGCGACGCGGCGCTGCTTTCCACCGCGGCGGACAACGGGTAACAGCCCAGCGAGCGGAACCGAACCATCCTGACCTCCGGCGTCTCACCGGGGTTCAGCGGCAGGCGCTCGTCATCCCGCATGATCCAGACGCCGTCACGCTTCACTACCGGGCGGGGCGCGGCGAAGTACAGCGGCACCACCGGAATATTCTGCGCGCGCGTGTACTGCCAGATGTCGAGCTCGGTCCAGTTGGAGAGCGGGAACACGCGAATGCTCTCGCCCTTGTTGATGCGCGTGTTGTAGAGCTTCCAGAGCTCGGGGCGCTGATTGCGCGGATCCCACACGTGGCCGGTGGAACGAAAGGAGAACACACGCTCCTTGGCGCGGCTCTTCTCCTCGTCGCGACGCGCGCCACCGAAGGCGGCATCGAAACCGTACTTGTCGAGCGCCTGCTTCAGCGCATCCGTCTTCATCACCTGGGTGTGCAGCGAAGAGCCGGAGGTGATCGGGTTGATGCCGCGCGCGATGCCTTCCGGATTCGTGTAGACGAGAAGCTTCACGCCGTACTTCTCCGCGATCATGTCGCGGTGGCGGATCATGG
>JBDZVF010000505.1:0-4263 GCA_040255575.1 Pseudomonadota bacterium | reverse complement strand
ACCTGGTCGTGATCGGCGCGCGGCGCAAGCACGCGCGGCGTGAAATGTTCAAGGACTCGGTGGCCGAGCGGCTCGCCGAAGCACGGCGCTGCCCGATCCTGATCGTGCGCAGGAAGCCGCGCTGTGCCTATCGGAGTGCGGTGCTCGCGCTCGATCTCACGCCGGCCTCGACGGGCGCCGTTCGCTTCATGGAGTCGGTAGGTATCGCAACGAGTGTGCCGCGTTACACGGTGCTGCACGCATTCGAGCCGCCGTATCACGGCATGCTCCATTACCTCGGCGCGGAAGTCTCATCGGTCGACGTGCACATTGCCGGATGGAGACGAGAGTACCGGCAGGCGATCTCCGATGTTCTGACGACGGAGAGCAACAGCCCCTGGCGCTACGACGTGGTGCTCGAGGAGGGGCGCGCCGCTTCCGCGATCCTGAAGCACGTCAAGCGTCACGAGCCGGATCTTCTGGTCATGGGCACTCGGGGCGGAGGCCGCATCCACCGGGCGTTCCTCGGGAGCGTCGCGCGAGAGGTTGCGGAGCAGGCCCGATGCGACGTGCTGCTGGTGCCTCAGGATGCCTTTTCGGCCCAGAAGAGTGCGATGGCCGCAGCAGAAGAGCCGAGTCTCGCCGACAAGTCGAGGCCAGCCCGCGCAGCGCGCAGAGCGGCCGGCTGAACAAGGTCAACCGTCTTGCAAATTCAAGGAGAGTGAAACGATGACGAGAGAACAGACGCACGGAGCGCGCGTAGTCCAGTTGCAGCTTCACCGCAATGAATCCGTGGGAGCCCACGAGCGGACTGGGGCGTTGTCAGCGTATGAGGCGCATCCGGAATATCCGCTCGAGCGCGTTTGCGTGCATCTCTACGATCCAGTCCAGATGAAGTTCGCTCGCCATGCCGAGCAGCTTCTGAAGGTAGCGTGTGAGATCGAGACGGAGATCGGTCATCACGGCCTGACGCTGCGGGGCGAAACCGAGTCGGAGCTCGAGCTCGCGGCCACGATTCTGCGGAATTTCTACGGCTCGCAGATCCGCGTCGGCCCGCTCACGGTGCGCTACCACCGCGGCAGCACCGTGGAGGAGCCGTTCATGGGCGTGCGCGTCCGTTGCGACGTCGAATGGCTCGAGGCCGTGAAGGCAGACCTGATCGCAAGAGGCGCCACGATCGTCTCGTCGGAGCTGGTGCGCGGCGTTGCATTCGTTCGCGCCGTCGGCCCGCTCGCGCGGCTGATCGGCTATGCGAAAGCGCTTGCCTCGCTCGCCGGCCCGAACGCGCGCCAGTTGATGTGGCTGAGTCACTACGCACCCGTTCAACAACAGGAGACCGGACAAGACACAGGAGAACCCTATTGCTCACGAGAGGACGATACGCAGACATCCAGCGCCGCACCCCGATACGGCGGCGCGTTCGAGGACGATATTTCCCCGACGGCGACATCAAGTGCCCGCGTCGTGGCGCAGGTGACGGACTCCGCGAGGGCCGCCAGTTCCTGGCGCGCCTCGGTGCCGCGCTACGTCGATTGATGGGCCAGGCGGGAGAGCGGGCCAGGGATAGTGCCAGGGATAGTGCCAGGGATAGTGCCAGGGATAGCACCAGGGAAGGAGCCCGGGACTGATCCCTGGACCGAGCCAAGCGGGCGAATGAGCCCGCCACTCCCGCGAACTGCCGCAGCGCTCACAGCCACCCCCGGCGCTTGAACCACAGGTACGGCAGCACAGCCGACCCCACCATCAACGCGATCGCCATCGGGTAGCCATGCGGCCAATGCAGCTCCGGCATGAACCTGAAGTTCATGCCGTAGATGCTCGCGACGAGCGTCGGCGGAAGAAACACCACGGCCGCCACCGAGAAGATCTTGATGATGTTGTTCTGTTCGATGCTGACCATGCCCAGGATGGCCTGCAGCTCGAACGCGATGCTGTTGCCCAGATAATTCGTATGGTCCTGCAGCGAGCGCACGTCGTGGATGAGCGTGAGCACTTCTTCGCGCAGCAGCTTGCCGGCGGGCGCATCGAGAGCGCGTCGGACGAGATAGCTCATGAGCCGGTTCAGGCTCATGAGGCTCACGCGCGCCTTGGCGATCAGTGTCTGGCTGCGCTCGAGTTGCCGGAGCATGCGACCGTAATCGAAGTTGCCACGGCGCCGGCGCGGCCGATCCTGCGGGGTCAGCACCTCATGCACCAGGACGTCGAGCTCATTGCTCGCCCGTTCGATGAGATCCGCGATGCGATCGAGGCAGGCATCGAGAAGGCCGACGAGCACCGTCTCGGCAGTGCTCCCGAGGCCGGGCAGCCGCACGGCCTGGCTCGCGAAAGTGCGGAACGGGCGCGGATCGGCATAGCGCAGGGTGACGAGCGTGCTCCCCGCGTACACGAACGTGACGTCCGTGGTGGCCGGGAAGTCGCTATCCGACTGCACCATCACGCTCGCGGTCAGGTACAGCGCGCCGTTGTCCTGGTAGAGACGGCTGGAGTCTTCGATCTCGGCCATCTCCGCCCGCGTGGGCAATTCGATGTTGAGGGTCGATTCGACCTGCTGCTGCTCCTCCCGGGTCGGCTCGATCAGGTCGATCCAGACTGCGCCGCGGAGCTTCTCGACGTCCGGGGAGTGCACGCGCCGCAGGGGGCCGTCGACCACGGATTCGTAGACAGTCAGCATGAGACCTCCCGCACCCGCCGCCGCCTCATCGTTCCTGAGACTGGGGGACGGGCGCCCGCGCGCCGGCGCGCCCGCCACGATGAATCGCCGCACGCATCAGCGTCATCGCGCTCACTGGTGCGGTGATGAGAATGCAGAACGTGATCAGGAGCTCATGGATCACCGGCCGGCCGGCCAGCGCCGAAGCCACCAGCATCGAGGCGATCAGCGCGCAGCCGGCGCCGAGCGTCGTGCCCATGGTCACGGGATGCATGCGCGAGTAGAAGCTCGGCATCCGCAGAAGGCCTATCGAACCCACCAGGGTCAGGAAGCCGGCACATAGAAGAAGAACCGCCGCGGGCAACGCTGCCCAGGCTGGCAGAGTGAGCTCGCTCATGGGCCGATGACCTCTCCACGCAGCAGGAACTTGGCGAGCGCCGTGGTGCCGATGAAGCCGAAGAGTGCGATGAGAAGCGCCACGTCGAAATACACGCCCGAGCCGGTGCGCACACCGAGCATCAGGAGCGTCAGCATGCCGTTGATGTAGAAGGTGTCGAACGCGAGCACCCGATCCTGCGCGCTCGGCCCGAGGAACAGGCGCACCAGCGCCAGCAGCATGGCGATGATGAAGCAGATCGACGCGAACGCCGCGGCGACTCCAAACAGGCTGTTCATTGGAAAATCCTCATCAGGGGTTGCTCGTAATGAGTCTTGATCACCCGGATCCACTCGCCTTCATCGTAAAGGTCGAGCACGTGCAAGGTGAGCGTGCCGCCATCCGGTGAGAGGCCGGCCCAGACCGTGCCAGGCGTGGAGGTGACGATCACCGCGAGCACCGCGAGCCCGTGCGGATCGCGCAGCTCGAGCGGAATTTCGAGAAAGCCGGGCTGGATCTCGCGACCCGCAAGACCCAGCACGATGCGCCCGACGGCGATATTCGAGCGCACGATATCGATGAGCACGACGATCGCGAGGATCGCCGCGACGTCCAGGCGTTTCACGTGCGCCTGCAATGGCCGAAGCGCCGAGGCGGACCACGAGAGGAACGTCGCGACGAGGGCGCCCAGCACCATCTGCGCGGGCGCGACCGTTTGATTCAGCACCAGCCAGAACGCGAATAGCGCGAACACCAGAACCGGGGAAATGCTCGTATCCAGGCGTTTCATGGGCGCGGTGCTCCGATCTGCTCGCGACGGGTCTCCTGCGAAAGCACGCTGTGGATATAGGTGTCAGGCTTGTGGAGCGAGCGCGCTGCCTCATCGAGGTAATGCATCACCGGATCGGCCACCACGGTGAGGCCGAGACACAGCAGCACCATCACGGCGACAGGCGTTGCCTCCACCAGTCTCAATCGGGGGGTATTGCGTGCGGCGAGGCTCCAGAACAGGCGCATGCCGATGCGGCTGAGGGCAATGACGCTCGCGAGTCCCGAAATCACGATGGCGGCACAGAACACCCATGTGGAGGCGGGCGCGCCGTTGGAGGCCGCCGAGTGCACCACTGTGGAAAGCAGCGCGAATTTTGCGAGGAATCCGGGCAACGGCGGCAAGCCGCTGACGAGAAGCACGCAGAAGACGAAGATCATCCCGAGGAAGGCCATGGCGGCCGGAATGATGACGCCGACGTCATCGCTC
>JBDZVF010000504.1:0-4265 GCA_040255575.1 Pseudomonadota bacterium | reverse complement strand
GGGCCGCTCGGAGATCACGCGCAGCCCGAAGTTCTCGAGCATCGGCAGGAGGTCCGAGATCGGCAGCGTCTCGCCGAGCTTGGTGAGCTTCAGGTGCAGCTGACCCGGGCGATGCTGGCGCGGTCGATAGAGCTTCAGCCGCAGGCCGCGGCTGTCGGTGCGCAGGGACTCGAGATTCTCGATGTCTTCGAGCGCATCCGCGGGGTCGACATCTTCCTCGTAAGCGAGCGGAAACACGCGCCGATAGCGATTGACGAGCGCGAGAGCGCTCGCTTCATCCTGCCGGCCTTTGAGGATGGCGCGCAGGCGATCGCTCCACGTCGTCGTCGCGTGCGCGATGCTGTTCTCGATGGCCTGCAGGTCGACCGTGCGCCGATCGTTCGGATCGGTGCGCACCACGACGTGCAGGCGTGCATGATTCGAATCCGCGATCTGCACCTGTGACTCGACGTGCGTGCCGTCGAAGCCTTGCTGCACGATCTGCTCGATGGCGAGCCGCACTTCGGTGTTGTACCGATCCCGAGGCACGTAGATGAGGCACGAATAGAACCGATGGTACGGGTCGCGCCGCGCCAGCAGGCGCACGGTGCGCCGCTCGTAAAGGTTCACGACGCCCCGCGAGATGCGGATCAGATCCGCCACGCTCGCCTGGAAGAGCTCGTCGCGCGGATAGGTTTCCAGCACGTGCAGCACCGCCTTCGCGTCGTGGCTCGCCGGGTCGAGCGCGAAATGATTGACGACGCGCTCGACTTTCTTCCGCAGCACCGGGATATCGAGCGGGCTGCTGTTGTACGCCGTCGAGCTCCACAGGCCCAGGAAGCGATGCTCGCCCGTCACCTCGCCGCGCGGCCCGAAGGTCTTCACCCCGACGTAATCGAGATAGGTGCCGCGGTGAACGGTCGCCCTGGCGTTCGCCTTGGTGAGGATCAGCAACTCGCGCGCTCGCGCGTGCTCGCGCACCTCGCCTCTCAGTATCGTGGAAGTCGCGCGTGCCGCCTTGCCGTTATCCGGTCTCAGGATGCCGAGCCCGGAACGCGGGTCCGAGGAAAGCCGGTCGGACGCCTTGCCGCGTGTGAGCCGGTACTGGCGATAGCCCAGAAACACGAAGTGCTTCTCTTCCATCCACTCGAGCAGCGCATGGGCTTCTTCGATTTCTTCCGTCGGCAGGGGCGGCGGGTTGCTGCGCAGGCTTACGGTGATGTCGCGCACGCGTTCGCGCATGGCGGGCCAGTCCTCGACCGCGCGTTTCACGTCGCCGAGAACGCTTTCCAGGTTCTGCCTGATGACCTCGAGTTGCGCCAGCTCGACCTGCCGATCGATCTCGAAGAGCTGCCAGGATTCGCTGCGCGCCCCGTCTTCAGGCCCGTCCGTGACCTCCAGCAGCCTGCCGCGAGCGTCCCGCTTCACCCAGAGAACCGGATGCACGAGCAGGTGAATCGCGATGCCCGCCCGACTGAAGGCGACGCCGAGTGAATCCACGAGAAACGGCATGTCGTCTGTCACGATCGTGACGACTGTGTGCGGTGAGGAAAACCCGCTGCCCTGCGGGTTGAACACCTCCACGAGCGGGCGCCCATCCGGCCGCTGATACCCCGTTTCGAGGTGGCGCAGGGCCATGCGCGCAAGGTCTTGCGGCGTGCGCTGGGAAAGATCCTCTTCGCCTACGCCGCGGTAATAGGCGCGCAGGAAGCGGCGGCGCAGATCGAGCGCCGTGCCCGCGACGCGCTGGCGCGCCTCGGCGGCGATCCGCTCGATGATCCTGATTCGCGCTGCCGGGATTCCGCGGAGAAGGCCCTGTTCGGCGGCCTGGGCCCGCGATGCCACGATCAATTACTCTTCTCGAGGTCGCGGATGAACGCGGCGAGGAATCTCACCGCCTCGCCCCCCGTCACGCAGCGGTGATCGAAGGTGAGCGAGAGCGGCATGCGCAGATGCGCCTCGATGCCGCCCATCACCGCAACCACGTCGTGGCTCAGGCGGCCGCAGCCCAGGATGGCGACCGCAGGCGGCACGACAACGGGTGTGCCGTAGCGGCCGGCAATCATGCCGAAGTTCGACAGCATGAAGGTGAAGTCGCGCAGATCTTCCGGAGCGACCGTGCGGTCGCGCGCGGCTCGCTTGAGACGATCCACATCCGCACGCACTTCGGCGGTGGGGCGCTGCACGTCTCGCACCACGGGCACGAGCAAGCCTTCCGAGGAGTCGACCGCCATCGCCACATCGACACGCAACATGAGTCGCCGCGTCTGATTCTCACCGTCGTACCACGCATTAAGCGCGGGTTCCGCTTTCGCGGCGACACCGATGGCGCGCATCACGCGCACGGTGATGTCCTGGCCTTTGCGCCACTCGTGCAGATCCGCATCGTCGAAGACGGTGCAGTTCATCACGTTGTCGCGCGAGAGGCTCATGGTCTGATGCATGGCTCTGCGCAGGCCGCGGATCTTCTCGGCTTCGCCGGTGGGCGGAATGGAAGGCGTGCGAGGCGTCGGCGCTGGAGTCTTGAGTGCGGTGACGGTGGCGGCGGCGTGCATCGACGTGGGGCCGGAAGACTCCATCACGTCATCCACGGTGATGAGGCCGCCGCGCCCCGTGCCGTGGACCGAGGCGAGATCCACGCCCAGCCGCTTGGCGAGCGCGCGAACGGCGGGGGCGGCGCGAATGCGATCGCGCGAGGGCGCGATGTCGCTGCCGGCGACGGCGTTCTCGACGAGCTCGTCATCGCTCGTCGGCATGTTGCCGACGACGGTGCCGGTGTCCGCCGCCTTCTGCGCAGCCGGCGCTTCTTTTTTGGGTGCGGCGGCGGGCTGGGGCGCGCTGCCCGCTGCGAGCTCGAACTCGACCAGGGGTGCACCGGTTGCGACCACATCGCCCGGCTTGCCATGCAGGGCCTGGATGCGGCCCGAATAGGGGGAGGGCACTTCGACGACGGCCTTCGCCGTTTCCACGGCGACCATCGGCTGGTCCACCTTTACCGTGTCGCCCACATTCACATGCCAGCGGACGATTTCCGCTTCCGCCAGGCCTTCACCGAGATCAGGAAGATTGAACGTAGCCATGCAAGCGCCTCCATCAGCGGTTCTTGCTTTGTCACGAATGGGCGGCAGTTTACCCTGACAACGTCCCCCGGACCGCATCCATGATGCGCGCGACGCTCGGGATGTAGTCGAACTCGAGTTTGAAGAGCGGCATGATCGTGTCGTAACCGGTCACGCGCTGAATCGGCGCCTGCAGGTCATAAAGGCCGTGCTCGGCGACGTGCGCGGCGATTTCCGCGCCGATGCCGCAATTGCGCGGCGCCTCGTGCACGATGACGAGCCGGCCGGTTTTTGCAACGGACTCCAGAATGGTGTCGTGGTCGATCGGCGAGAGCGTGGCGAGATCGATGACTTCGCAGCTCACCCCGTCCTTGTGCAGCTGCTCGGCCGCGCGCATCACCTCGAACGTCATCGCGCCCCACGTCACGATGGTGACGTCGCTGCCTTCGCGCAGGCGAAAGCACAGGTCGAGCGGCAACGCAGTGCCATCGTCCGCCACTTCCTGGCGCACGAGGCGATACAGGCGCACGGGCTCGAGAAACATCACCGGATCCGGCTCGCGAATTGCCGCGAGCAGCAAGCCGTAGGCCCGGGCCGGCGAGGAGGGGCACACCACGCGCAATCCGGGGTGATGCGCGAGCATCGCCTCGAGACTTTCCGAATGATGCTCCGGTGCGTGGATGCCGCCGCCGTGAGGCATCCGCATGACGATCGGGAGCGTGAGGCGGCCGCGCGTACGATGGCGCATGCGGGCCATGTGATTGGCGATCTGATCCATCGCCGGATAGATGAATCCCATGAACTGGATCTCGGCGATCGGCCGCAGCCCCTGGGACGCCATGCCGATGGACATGCCGGCGATCATGCCTTCGGCAAGCGGCGTGTCCTGCACGCGATCCTTGCCGAATTTGTCCTGCAGGCCCGCGGTGGCCCGGAACACGCCGCCGTTCACGCCGACATCCTCGCCGATGACGACGACGGTGGGGTCATGCGCCATTTCCCACGCATGCGCGCGGTTGATGGCTTCGATCATCGTGAGTTTTGCCATGAGCCCGCGCTGGCCTCAGTGACCGCTCGAGGCGGCGTAGCGCCGTGCGAGCTCGCGCTGCGCCTGCGTGTTCTTCGGCAATCGGGCGAAGAGATAGTCGAACATGCTGTCCGTCGGTTGCTTGCCGATGTTGAGGTAGTCCTCCACGGCCGCCTCGACCTCCTGGGCGGAGCGCGCTT
>JBDZVF010000503.1:0-4281 GCA_040255575.1 Pseudomonadota bacterium | reverse complement strand
TCACAGCCGCTCGCCTCGTTGTCGCACCGGTTCCTCACCTGGATCTGGTGGGCGCTGATCGTGCTGCTGGTGACGGGCTCGCTCCTGATCACCGGTGAGCCGGGGCGCTCGATCACCAATCCGGCGTTCTTCGCCAAGATGATCATGCTCCTGATCGTGGCGGCCCTGACGATCGTGCTGCAGCGGCCCCTCGCGACGGACGCGGGCTACTGGGAAGGCAATCGCGCGCTGGCCGCCAAGAGCATCGCCATCGTGTCGCTGGTCCTGTGGTCCTGCATCGTGTTCGCGGGGCGCTGGATCGCCTACGTCACGGCACTCTGATTCGTTTGAATACCCGGCACCCGGTCCTGCCGCGGCAGGAAGCGTGGTTCCTGCCGCGTGCGCCGGGTCGTCTTTGTCGAGGGGGATAGATCTTGGAGAGTTTCTTCCAGTGGGTTTATGACCTGCCGATTGCCGAGCACATCCGTGCCAACGAGCTCGCCTTCCCGTGGCTCGAGAGCGTGCACGTGCTCGCGATCACGCTCGTGCTCGGCTCCATTGCCGTGGCGGACCTGCGCTTGCTCGGCCTTGCGTCCGTTAAGCGGCCAGTGTCGCAACTTCTTCACGAGGTCCTGCCCGTCACCTGGGTGGCTTTCGCGGTCGCGCTGATCACGGGCGGCCTCATGTTCACCTCGAACGCGGTCGAGTACGTCCACAACACGCCGTTCCAGTTCAAGATGCTGCTGCTGGTGCTGGCGGGCCTGAATATGCTGGTTTTCCAGCTCGTCACATTCCGTGGCGTCGGCGCCTGGGACGAGGCCTCCAGCACCCCCGCCGGGGCCCGTTTCGCCGGGGCGTTTTCGCTCCTGTGCTGGATCGGCGTGGTGGCATTCGGCCGATGGATAGGGTTCACGATCGGCTTCTAACCGGGGTTGCGAAAACTTAAGCTTTCGGGCGAAAGAAACGACGGCAGAAGGCTTGAGGTTAATGCGTATCTCCATACGGGCGTATTGGCACGCACTGGCAACGATCACGACGCTTGCGATCACGGGCGTGGCGTTTGCCCATCACTCCTTTGCGATGTTCGACCGGGACAAGGAGGTCATGCTCACCGGCACGGTCCACGAGTTCCAGTGGACCAACCCGCACGCCTTCATCGAGTTCGACGTGCCGAACCGCGAGGGCAAGCTCGAGCGCTGGTCGGTCGAGATGAATAGCCCCAACAACCTCACGCGGCAGGGCTGGAAGTCGACCTTCCTCAAGAACGGGGACAAGGTCACCGTCACGCTGAATCCGCTCCGCGACGGCAAGCACGGCGGCCTCTTCGTCGCGATCGTCCTGCCGGACGGCAAGGTGATCAAGGATCCGACCAACCGCCAGCGGACCCCGCCGGCGGAAAGCACGCCGAAGAGCTAGCCGGTGAGAAATCCGGGGTGGCCGCGGAGCGCTCCGGCCCGGACTTTCAGCCTCGCGGGGACTTGCCCGCAGGAGTAGCGCCACAGGAGCAGCTGCGGGTCGCTACCGGGCCGCCCGCCACCACTAGTGAGAGAGCGTTCGGCTAGGCCGTCATCGCCGCGCTGGGCGCGCTGCCGCTCATGACTTCCCCAAGCGTCTTGCCGAGCTCGTTGAGGGCGGCCGGCTTGCTGCGGACGGCGCGGATGCCGATCTCGCGCGCCAGCGCCTCGTCTTCCGGTCGCACGTAGCCCGAGGTCAGCACGATCGGCAGGTCGGGCCGGATCGCCAGCATCTCCCGCGCGCAGTCGAAGCCGGACATGCCGGGCATCGAGAGATCGGTGACCACCGCGTCGATGCCCTGCGGATCGCGCAGGAACTCCTTCAGCGCGGTCGCCGGATCGGTGCAGCCTGTCACCCGGTAACCGAGACGCGTGAGATGCAGCGTGCCGAGCCGCACCACCGCGTCCTCATCGTCGATGAACAGCACCCGATGGCCCATGCCGCGCGAGAGCCCGGTGAGGGTGCTCGTGCCGTCCGCAGCGGTAGCCTCCGGCGCAGCCGGGAAGAAGAGATGGAACGAGGTGCCCTGCCCGAGCGCGCTCTGCACCGTCACCGCGCCCCCGCAGCCCCGCATGATGCCGTGAACGATCGAGAGGCCGAGGCCTGTGCCCTGTCCGGGCGGTTTGGTGGTGAAGAAGGGGTCGAAGATCCTGTCGAGGACCTCCGGGCTCATGCCGGCGCCATTGTCGCGAACCGTGAGCCGCGCATAGTGGCCGGCAGGCAGGTTCGGCGCGCCATCGAGCGCGCAGGCCACCGCCTGCGGATCGATCTCGGTGCTTGCGAGCTCGATCTCGATGAGCCCGCCGCGCGGCCCGATAGCGTGCGCGGCATTCGTGGCGAGGTTGAGCACGATCTGGTGGATCTGGGTCGAGTCCGCCGCGACCGCGGGCACCTGCGCGGACACCTTCGAGCGAATCTCCACCATCGCGGGCAGGGCGGCCCGCGCGAACTTCAACGCCTCTTCCACCACCGGAGCCAGCGGTGTGACCTTGTGCCGCGCCTTCTGCGGCCGGCTGAATGAAAGGATCCGGCGCACGAGATCGCTGGCGCGTTCGCTGGCTTGCGAGATCTCGACGAGATGCTCCTGGGCCGCGTTGTCTTTCTCGATCATCTCCTGCGCGAGCTGCGCGTTGCCCTGGATGACGAGCAGCATGTTGTTGAAGTCGTGCGCGATGCCGCCGGCCAGCGTGCCGAGCGATTCGAGCTTCTGCGAGCGCAGCTGCGCCTCCTCGAAGCGCTTGCGATCGTCGATGTCGGTGCTCGAGCCGATCCATTTCGTGATCTCGCCGTTCGCGCCGTGCATGGGGACGGCACGCCCGTCGAACCATCGATAGGTGCCGTCGTGCCGGCGCAGGCGCATTTCCACCCGAAAGTCGGTGGCGTGGGTTACCGACTTCGTCCACGCCTCCAGCACGCGCTCCTTGTCTGCCGGATGCACCAAAGCGTGCCAGCCGAAGCCAACCTGTGTGATGGCCGGCATGCCCGTGTAGTCGAGCCATTGGCGGCTGAGGTAATCGCAGCTGCCGTCCGGCCCGCATGTCCACACGAGCTGCGGCATTGATTCCGCGAGCTGGCGGAAGCGATGCTCGCTATCGCGCAGCGCCTGCATCTGCTTGTGGCGCCCGAGACAGATCGACGCCGTGTACGTGGCGAGATCGATGAGCCGCATGTGCTGCGCGCTGGGCAGGCCGGGCTGAAGGTAGTAAATGCCGAACGTGCCGAGCACCTGGCCGTTCAGATCCATGATCGGCGTGGACCAGCACGCCCGGAGCCCGTGCGGGATGGCGAGATGCTTGTACTTCGCCCAGAGCGGATCCACGAGGATGTCCTCGACATGCACCGGGCGGCGGAGGAACGCGGCCGTGCCACACGAGCCCACTTCAGGTCCGATGACAGAACCGTCGACGGCTTTGATGTAGGCCTCCGGCAGTCGCGGCGCGGCGCCGTGGCGCAGATGCCTGCCGTCCTCATCGAGCAGCAGGATGGAGCAGTACATCTCGTCGAACTGCGCTTCGACCACTCGCAGCAGCTTGTCCAGCGTCTCCTCGAGAGGCGCTCCGCGTGCGATCAGCTCGAGCACCTGGCGCTGGCCGTCCGCCAGCGCTTCGGCGTGCTTCTTGGCGGTGATGTCGCGGTTCATGCCGACCCAGGCCACGTGCGAGTCCAACGTCGGTTCCACGGGCACGGCCCGCACGGACACCCAGCGCCATTCACGGCTCACGTGCCGCAGCCGGAACTGCGATTCGAAGGCGGTGCGCGTGGCAATCGCCTGCTTCCACAGTCCCTGGATGAGCGGCAGGTCCTCCGGATGAACGACCTTCGTCATGCCGTCCACCTGCAACTGCTCCACCGATTGGCCGGTAAAGGCGCGCAGCGACGGCGAGTCGTCGAGCACGCCCTTCGAGTCCGCGGTCCATACGATCTGCGCGGAGGCTTCGATGAGCGCGCGCCAGCGGTTTTCCGCTTCACGCAGTGCTTGCAAGCGCCGGAAGTCGGCGCCGCGACGATCTGCGTCGACCCGATTCAAGGTGCGCGCGGCGAGCCAGATCACGACGCTGAAGATCACGACGTTAGACGCCGCGAACACTGCGAGACCAACCTCGGTCTGATACCAGCCGACGTTCTGCCCCTGCAGACGCACCCACCCAACGATCACCGGCAGCAGGATGGCGAGCGGCAGCACGCGGCGGGCCATGAGGCCGCCGTGATGCTGGCTGAAGAGCTCCCGTGCGACGCTTCGATCCGGCCGCGCCAGCACAAAACCGACGCCGAGCAACAGGGTTGCGA
>JBDZVF010000502.1:0-4281 GCA_040255575.1 Pseudomonadota bacterium | reverse complement strand
AGCTCGGGCAACGTGTTCCTCGCGGGCACCGCACGGGGTGCTCTTGCAGGAAACACGCAACACGGCAACTACGACTATGCCATCGCGAAGTTCGACTCCTCCGGAAGCCTCCTGTGGCTGAAGCAGGACGGAGTCACGGCGCAGACCACGACCGGAGGCAGGGTGGCGCTGGACAGCTCAGGGAACCCGGTCATGACGGGCGTCACCACGGCCGGTCTCAACGGCAACACCCAGCATGGCGACGTCGATTACTACATCACGAAGTATGACACCAACGGCAACCTCATCTGGCTCGAACAGATAGGGGCCGCAGCCTCCACGGATACCGGCCCGATGTCCGTTACCGTGGACAGCGGGGACAACGTTGTCGTCACCGGATATACCAACGGCTCACTCGCGGGCAACACGCTTACGAGCCACTACGACGCCTTCGTGGCGAAACACGATTCGAGCGGCAACCTCACCTGGCTGAAGCAGCTCGGCGCGTCCCAATACGTGCTCACTGCGGGCAACGCCGTCGCGGTGGATTGGGCCGACAACATCTTCGTCGCCGGTTACACGGAAGGCAGTCTGCCCGGTACCGCCGTGACCGGCACGCGCGACTACTGGCTCGCGAAATACGACCCGAGCGGCGTTCGGCAATAAACGGCGGATTTCGCGCCTGCTGCCCTGGGTTACGTCGACGAGCGCGCGCGCAGGAGAGCGATATTCCTGAAGCCGCGCCCGCCGATCCGAAAACGCGGAAGAGAGCCGCCTGAGCTTTCACCCACCTGCGCCGGTTTTCAGCGAGTCGGACGGCGAATCGAGGTGTCGCAGCGAAAAAGACTTTGGGGAAGATGAGCTCCCTAAATCAGCCCACGCGAATTTCACTTACTTTCGGGAAAATGACCTGGGGAGTCGAGCTTCCCCAGCTGCTGGCGACCGGCTATCGAGTTCTTTCTCAGTTGAGGAGCTTTGCGGCTGAAAACGCCAATGCGGCACAGCTGAGCGCGGTGGCGACGAACCACCGCATGAACTTCGCCTCCATTGCCTGCATGCTGCCTTTCATCTCCGCGCGTAGCGTCCCCATTTCGGCCCGCAGCGTTCCCATCTCCGCGCGCACGGTTCCCATTTCCGCGCGCACCGTGTTGATGTCGCCTCTCATCTCGGCTTGCCCCATCAAGAGCTTCGTGATGGCGACGTTCGCTGCCTTCATCCCATCGAACAGCTTTGCCACGTTCTCTTTGAGGTTGCGGATGTCGTTTTCGATTACTGCGATTCTGGATTCCATGGGGTGCTCGTTCGATTGAATCTCTGGATGCCGGCGTCTGGCTTCGTTCCCGCGCATGTTCCACCTGCTCGCGAAATGTGTTCCTCCCCGTGGCGGAGAGTATCTCCTCATCGAGAGATACCGTCTACGAGTACGTTCGTACGAATCGAGAGGGATGCATCGAGAAGAGAACATTGTTGCGAATGCTGCATTTCGAACCGTTTCCACCACGAATACAGATGGCCCTCAGCATGGATTCGTCAGCGAAGCCGGCGCGTTCCGGCCGGCGCAAGAGGGCACGCGGTGTGATGGGGACAGGCGTTCGCCGGTCAGATGCGAGGAAGCAGATCGACGGGCCGCTTCTTGTGCGCCGGGGCGGTCCTCAATGAGAGGCGGGTCAGATCAACTCGCCGATCGAACCGGCGATCACACAGCGGATAAGGTGAACACCGCGCGGAGGCTTTTCACTCGTGACCCCATTCACGAATCCACGTCCTGTCGTTTCGAAAAGCTGTGGAGGCAGTGCTATGGTATGTACCGACTTATGTACAGCGTCGCGCAGACAGCCCGATCTCGAGGCTTGCGGACACTCGAATGCAGGAAAGCCTCACTGTGGAATCGGATCGGACCGGCACATCGGCTCAGACGAGTAAAGGTAACCTGCGTCGGATCGGGGCACCGGGCCGCACAAGCGCACTCGACCAAACCATCCCAGCAGCGCCAATCCGTGTCCTCCTGATCGAGGACGTCGAAGTCGAGGCCCAACTCGCTCTCATGCAACTCAGACGCGCAGGGCTCGCGTGTGAGTCAATTCGCGTCGAAACCGAACCTCAACTGCGCAAAGCGCTCACTGAATTCCGTCCAACGCTCATCCTGTCCGACTTCAGCCTGCCCGGTTTCGATGGCATGACCGCCCTGCGCATCTCGCGCGAAACAGCCCCCGACGTACCCTTCATCTTCGTCTCCGGCACCATTGGCGAAGAGCGCGCAATCGAAGCGCTCCTCTGCGGAGCGATGGACTACGTCCTGAAACACAACCCCAAGCGCCTCGTTCCAGCGGTGCGCCGTGCACTCGATGACACGGCTGCGCGGGAATTACGCAAACAGCAGCAAGCGCAGATTGCGCGTCTCGATCGCGTACTTCGCATGCTGAGCGGAGTGAATGCACTCACGGCGCGGTGCCGCGACCGCAAGGAGCTACTCAAGGAGACCTGCCGCCTCAGTGTCACCATCGGCGGTTATGCCTGTGCCGTGGTATGCACCAAGACATCGGGCACCGCCGCACAGCCAGTCGCCTGGTACGGCATCGACGAACGAATGACCAAGGCGCTGCGCGCGGTCGTTGCAGACTCCGCGACCCGAGCCGAAAGCGTAGTAGGGCGGGTCGTCCAAACCGCCGAACCCTTCATCTCCAACGACGCAGCCGGCCTTGAAGGCACCGGCAACTTCTCAGCGCTCATGACCAAAGCCGGCATGAGCTCACTCGCGGCCCTGCCACTCGTCATCGACGGCACCGCCGTCGGCGTCCTGGTTGTGGTCGCCCAGGAGGCAGGCGTCATCAGCGAAGAAGAGCTGCGGATGCTTCGCGAAGTCGCCGGCAACCTTTCGTTCGCTCTCCAGTATCTGCAGCAAGACACGAAAGTGCGCTTCCTGTCGCACTTCGATCCTCAAACCGGCCTTGCCAAGCGCTCACTCTTTGTCGAGCGCATTTCGCGCCTGATCGCCCGCCCTGCAGGAAAGCGCTCGCGCTACGCCATCGCCGTCATTGATATCGAGCGCCTCAGCGTGATCAACGACTCGTTTTCATGGCGCACTGGCGATCTGCTGCTTCAACACGTCGCTGACCGCTTCAAACGACGCTTCCCCCAGACCGAACACCTGGCGCACTTCGGCGGCGGCACCTTCGCCCTCATCCGCGACCTCGGCACCCAGTCCGGCGAAGACATTCTCCAGGCCGCCCACGAGCATGGCCACGCGATCTTCGGCGAACCCTTCACGATCGAAGGCCGCGAGATCCCGGTCACGGTCCGCTCGGGCTTCGCCCTGTTTCCAGAGCACGGCCGAGACGCCAATGTGCTCGTGCAGAACGCAGAGATCGCCCTGCATCAGGCGCGCGCGAGCGGCGAGCGCCACATCCACCACAGCGCCGAGCGCCACTCCGAGCTCCGCGCGCGCATGGCGCTGGAGCACAAACTCCGTGTCGCACTCGAGAAGCGGCAATACGAGCTGTATTACCAACCCAAAGTAAACGTGTACACGCGCCGCATCCAGGGCGTCGAAGCCTTGATTCGATGGCACGACCCTGACGCCGGCCTCATCTCACCCGCCGCCTTCCTCCCTCTCCTGGAGAGCACCGGAATGATTGTGGACGTCGGTGAATGGATCATTCAGCGCGCAGCGGAAGACTGCCAGCAATGGCAACGCGCAGGCCTTCCGCCCGTGCGGATCGCCGTCAACATCTCCCCTGTGCAACTTCGCTTGCCCGGCTTCGTGTCCCAGTTCGTAAATGCAATCCAAGGCTGGTCCAGCGAAAGCTGGGGCCTCGACATCGAAATTACCGAAGGTGCCTTGAACGAAGATTCGGCCGCCGAGGTGAACAAACTGCGAACCCTCCGCACACTCGGCGTCGGCATTGCCATCGACGACTTCGGGACTGGCTATTCTTCGCTGAGCCGTCTCTCCTCACTCCCCATAAACACATTGAAGATCGACCGCTCCTTTATTCGCGACTTACCCGAGGACGCACAGGGCAAGATACTGGTACGAACCATCATCTCCCTCGCCAAGGCCTTCGGCCTCACCAGCGTCGCCGAAGGCGTCGAAACTCAGGACCAGCTCGACTTCCTCTGGCAATTCGGTTGCGATCAGTCCCAAGGCTACCTCCACAGCAAGCCCATCACCCGCGAAGAGTTCGCCACCCTCCTGGAGCAGGGCAAAGGCAGCCTCACTCCGTAAACAGATCGAATACTTGTGGCGAGCGGTCGGAGTGCCGAATGCCGAGTGCCGAGTGCCGAGCGCGGCCCTCGGTTGCC
>JBDZVF010000501.1:0-4286 GCA_040255575.1 Pseudomonadota bacterium | reverse complement strand
GCCGACCGCGACCGACCCGAGGAACACGAACAACAGCATCTGCGACTGCTGGACCGAAACATGGAATCGATCGATGAGATACAGCGTGTAATAGCTGCTGAGGCTCGCCAAGTAGAAATACTTGGAAAAGATCAGCGCGAGCAGCACGCCGATGGCGGCGCGCACGCGCGCCGGCTGCTCGGCCAGCAATGAGGTGCCCGATGGCTTCTTCGTCCTGAGTCGCGCAACGCCGTGAGTTTTGTACCAATGCCCCACCTGCAGCAGCACGAAGATCGCAATCAGCGCCGCAGCCGAAAACCACACCACGCTCGATTGGCCGCGCGGCAACACGATGAATGCCGCAAGCAGCGGCCCGATCGCGGAACCGACATTCCCGCCCACCTGAAAGACGGATTGAGCGAGCCCGTGACGCCCGCCCGACGCCATGCGCGCGACGCGCGAGGACTCCGGGTGGAACACCGAAGAGCCGGTGCCGATCAGTGCGGCCGCAAGCAGCAACACACCAAAATGGCTGGCGTAAGCCAGCAGCACGAGGCCACACAGCGTAGACCCCATCCCGAACGCGAGTGAGTACGGGCGCGACTTGCGGTCCGTGTATGCGCCAACGATGGGCTGCAGCAGTGACGCCGTGACCTGGAACGTGAACGTCAGGAACCCGATCTGTCCGAAGCTCAAGGCGTAGGATGTCTTCAGCATCGGATACAGCGCGGGCAGCAGCGACTGCATCATGTCGTTCAACAGATGACAGAAGCTGATGGCAGCGAGCACGTTGAACGCGGTGTTGGCAGCAGGCGCGGCGGCGATCGGGCCGGCGGCAGTAGCGGGGGTGTCTTTCACGCGGGGTATGGTGCCAGCTGGAGGGTGGGGCGACCTATCCTTCGGCCGAGAGAGACGGGCGACGCCAGCGCTCCTTTCCATCGATATAATGCCGGCCCGTACGGCATTTCACCGGAAGGCTCCCCGTGTCCGACGAAGATATCCAGGCCGAACTGCAACGTCTGCGCGCCGAGAACGAACTGCTCAAGAAGTCCGGCCGCAGCAAGCTCGCCATGAAAGTGAGCGAGAAGGGCGCCCTGTCGGTGTACGGCATGGGGCGGTTCCCCGTCACGCTGTACAAGGAACAGTGGCTCAAGCTGCTGGATATGGCTGACGAGATCCGGGCGTTCATCGAGGCCAACAACGACGCTCTGAAGGCCAAGGAATAACCCCGACGCCCTCTCACTGCCCGCCCTTACCTGAGCGCAATGACGATCGCGGCAATCGCGATGACGGCAGTGATCGCCTGCCCGGCGATCAGCCACCGCGTCATCTTGTGAAGCGCGGACGCGGCGGTGGTGATCTGCGCGAGCTGATCCGCCATGGCCGTGACCAGCTCGGCCTGGCGACGCTCGTTCTCCTCTAGCGCGCGCACGCGCGCCTGCAGGGCCTCCTTGCTGGTATCGCGCTCGACCGGCAGCTGGCCGCCCTCCGCTTCGGGAAGCTTGCGCGTGCGCTTCAGCAGCTCACGCGACACATCGATGATCGATGGCATGAGGCGGACGATCTGAACCCAGGGGACTGCCATGCTTTGGCTCCACTCGTTTGGCTGTGGGGCCGGGGCAGTGTACCGACCAGCGAGCTTCCGAACGAGCTTCCTGGGCAGCGCGGGAGCGGTTCGCATCCCGCCGCGAGGTCGCGGCAGGCTCGGTTCACATCAGCCGGACCGCGGCGCGGTTCAGGTCGCCGGCTGCTCGCCGCTCTGCAGGCGCCCGATGAGCGTGCGCAGGAACACGCGGTTGAAGCGCAGCTGGCACGAGGCCGACACCTGCTCCAGCAAGGTAGAGCTCACCTTGAGCACCGTGACGGCGTTGGCGGCGCGAATGGTCGCCGTGCGCTTCGCGCCCTGCACGTAGCTCGCTTCGCCGAAGCAGTCGCCGGTATCGAGGCCGCCGAGCCGGTGGCCATGGCGCTCCACGGCGCACTGGCCCGAGACGATGATGTAGAACCGATCGTCCATCTCGCCTTCCTTGACGATCTCCTCGCCCGGCGCGTAGTCCTGCCACTGGCTGGCGCGCAGCACTTCCCAGATCTCGGCGTGCGAGAACTCGTGGAAGAACTTCAGCCGGCGCAACACGCCGAACTGCTCCTGCCGGTCTATGCGGGAGTTCTGCTCACGAAGCTTCTGATGGCAGCGAGTGAGCTCGGCAGCGAAATCCAGGCCGCTCTTGTAGCGCTTGTGAGGATCTTTCTGAAGCGCGGTAGCAACGACGTTCTCGAGATCCTCGGGGATCTCCTTGCGAAGCGTGTGTATGGGCGGCGGGGTTGCATAGACGATCTGATGCAGGAGCTTCTGCAGGTTGCCGGCGCGGAACGGGCGCGAGCCCGTCAGCAGCTCGTACATCACGGCGCCGAGTGAATAGAGGTCCGAGCTGTTGGTGAGCTCGAAGCTCTGCACCTGCTCGGGTGACATGTACGAGGGGCTGCCCGCGATGCCTTCGATGCGGGAAATATCCGAGTCCTGCACCAGCGCGATGCCGAAGTCGATGATGCGCACGTCGCTGTCCTGCGTGAGCATGATGTTCGACGGCTTGATGTCGCGATGGATGACGCCGCGCGAATGCGCGTAGTGCAGCGCCTTCGCGCACTTGTAGATGATCTCGACGGTGTCGTCGATGCGCAGGAGATTGTCCGGCCGGCAATACGCCGCGAGCGTGCGCGCGCCGTGCACGTGCTCCGTCACGATGTAGCAGTGGCCGTTCTCTTCGCCTGCGTCGTAAATCGGGAGGATATGCGGATGCTGGAGCATCCCGACGAGATGCGCCTCGGAGAGGAACATCTTGCGCGCGATGCGCGCCCGCTCCTCATCGCCGCCGGCATCCATGTTGTACACCTTGATCGCGACGTCGCGCCCGTAATAGGCGTCGTGCGAGAGGTAGACAATGCCGGTGCTGCCGCGGCCCACTTCGTTGATGACCGCGTACTTGCCGATCTTGTCAGGAACTTTGCGGGCGGCGGTCTTTGAAGCCGTGACACTCATTGCGCGAAAAGCAAAAACGGATTTTGACGCCGGGCAGGATACGTTTGCCCGACTGGCGCGACTGTGATGCGCCCCTCAGGCCCTGGCCCGTTCCTGCATCGTGTGATCCGTGCGCCCCGCAGCGGCCTTCGCAGAAGCGCGTGGTGCCGTGAACAGCGTCAGGTTGCGAAGTGGTCGAAGCCCGAATGCGAGAAGTCCATCACAGTACCGCCCCGCGTGACGAGCGCACCGGGCTGTTCGCCCAGCACGCCGATTGCAGTGTATTCCCACACGCTCGCGGGCAGCTCCCGCCTCATGCGCTCGACGTTTTGAGGCGGCACGGTGAAGCACAGCTCGTAGTCTTCGCCGCCAGTCAACACCATCTCGCGCGCACGTGCCTCACCGGCGACAGCGACCAGCTGCGACGAGGCGGGAAGTTGTTCCCATGCGAGGCTCACTCCACAACCGCTTGCGCGGGCGAGCTTGCCCGCGTCGCCGAGGAGCCCGTCCGAAACGTCGATGCAGGCGCTCGCGAAGTCCCGCAGCCGCAGGCCCAGCTCGACGCGTGGCGTCGGGAAATGGAATCGCTGGTGCAGATAAGCGGCGACCTCTTCCGTCACGCCGGCGGCCGCATTCACTGTGAACTTGCCCAGTTCGAAGGCGAGACCGCCGGCCGAGTCCCCCGGCGTACCCGACACGAACACGATGTCGCCGGGCTTGCCGCCCGAGCGCAGCATCTTCGCCGGGCGGGGTGCATGCCCCAACAGCTGTACGCTGATACAGAGCGGGCCGGAAGTTGTATCTCCGCCGACCAGCGCGACCTCGTGCTTGCGCGCCAATGCGCTGAACCCGCGCGCGAAGCCTTCGAGCCACGCCGGATCGGCCTTGGTGAGCGTCAACGCAAGCAACGCCCACGCGGGCTTCGCTCCCATCGCGGCCATGTCGCTGAGATTCACGGCGAGCGCGCGATGCCCAATCGACTCCGCGGGAAAATGCGCAAGGAAGTGATTGCCGAGCACCATGGTATCGATGGCCGCCACGAGCTGCGACCCCTGCGGGCAATCCAGCAACGCCGCGTCATCGCCAATCCCCACCGCGACATCGGCACGCCGCGCGCCGCACTCGCGAAAGAATTGGTCGATCAGCTCGAACTCACCCAACGGCATGCCAAGAAGCCCTCAATCGCCGGGCGGCTCAGAGCCCACCCGCAAACGCGCCGACACCCTCGAGGCGGTGGCTCGCTCGAAGAGGGTCCTGTCGGGGGCTTCAAAATACAGGGACGTATTTTGAA
>JBDZVF010000500.1:0-4287 GCA_040255575.1 Pseudomonadota bacterium | reverse complement strand
CATGGCTCGCCAACAAGATCGCGAAGTATGATGAGCACCTCAATGCGGGGGATTTCGTGATGAGCGGGTCGTTCACGCGCCCGACACGAGCCGCCAGGGGCGATGTGCTGCACGCGGATTATGGCCCGCTCGGGAGTGTGGCCTTCCGCTTCGTCTGATCGGGAGAGGTGATGAAACTTCCTGAGAACACGTTCAAGCGCGCCCTGCGGGAGGGTCGGCCGCAGATCGGCCTCTGGGTGGGCCTCGCGAGCGCGTACGTGAGCGAGTTGCTGGCGTCGACGGGCTTCGACTGGCTGGCGTTGGACGCGGAACATTCGCCGAACGATCCGCGAACCGTGCTCGGGCAACTCCAGGCCATTGCACCATATCCGACACATCCGGTGGTGCGAATGCTGTCCGACGATGTGTCGCTCATGAAGCAGTATCTCGACATAGGCGCACAGACCGTTCTTGTGCCAATGGTCGAGACTGCGGAGCAGGCGGCGCGCATCGTGAGGGCGACCCGCTACCCGCCGGGCGGCATTCGTGGTGTCGGCAGTGCGCTGGCCCGAGCTTCGCGCTGGAGCCAGGTCGACAACTACCTGCACACCTGCGAGCAGGAGATCTGCGTGCTCGTGCAGGTGGAGACTACGAAAGGTTTGGAGAATCTGCGCACAATTGCCGATACACCTGGAGTGGACGGTATCTTCTTCGGTCCCTCGGATCTCGCAGCCTCGATGGGACTGCTCGGCCGTTCGGGGGATTCCTCAGTCCGGACAGCCGTCGAGGACGGTATTCGCGCGGTCGTCGCAGCCGGCAAGGCTGCCGGCGTTCTCACCGTAGATACGGCGGCCGCGCGTCGATATCTCGAAGTCGGCGCGCGCTTTGTGGCAGTGGGGCTGGATACCGCACTGCTCGTGCAGGGTGCGCGCAAGCTCGCTGCAGAGTTTCGCTGACCAGCCGCATGTGTGCAGTGGCGGCTGGTGCCGAGCCGGTTGTTGCATTGGGCACTCGCATTGCTACGGGGTGACCGGAGGTAAGTCCCATGCGCCTGCAGGAACTGATGCAACCGAACGTCGTCACGATCGAGTCGGACGAAACGGCGAACGCCGCCTGGTCGCAGATGCGAAAACATCGCATACGACACCTGGTCGTCACATCAAACGGAAAACTGGCCGGCGTCCTGTCCGAGCGCGATCTGGGCGGCATTCATGGCAAGGAGATTCGCAGGGGCCGCTCCGTGCAGGATCTGATGAATCCGCGCGTTGTCAGCGCAGAACCCACGATGACGCTTCGTCGGGCGGCGAACCTGATGCGTGGCCATACGATCGGCAGTCTGCCGGTGTTCGAGGATGGCCATCTCGTGGGAATCGTGACGGCGACGGACGTGCTCGATGAGCTCGGCCGCGGTTCCACGCGCCCGACGCGGCGTCCGGAGCCACGAACGGTGCGCATGACCGAGAGCCGCAGGCGTGCCGCTCGGCGCAAGGGAGTTCGACGCGCAGGCGCCAGCGCGCGCGCCGGACCTGCGCGTCGGCCGCAGCCTGACAGCCCGAAGCGTGCGCCTTTTGCCCGTTACATACCCAAAGCGTCGAAGCAGGGTGCTCCTGAGGAACCCTCGGAGATCTCCGCATACATTCGCGCAGCCGACGGCGAGCTCAGCCCGGAAAACCGCGCTTACATCCGGCGCAAGCTGGGCAGACGGCTCGGCAAATTCGCGGACACCATCGAGCGTGTCAGCGTCCGGACGGAAGACCTGAACGGACCGCGCGGTGGCGTCGATCACGCCTGTCGGATCAAAGTCGTGCTGAGTGGCTTGCCGAGCGTCGTGTTCGAACACCGGGACGCGTCGCTCAACGTTGCGGTCGATGGCGCCCTGGCAGGGATCGAGAAGGCTGTGCGACGCGCCGTGCAACGCCGGCGCATGAAACCGTTGAGGCGAGCCGCGTGAGGGGCAGCCGATGAGGCTCACGTCCAGCACTTGAGGCTCCGTACGGGGCACGCAATGTTCGGGGCGGTCCGATCCCACGAGGTGGCCCGTGAACGATTCGAAACTGCCACAGGACAATAACCCCACTGAAACACGTGAGTGGCTGGAGTCCCTGGACTCTGTGCTCGCACACGAAGGCGTCGAACGCGCCACCTTCTTGTTGCGGCAACTGTCGGACCGCATGGCGCGGACCGACGGGCGCTTCCCATACCCGATCACCACGCCGTACCGGAACACCATCCCGGTAGAGCGCGAGGCTTCGATGCCAGGCGATATGTTCATGGAGCGTCGAATACGCTCCATGACGCGATGGAATGCGTTGGCGATGGTACTTCGCGCGAACAGTCAGCCTGGCGATCTCGGCGGACACGTGTCGACATTTGCCTCGGCGGCCACGCTGTACGACGTGGGCTTCAATCATTTTTTCCGGGGTGAGACCGAGACGCGCCGGGCGGACCTCGTTTATTTCCAGGGTCACAGCGCGCCGGGGATCTATGCGCGGTCGTTTCTCGAGGGGCGGCTGAGTGAGGAGCAACTCGAGAACTTTCGCCGTGAGGTAGACGGCACCGGTCTATCGTCTTATCCGCACCCATGGCTGATGCCCGACTACTGGCAGTTCCCGACCGTATCCATGGGGCTGGGGCCGCTGCAGGCGATTTACCAGGCGCACATCATGAAGTACCTCGACAATCGCCGCCTGGTAAAGATGGGCGATCGCAAGGTATGGGTCTTCCTCGGTGATGGCGAATGTGACGAGCCCGAGTCGCTTGGCGCGCTTTCTCTCGCGGCCCGAGAGCATCTCGACAACCTGATATTCGTCATCAACTGCAACCTGCAGCGCCTCGACGGGCCCGTCAGGGGAAACGGCAAGATCATCCAGGAGCTCGAGAGCCTCTTTCGTGGCGCCGGGTGGAACGTGATCAAGGTGATCTGGGGCCGGCTCTGGGATCCGCTATTCGCAAGAGACACCACGGGCGCCTTGCAGCGGCGTGCCGACGAAGCCGTGGATGGGGAATACCAGAACTACAAGGCGAAGGGCGGAGGCTATGCGCGCGCCCACTTCTTCGGGAAAAGCCCCGAGTTGCTGAAACTCGTGGAGCACCTCTCCGATGAGGACATCATGCGCCTGAACCGCGGCGGGCATGATCCATTCAAGGTCTATGCCGCCTATTTCGAGGCCGTTCACCATGTCGGTCAGCCGACGGTCATCCTGGCGAAGACGGTCAAGGGCTATGGCATGGGTTCCGCAGTCGAGGCGGAATACGATACCCATCAGGTCAAGAAGCTGACGGCCGATTCGATTGCGCTCTTTCGCGATCGGTTTGGCATCCCGCTGAGCCATCAGGATCTTGCGAACGTCTCGTTCTATCGACCGCCGGAGGATTCTCCGGAGGCGGCGTACCTGCGCACTCGGCGGGAGAAGCTTGGTGGGCCCGTTCCCCACCGGGTTGTGACGCAAGAGGAGCTCGAGCTACCCGCGCTGGAAGCGTTCTCGCAACAACTGGCCGGTTCGGGTGAGCGCGAGAACTCGACGACGATGGTGTTCACGCGCATCCTGGCGGTGCTATTGCGCGACAAGAAGATCGGCAAACGGGTGGTGCCGATCGTGCCCGATGAGGCGAGAACGTTTGGCATGGAGGGGATGTTTCGCCAGGTCGGAATCTATTCGGCGAGCGGTCAGCTCTATGAGCCGCTGGACGCGGACCAGCTCAGTGCCTACCGCGAAGCGAAGGATGGCCAGGTGCTCCAGGAAGGCATCACCGAGGCAGGTGCGTTTTCTTCCTGGCTGGCCGCCGCCACTGCGTACAGCACGCACGGTCTCACGCTGATTCCGTTCTATATCTACTACTCGATGTTCGGTTTCCAGCGTGTGGGTGATCTCGCGTGGGCAGCGGGTGACAGTCGCACCCGCGGTTTCTTGTTGGGCGGCACATCCGGACGTACGACTTTGAACGGGGAGGGGTTGCAGCACCAGGACGGGCACAGCCACGTCCTCTTCTCCACGATTCCCAACTGCATTACCTATGACCCGTGCTATGGCTACGAATTGGCCGTGATCATCCAGGATGGCTTGCGGCGGATGTTCGGGGCGAAGGAAGATCTCTTCTACTACATCACGCTGATGAACGAGAAGTACCTGCAGCCCGCCATGCCGCCCGGAGTACAGGACGGGATTCTGAAGGGCATTTACCGGCTGCGCACGGTGGGCGAAGGGGAGGGCGCGAGAGTGCGGCTGCTGGGAAGCGGTGCCATCCTGAGGGAAGTGGAAGCCGCTGCCGAAATCCTGCAGACCGAGTTCGGCGTTATCGCAGAGGTCT
>JBDZVF010000499.1:0-4288 GCA_040255575.1 Pseudomonadota bacterium | reverse complement strand
GCTGCTCACTCGGGTATTCACCGTGGTCGCGCGCGAGATTCGCGCACGCGGCGCGCAGCTGGTGCTCGCCCCGGTGGTGGACGTCGGGCGCGACCCGCGATGGGGCCGAATCGAGGAGACCTACGGCGAAGATCCCTATCTCGTGGGGGAGCTCGGTGTAGCCGCCGTGCGGGGCTTCCAGGGTGATTCGCTGCCCGTCGGCAAGGGCCATGTGCTCGCGACGCTGAAGCACATGACAGGCCACGGCCAACCCGAGGGAGGCACCAACGTCGGCCCCGCAAGCATTTCCGAGCGGGTGCTGCGTGAGTTCTTCTTTCCGCCTTTCGAGGCAGCGGTGAAGCGCGGCCACGCGCAGGCAGTGATGCCCTCGTATAACGAGATCGACGGCGTGCCTTCGCACGCGAACAACTGGCTGCTGAATCAGGTTCTCCGCAAGGAAATGGGCTTCGATGGCGCCGTCGTCAGCGACTACTGGGGCATCGACGATCTGCAGCGCCTGCACTCAGTGGAGCCTGACCTCGTGCATGCGGGCGCCCGCGCGCTGAAAGCCGGTGTGGACGCCGATCTGCCCGACGGCAACGCCTTCTCGAAGCTGCCGGAAGCGCTCGCCACAGGGCTCGTCAGCCAGGCCGACATCGATCAGGCCGTGCGACGCATGCTGAGGCTCAAGTTCCTCTCGGGTGTCTTCGAGCAACCCTATGCCGATGTGAAGTACGCGCAGGAAATCACGGACAACGCCGAGGCCCGCGCGCTCGCGACCGAAGCCGCGCGCAAGGCCGTCGTGCTCCTGAAGAACGACGGCACGCTGCCGCTGCGCGCGCAGTCGCTCAAGACGCTTGCGGTCATCGGCCCGAACGCGGCGGTCGCACGCCTCGGCGGCTATTCCAACATCCCGCGGCACACCGTCAGCATCCTCGATGGCATCCGCACGAAGCTCGGCACGAAGGTGAAGGTCGTTACCGCGGAAGGAGTCCGCATCACCGACAAGGGTGACTGGAACGAGGACGAGGTCGTGCTCGCCGATCCCGCGGAGAATCGCAAACGCATCGCCGAGGCTGTGCAGGTCGCGCAGGGCGCGGACGCTATCGTGCTTGCCATCGGCGGCACGGCCGCGACGAGCCGCGAGGCCTGGGCCGACAACCATCTCGGCGATGCCACGTCTCTCGAGCTCGTGGGCGAGCAGAACGAGCTGGCGCGTGCACTTTTCGCGCTCGGCAAACCCGTGGTCGTGGTGCTCATCAACGGCCGGCCGCAGGCGGTGAGCGAGGTCGCGGAGAAGGCCAATGCTCTGCTCGAAGGCTGGTATCTCGGGCAGGAAGGCGGCACGGCGATGGCCGATATCCTGTTCGGGGACGCGAACCCCGGCGGCAAGCTGCCTGTGACGATTCCACGCTCCGTCGGGCAGCTGCCGCTCACCTACAACGAAAAGCCCAGCGCCCATCGCGGCTATCTCTTCGACTCGAAAGATCCCCTCTTTCCCTTCGGTTTCGGGCTTTCGTATACGACGTTCGAGATCGGCGCGCCGAGGCTTTCCGCCACGCAGATTCCGAAAGACGGCTCCGTCACCGTGAGTGTCGACGTGCGCAACACCGGCAAACTCGCGGGTGACGAGGTCGTGCAGCTCTATCTGCGCGACGTGGTCAGCAGCGTTACCCGCCCGAAGAAGGAGCTGAAAGGCTTCAAGCGCGTCACGCTCGCGCCGGGCGCATCGACAACCGTCACTCTCATGCTGGACTCGAATGCGCTCGCGCTATGGGACAAGGACATGAAGCGCGTCGTGGAGCCGGGCGAGTTCCACATAATGGTGGGGCCGAACTCCACGGAGCTGAAATCGGCCACTCTGACAGTGACCCCCTGAGGGCGCGCACTCGGACGGAAGTCCAGCTGAATCCATGGATTCAGCTGGACGCGCCTGCATTGCACGGAGAGTCGAAACGCGCCGGCGGAGCCACCGGCCAGCGAACGAATCACGTCTGCATGACCTTCGTTTAATTGACAGCGTTCCCGAACGTCGTATCGTCAGCGGCAGTGATTGCACGTCGCGCAGGAAGCGCCATTACAAAATGACGGCAGCCACGCGCGCCGAGGGGGCCGGCCACAAGGGGAGCGTCTCGCAGGCATGGAGGCGAACAACAATATCGGCAGCAAAGCCATCCGGGTCATCGTAGCCAGCGAAATCCGGCTCTACCGGGATGCGTTGGAACGGGCTTTTCGCGGAGCCAGCGGCATCGATCTCGTCGGCACCGCTTCAGGCGCGGAAGACACACTGAGGCACGTGGAGCGCCTGGCGCCCGACATCGTGCTCCTGGACATGGCGATGGTGGATGCGTTCGCGGTGGCGAAGCAGATACCCCGCGTGTCGCGCGACACGCGCATCGTGGCACTCGGCATGCCGGAAGTGGAGGCAGAGATCATTGCCTGCGCGGAGATCGGCATCGCCGGGTATGTGCCGCGGGGCGGCTCGCTCGACGACGCGTTCGAAGCGCTGCATGCGGTGGCCCGGGGCGAGCTGCGCTGCTCACCGCGAATCGCGGGCTTTCTGTTCCGGCACATCGCGACGCTCTCCCACAGCCGCAGCACCCCCGATCCGGTCGTCGGGCTCACGGCGCGCGAGGCGCAGATCCTGCGCCTGCTGCAGGATGGCCTGTCGAACAAGATGATCTCGCGCAACCTCGGCATCGAGCTGCCCACGGTGAAGAACCACGTGCACAGCCTGCTCGCGAAGCTTGGAGTGCATCGGCGGGCCGAAGCGGTGTCGCTGATCCATCGTGCGAGCCGCGCGCAGGCGGAGAGCGCTTACGCCACGCCGCAAGCCGCAGTGAAACGGGCGCCCGACTGAATCCGAGGGACTGGACCGTTACATTGCGCTCAGAGTCGAGAAGCGGCGCACTTCACGCAGGAGCACGAGATCCTCGCGCGCCTTCACCACCGCGGCACGCACGCGGCTGCCCGCAGATGAGATGAGACCTTCGTCTCCATCGGCACTCGCATCGAGCTCGAGACCATCGAAAGCTGCAGCGATGTCACGACGCACGCGCGGGTTGTGCTCGCCAATACCGCCGGTGAACACGAGCGCATCGATGCCGCCGAGCACGCCGGCCGCCGCCCCAACCGCACGACGCGCGCAAAAGATGAAGCGATCGTAAGCAAGCCATGCATTGGAGTTGCCAGCGTCTGCGGCTTTCTGCACTTCACGTATATCGCCGGAAACGCCGGATACGCCGAGGAGACCCGACTGGTTGGTCAGCACATCTTCCAGCTCGAGCGCGGAAACGCCCTGCTGGCGCTGCAGGTAAAGCAGCAGACCAGGGTCCACCGAACCTGCGCGGGTGGCCATCATGAGGCCTTCGAGAGGTGTGAAGCCCATGGAAGTGTCGATGGAACGACCGTCCAGCACCGCGGTAACCGAGCAGCCACTGCCCAGATGCGCTACCACGAGCCTTTGCGGAAACGGCTGCAGGTGCTGGCGCGCCCAATCGACACTCCACGACACGCTCAGCCCGTGGAAGCCGAAACGGCGTAAACCCCAGCGCTGCGTCCAGTCGGTCGGTAGCGCATAACCGGCGGCCGCCTTGCTCAAGGTGCGGTGGAAAGCCGTATCGAACGCGGCCACGTGGAGCGCCTGGGAGAACGCCTCACGCGCAGCATCGAGTGCGCACAGCGCCGGCCGCATGTGGAGGAGATCGAGCGTCAGCAGGGTCTCGAGCTCGCGACGAACTGCGTCGTCCACGACCACCGAATCTTCGAACGCGAGGCCGCCATGCACGATGCGATGGCCCACCGCCTTGCAGGATGGAATCGCGCGAAGCCGCGTTTCGATCTGAGCCTTGCGGGTCAACGCGTCTTCCGCCTCCCACTCCTCAGTGCCGGCGCCCAGGAACTGGCCGTCGTCATTGAACAGCGTCCACTTGAAGGTGGACGACCCCGTGTTGAGGATGAGCACCGGCAACGGATCGCGAGCCATGCGTCGGCCTACTCCTGTTCCTTCTCGGGCGCGACGTCCCGATGCACTTCGGTGCCGGGCCACTTCCAGTTCTTCACCTCCGGCATGTCATCGCCGTAAGTGTTCACGTAATGCCGGTGCTGGATGAGCTTTTCGAGCATCAGCTGGATCAGCCCGGCGGAACGCTTCTGCAACCTCGGCACGCGCTCCACCACATCGATCACGAGGTGGAAGCGATCGAGATCGTTCAGCACCGTCATGTCGAAAGGCATGGTGGTCGTGCCCTCTTCCTTGTAGCCGCGCACGTGCAGGTTGTCGTGATTGCGCCGCTTGTACGTGAGCCGG
>JBDZVF010000498.1:0-4292 GCA_040255575.1 Pseudomonadota bacterium | reverse complement strand
GATGTGATTCACTGGAACGGCCTGCAGTATCGCCGGGACATCGGTCATCGAGCGGTGGAGCGCGAGCGCGCCGCGTCGCGCGGGAAGTAGTCGGCGGCGGCCGCGCCCTGGCCGCGATTCACGACGCGCGTCTTCCGGTATCAGTGAGTGAGACCGCGCGCACGCCAGTGCGAGGGTGAAGCTCAGCCGCTATCCTGCGGCCCCCATGAGCGCACCGAACCAGTTCCGTCTCCTGCGTCAGCGACGTTTCCTGCCGTTCTTCGGCGCTCAGGCGCTCGGCGCGTTCAATGACAATCTCTACCGCAACGTTCTCCTCATCCTGATCACGTTCGGCGGCTCGCTCAGCACGTCGATGCAGCCGGAGCTGCTGACGAACCTCGCGGGCGGCCTCTTCATCCTTCCCTATCTGCTCTTCTCGGGCCTGGCGGGACAGATCGCGGATCGCTTCGACAAGTCCCGGGTGGTGCAGGTGGTCAAGGCCACCGAGATCCTGATCATGGGGCTCGCCGGCATCGGGCTCGCATCGGGCAACCTGTCGATCCTGTTGTCGGCGCTCTTCATGCTCGGTGTGCACTCGACCTTCTTCGCGCCGGCAAAGTACGGCCTGCTGCCGCAGATTCTTCAGCCTGCCGAGCTCATCGGCGGTAATGCGCTGCTCGAGATGGGCACGTTCCTGGCCATCCTGCTGGGCACGCTCGCGGGTGGCGTGCTCGCGGCGAGCCACGGCACCGGCACCATCGTCGCGGCGCTCGTGGCAATCGCTGCCGCGGGTCTCGTGCTCAGTCTCATCATGCCGCGCACCGCGCCCTCCGATCCGACATTACGCATCGACTGGAGTCTGTGGCGCTCCTCGATGGGATCGATCCGCGCCGCGCGGGAGTCCCGCACCGTGTTCCTCTCGGTGCTCGGCAACTCGTGGTTCTGGTTTTACGGCGCGCTGGTGCTCGCGCAGTTGCCGCTGTTCGTGAAATCAGTGCTGGGCGGGTCGGAGCAGGTCGTTACCGTTTTCCTGTTCGTCTTCTCGGCTGGAGTCGGCGTCGGCTCGCTGCTATGTGAAAAGCTGTCTGGCGGCAAGGTGGAAATCGGCCTCGTGCCGTTCGGCTCCATCGGCCTCACCGTGTTCGCGCTGGATCTCGCATTGGGCTCGCCCACGGGCGCAGCAGCGGCGCCGCACGAGCCGCTGACTGCTCGCGCATTTCTCGACCAGCCGGGCTCGTGGCGCATGCTGATGGATATCGGGCTCATCGGTATCTTCGGCGGCATCTTCATCGTGCCGCTCTACGCGCTGATCCAGCAACGTTCCCGAGCCGAGGTCGTCTCCCGCGTCATCAGCGCCACGAACATCATCAATGCGCTTTTCATGGTCGTCGCGGCGCTCTTTGGCGCGGCGGCTCTGCACAGCGGGCTCACGATTCCGCAGTTGTTCATCGCGGTGGCGGTCATGAATGGCGTCATCGCAATCTACATCTACACGCTCGTGCCCGAGTTCCTGCTTCGATTCCTCTCGTGGCTGCTCATCCATGTGATCTACCGGCTGCGGGTGGAAGGGATCGATCGCATCCCCGAGCGCGGGCCGGCGTTGCTCATCTGCAATCACGTGAGCTTCGTCGATCCGATCGTGATTTCGGCGGCCTGCCCCCGGCCGATCCGCTTCATCATGGAGGCGTCGATCTTCCGCATCCCGCTGCTCAACACGATTTTCCGAGGCATGAAGGCGATCCCGGTCGCGCCGCAGAAACAGGACCCGCAAACCTACGAGCGCGCCTTCGAAGTCGTCGCGAGGCAGCTGCGCGCGGGCGAGCTGGTGTGCATTTTCCCGGAGGGCCACCTGACGAAGGACGGGGAAATCGCGGAGTTCCGCGCGGGCATGCTGCGCATCCTGAAGGAGACGCCCGTGCCCGTGATTCCGCTGGCGTTGTCGAACCTGTGGGGGTCGATGTTCTCGCGTTTTGCGCCGTCGGTGTGGACGCGACTTCCCCGCCGCTATCTGGCAAGGATCACCCTCGCGGCCGGCGAGCCCATCGCACCTGAGAAAGCGACTCTGGAGAACCTGCGCGCGGCGGTCGCCGCGTTACGAATCAAGCCGTAGCTGCACGGCGGTGGGAATATGATTTTTCGGAGCGTAGAGAAAGGCTCCGGCGCCGGCAGCGTCCACGCTACCGGCGCCTGTTCTCCATCCGCCCGCAGATCACTGTCAGCGAACGCGGCCGCGGCGGAAAAGATTCACGATGGCGAGCAGAATGACCGCGCCCAGGAACGAAACGCCGAGACCGGCCAGGCTCAGGTTGCCCTGGTTGATGGTGGAAGCGCCCACCAACGGACTGATCAGCCACCCACCCAGCAACGCGCCGACGATGCCGACCACGATGTTGAGCAGGATTCCCTGCTGGCCGTCTGTGCGCATTACGAGGCTCGCAAGCCAGCCAATCACGCCACCGATTACCAGCCAGATCAGAATATTCATACCTTCACTCCCGATTGCCTGTTGGGTCGTGCCCGATTAATCCGCATGGCATCGGGGTGTTCCATCAGCAAGCGAGCGTCCTGACCTTCAGGCTGTCCTACAGTCACTGCAAATCGTGCAGCCGCATGTCGGGCCGACATGAAACTTGCGCCCGTCGGGGCGGCATTAACGGCGGCGCGTGCACCGCCACAGGTCAGGAGAGCCCTCCGTTCATGTCAGAACGGCCGGCACGCGCCGCGCGGCAGCTTCCGGGAGAGTTGGCACGCGCGTTGCAACAAGCCCCATCAGAAAAACCCACTGGGGATGAGGCCAGACATGAAGATCAACAAACCGGTTTCCTGGATCGCCCAGCAGTACTGCAGATCCATCGCTTCGGCGCTGCTCGCTCGCAAAGAGTTCTTCGAGCTGATGGAAGATGCGACCGTCCCGCCAGCGCGCCTCGCGCGAGCCCGCGCGACATGGCAGCAACATGCGCGGCAGGCGCAGGCGATCAAAGGTCTCGCCACGGCATAACACAGGCGCCCGGGCACCTCGCCCGGGCGCGCCAGAAATCTCGAATCGCCAGATCAGAAGCTGGCGCGAATGAAGAGCTCCGGACCCTCGATATCCTGATTGAATTTGCCGGGCATGTTGTCCGTATCCGTGGACTCCGCGCGGATGCGCAGCGACGTGTAGCCGAGCCCGAATGCAAAGTTACGCCGCCAGCGGTACTGGATATCGCCGTGGTAATCCGACAGCGATCCGGTGAAATCCGTGAGATGCGCCGTGAAGGTTTGCGCACGCGCGTTGAGCGACCAGCGCTTGGAAATACGCCACGTCGTGTCGAGCGCGAGGGTCGGGTACGGCGCCACCCCGTCTTCCTTCTCGCGGATGTTTCGCGCGACCACTTCGCCCTTCGCATGCCCTTCCAGCAGTGCGATGCCGAGACCCACACCGAGCTCGAAGCGATCGAAGTACAGCACTGAGCGCGTGTAGGTGAGCCCGAGCGCGCGGTAGTCGAGCGAGGTCTGGGCGCGGTCGGCGACCTGGAACGTCTGGTCCCCGAAGTTGATCGTCTGGTTCAGCACCTTGTCGCCGTAGCGAGTGGTCTTGAAGTAGTCGACACGCAAACGGTTTCTCTCGCGCAGGCGGATGATCATTTCCGCGCGAAACATGTTCGCGCTGTCATCGAGCCCGAGGTCGTTCTCGACATTGAGGTTGGTGCCGGCGCGGCCGGTGTCGCTGCGGTCGAGGCGCAGAAACGTGTCGATGCTCGGCTGGAAGTACGACAGGCGCAGCGCGAATCGGTCCGTGATGGGGCTCGCCTGCAGGCCCTTCTTCGGAGGCTGCAGCAGCTCGCGCGGCGGCGGCGAACGCGGCGAATCGCCTTCCTGGGCGAGGGCCACGCTGGCCACGGCATTCAGCACGAAGAGCGTCGCGGCGGGCGCGAGCCAGATTCGCATGCGAAGACTCCCGACGAGAGAAGCGCGGCATCTTCGTACATGCGCTATTTCAGCGCCAGCGTCGCTGGAATGAGACTGGGAGAGTGTGAAGGAGCACACACCCGCCACCGTGCAAATTGCGACCGGGTTGGCGCCGCGCTGCCATGTGTGCAGCAGCCGGTCGCGAGCGCGCGAGCTATCGCCAGATGGAGTGGGTTCGGCGCTATTCGCCTCGGCGGCGGCGTGTCGGGCCGCGCATGTTTCTCGCGGCCTCCAGCAGAGAGTCAGGTTCGCGCCGGCAGCTGAGCCGACGCCGCGCGGCGACGTTCGGGCCGGCGCGTGACTGCCGGCCCCGCTGTCTTCAGCGCTTCATCGCCTCGAAGAACTCGCTGTTCGACTTGGTATCT
>JBDZVF010000497.1:0-4297 GCA_040255575.1 Pseudomonadota bacterium | reverse complement strand
ACGCCTGATTTATCAGGCGGGGCCGTAGCTTAGCCAACCCGAGGGGCGGGCGCCACGGCCGGCTGGCATTGGCTGGACGCGCCCCTATGATAGGCGCATGCCGATGAGTCCGCCGCGTCAATCCTCCCCCGCCGGTCAGCCGTCCCGAGCGGTCCTGACTCCCGATTGGAACCGTATCGATACCGTGTTGCTCGACCTCGACGGCACGCTTCTCGATCTCGCCTTCGACACGTTCTTCTGGTGGCACCACATCCCCGCGATGTATGGCGCCCCGCGCTCCCTGCAGCCGGACGAGGCGCGGGAGCAGCTGAAACCGCGCTTCAAGGCGTGCGAAGGCACGCTCAACTGGTACTGCGTCGACTACTGGAGCCGCGAGCTGGGCCTCGATGTGCCGGCGCTCAAGCGTGCAGCGGGTGAGCGCATCGGCTGGCTGCCCGGCGCAGAGGAGTTCCTGCAGCGGCTTCGGGCCAGGCGCAAACGAGTGGTGCTGATGACCAATGCGCATCCGGAAGCGTTGCGCATAAAGGACGAGCGCACGGGAGTCACCCGGTACTTCGACGCGGTGTACAGCTCGCACATGTTCGGGGCACCGAAGGAGGATCCGGCGTTTTGGTCAGCGGCAAGAAAGACGGAGCCATTCGACCCCGACCGCACGATCTTCATCGATGACAGCCCGACGGTGGTGCGTGCCGCGCGCGCAGCCGGCATCCGCTGGGTCTACGCGCTGCGCCGGCCCGATAGCTCGGGCGCGCCGCGCATTCACGATGAGAATCACCTCACGGCCGATCAGGTCTCGGACTTCAACGACAGCCTCAAATAGAACGGCTGCCCAGGCGTAGCTACGGGAAGCGGCTCACGCCTGCGCGCATCGACGTCGGCCTCGTCGATGCACTACTCGTCCATGCACTAATTGCGCGGGCCGTGATGGCGGCTGCCACCGCCCCCGCCTTGTTTTCCACCTCCGCGACCCCCACGCCGGGGTGGCCGCCGGCCGCCACCGTGAGGCCGCCCGCCACGTCCCTGGTGTGAGTGACCCGAAGTGTGTTCTCCCGCCTTCACGTCGGTAGCAAGAATCTCGGGTGTAATGGGCGCAGAGGGCACCTTGTACCCGATGTAATCCTCAATCTCCGGCAGTGACACCGCGTACTCCTCGCACGCAAAGCTGATGGCATCCCCTTCAGCTCCCGCGCGCGCGGTGCGCCCGATACGGTGCACGTAATCCGCTGCGTCCTGCGGCAGATCGAAGTTGAAGACGTGGCTGACATCCGGAATGTGCAGCCCGCGAGACGCGACATCCGTGGCGATGAGCACCGCGAGTTCGCCGTTGTGGAACTCCCGAAGGAAGCGCAGCCGCTTCTGCTGAGGCACATCCCCAGACAGCGCCTGCGCGTGGAAGCCGTTCGCGTTGAGGATGCTCTCGAGCCGCTCGGCCGCGCGCTTGGTGTTCACGAACACCATCGTGCGACGAGCTTCGTGGTGACGGAGCAGTCCGATCAGGAGCGGAACTTTCTCCTCCATCGCGGGGTAGTACATGATCTGCCGCACGCGATCGACCGTCATCTTGTCCGGCTCGATGCGCACGAGCTCTGGATTGTTCATGTGCTCGTACGCGAGCTCGAGCACGCGATGGGAGAGCGTCGCGGAGAACAGCATTGAGAGCCGCTCAGTCGGCGGCGGCAGCCGCCGCAGGATGTAGCGGATGTCTGCGATGAAGCCGAGATCGAACATGCGATCGGCTTCATCCAGCACGAGCACCTGCGCGTGTCGCATGTCGAACACGTGTTGCTTCATGTAGTCGATGAGCCGGCCCGGCGTGCCGATCAGCACATCGACGCCATCCGCCACGGTCTTGCGCTGTTTTTCATAATCAACGCCACCGAACACCACGGCGTTCTTCAAACCCGTGTGTTTTCCGAGTATTTCGGCGTCGTTGAAAATCTGGACAGCGAGCTCGCGAGTCGGGGCGACCACGATGGCGCGGATGGAGCTCGGTTTGCGACCGGGCGCTGGCGGATTCTTGAGCAGGGTCTGGTACAGCGCGATCAGGAACGCCGCGGTCTTGCCGGTGCCGGTCTGTGCCTGCCCGGCAACGTCCCGGCCGGTCAATGCGATCGGCAATGTCTGCGCCTGGATAGGCGTGCAATTGCGGAATCCGGCGTCCTGGATACCCTGCGCCAATGAAGGGTCGAGGTTTAGAGAATCAAAGCTTGTAAAACTGGTACTGACTTCACTCATCAATGGGCCGATGACAGGGTTGACGATCTCAGGAGGGCTTGAAAAAGCGATTCGGAAGCGCTACAAAGTGACTCAACAACGCGGGCATTCACACCCGCATTCCGATTCCCAGATTCAAACTCCCTAAGGCTAAACACCTCGTAGTGTAACCGTTTGACGGGTATCTCTGGCACGGCTTTTTTTGCATAGCTTGCAAAAGTCGTGTCCATCCCCTTCCGACGATGACCCTCGGGTGGCCTGTCTTTCTACAACCCATCTTCCACGAACCCCTTCCCACCGGAGGTTAAACCGCGTGAGTAGCCCGCATATCGTGCACACCACGGATGCCACGTTCTCCCAGGACGTCCTGAAGTCCGAGAAGCCCGTGCTGCTGGATTTCTGGGCCGAATGGTGCGGCCCCTGCAAGATGATCGCCCCCATCCTGGATGAGATCGCCGCCGAATACGGCGACAAGATCAAGGTGGCCAAGCTGAACATCGACGAGAACCCCCAGACGCCGCCCAAGTTCGGCATCCGCGGTATTCCGACCCTCATCCTCTTCAAGAACGGCACGGTGGAGGCCCAGAAAGTCGGCGCGGTATCCAAATCCCAGCTCGCCGCCTTCCTGGACAGCAATCTCGACGTAGCCCCGCAGCGGCAGGGGAACCCGTGAGAGGTTATCTAGGCAATCAGGGCCGTAATCGGCCCAAGGGACCCCGCCACGGCGGCGGCGGCATGCGGGACGGAAACCGCGATGGCAACCGGGGTAACAACGGCGGCCGTCAAGACGAGATGATGCACGAGGCGGAGCCCTTCGACGCCGACGACAGCGAAATCATCAGTCCCGCTGAGCTGACGCAATCGCGCAGCCAGATGAACCTCACCGAGCTCAAGGCAAAGCCTATTCATGAGCTCGTGAAGGTGGCCGAATCGATGGGCCTGGAGAACCTGGCCCGCTCCCGCAAGCAGGACATCATCTTCTCCATCCTGAAAGCGCACGCGCGCCAGGGGGAGAACATCTACGGGGATGGCGTGCTCGAGATCCTGCAGGATGGCTTCGGCTTCCTGCGCTCGGCCGACGGCTCCTACCTTGCGGGCCCGGACGATATCTATGTGAGTCCCAGCCAGATCCGCCGCTTCAACCTGCGCACCGGCGACACCATCTCGGGCCTCATCCGCCCGCCGAAGGATGGCGAGCGCTACTTCGCGCTGCTGAAGGTCGGCGAGATCAACTTCGATTCGCCGGACAGCTCCCGCAACAAGGTGCTGTTCGAGAACCTGACGCCGTTCCATCCGACCAAGCGCCTGAAACTCGAGCGCGGCAACGGCTCGACGGAAGACCTGACGGCCCGCACGATCGATCTCGTCGCGCCGATCGGCAAGGGTCAGCGCGGCCTCATCGTCTCCCCGCCGAAAGCCGGCAAGACGATGCTGTTGCAGAACATCGCCACCGCGATCACCCACAACCATCCCGAGGTCTATCTCATCGTGCTGCTCATCGACGAGCGGCCAGAGGAAGTCACGGAGATGCAACGCACGGTGAAGGGCGAAGTCGTCTCGTCGACCTTCGACGAGCCGGCGGCGCGTCACGTGCAGGTGGCCGAGATGGTCATCGAGAAGGCGAAGCGTCTCGTCGAGCACAAGAAGGATGTCGTCATTCTTCTCGACTCGATCACGCGTCTCGCCCGTGCGTACAACACGGTGGTGCCGTCATCCGGCAAGGTGCTGACCGGCGGTGTGGATGCGAACGCGCTACAGCGCCCGAAGCGCTTCTTCGGCGCCGCGCGCAACATCGAAGAGGGCGGCAGCCTCACGATTCTCGCCACTGCGCTCATCGACACGGGGTCCAAGATGGACGACGTGATCTACGAGGAGTTCAAGGGCACCGGTAACAGCGAAATCCATCTGGATCGCCGCATCGCCGAGAAGCGTGTGTTCCCTGCGGTGAACATCAACCGTTCGGGCACGCGTAAGGAAGAGCTCATCACGGACCAGAGCGAGCTTGCGAAGATGTGGATCCTGCGCAAGCTGCTGCACCCGATGGACGAGCTCGCCGCGATCGAGTTCCTGCTCGACAAGATGA
>JBDZVF010000031.1:0-24115 GCA_040255575.1 Pseudomonadota bacterium | reverse complement strand
GCGAGCGGGCCCACATCCTCGAAGGTCTCGCCATTGCGCTCGCGAACATCGACGAAGTCATCGCGCTCATTCGCGCGGCTCCGTCGCCGGCGGTCGCGCGCGAGGGCCTCATGGCGCGCACGTGGCCGGCGGGCATCGTGCCGCAGCTGCTCGAGCGGGCCGGCGCGATTTCCACGCGCCCGAACGGGCTCGCCGCCGACTTCGGCATGAATGGTGCTGGCTATCGGTTGTCCGTAGACCAGGTCCAGGCCATTCTCGATATGCGCCTGCACCGCCTCACGGGGCTCGAGCAGGACAAGATCATCGAAGAGTTCAAAGAGCTGCTGGTGCGCATTGCAGACCTGAGCGACATCCTGGCGCGCCCGGAACGGCTCACACAGGTGATCCGCGATGAGCTCGTCGAGGTGCGCGAGCAGTATGGCGATGCGCGCCGCACCGAGATCAATCGGGATCATCTCGATCTCAGCACGGAAGACCTGATTGAGCCGCAGGATGTCGTCGTTACGCTCTCGCACGCCGGTTACGCCAAGTCGCAACCGGTCACGGAGTACCAGACCCAGCGTCGAGGCGGCCGAGGCAAGGCCGCTACGGCAGTCAAGGACGAAGATTTCGTGGAGAAACTATTCGTGGCACACACTCATGACACCGTTCTGTGTTTCTCGAACCGCGGCAAGGTTTACTGGCTGAAGGTTTACGAGCTGCCCCAGGCAGGTCGCGGGGCACGCGGCAAACCCATGGTCAATCTGTTGCCGCTCGAAGAGGGCGAGAAGATCAACGCCGTGCTGCCGGTGAAGCAGTACGACGAGCAGCACTTCGTGTTCATGGCCACGAGCCAGGGCACGGTGAAGAAGACCCCGCTGACCGCGTTCTCGCGTCCGCGCACCACGGGCATCATCGCGCTCGATCTCGCCGAGGGCGACAAGCTCGTGGGCGTCGGGCTCACCGATGGCACGAAGGAGATCCTGCTCGTGTCGAGCGGTGGCAAGTCCATCCGCTTCAACGAGAGCGAAGTGCGCCCGATGGGGCGCGAAGCGGCGGGTGTCCGCGGCATCAAGCTCGGGGAAGGGCATGAGGTCGTCGGGCTCATCGTGGTCGGCGAGGGCAACATCCTCACCGCCTCGGAGAATGGCTACGGCAAGCTGACCCCGCTCGATGACTTCCCGGTGCACGGGCGCGGCGGCCAGGGCGTCATCGCGCTCCAGACCACGGATCGCAACGGCGGCACCGTGGCAGCGCTTCAGGTGACCCCGGGCCAGGAAGTGATGCTCATCAGCTCCACCGGCACGCTGGTGCGCACGCCCGTGGATGAAATCTCGGTGGTGGGTCGAAACACGCAGGGGGTTCGCCTCATGCGCCTCGGCGAGGGCGAGCGCCTCGTGGGCATCGAGCGCATCGACGAATCGCTCGAGGGTGCCGCGGAAGGTGAGGGCTCCGAAGGGGGCGCGGGCACCGGCAGCGGCACGGGTAGCAGCGAGACCAGCGAGGCCTCCTCGGCCACGCCGAGCGATACGCCATCCTCCGACACGCCGGCATCGGACGCACCGTCGTCCAGCACGCCGCCGTCGGATACGCCTCAAGGCTGAGGTTTCTTCGAGCCGGGTGGCGCGTCCTCGCGCCGCCCGGCGATCGAGGCTGCTAATATCGCGCGCTCCCTGATTGCGATGCCTTCCGGAAGCGTCGATGCGCCTATGGCCAGCCGTTACAAAATCCTGACGTTGAACAACATCAGCGCGCGCGGGCTCGCGCGGCTGCCGCGTGAGCGCTACGACGTGGCGCCTGAAATCGCGGATCCCGACGCCATTCTCGTGCGCTCGGCGGACATGCACAAAATCACGGTGCCGGCGTCCGTGCTCGCCATCGGGCGCGCGGGTGCGGGCACCAACAACATCCCCGTCGCCGAGATGAGCCGGCGTGGCGTGCCGGTGTTCAACGCGCCGGGCGCGAATGCGAACGCCGTCAAGGAGCTGGTGCTCGCAAGCCTGTTCCTCGCTGCGCGCAACATCGTGCAGGCGTGGGATTTCGCGCGCTCGCTCGAAGGCGATGACGAGGCGATCGACAAGGCGGTCGAGGCGGGCAAGAAGAAATTCGTCGGCTTCGAGATTCCCGGGCGCACGCTCGGCGTCATCGGGCTCGGCGCCATCGGCGTGGAAGTGGCGAACTCCGCCCTCGCGCTCGGCATGAAAGTGCTGGGGTACGACCCGCAGATCACCGTGCGGCGCGCGTGGCAGCTCTCTTCGAGTGTGGAGCAGGCGCTGTCGCTGGACGATCTCTTTGCACGCTCCGACGTGGTCACCGTGCACGTGCCCCAGACCAACGACACGAAGGGGCTGGTGAACGCGGCCCGCCTCAAGCTCATGAAGAAGGGCGGCGTCATCCTCAATTTCTCGCGCGCCTCGATCGTCGATGACAAGGCAGTGATCGCCGCGCTCGACGATGGGCGACTGCATGCGTATGTGTGCGACTTCCCGAAGAACGGCTTGAAGGATCACCCGAAGGTCGTCACGTTGCCGCACCTCGGCGCCTCCACGGGTGAGGCGGAAGAGAACTGCGCGGTGATGGTGGCCGATACGCTCAAGGACTTTCTCGAGAACGGGAACATCCGCAACAGCGTGAACTATCCGGAGGCGGTGCTGCCGCGGGCGTCCGGCTCCAACCGGCTCGCGATTGCCAACAGCAATGTGCCGAACATGGTGGGCCAGATCTCCACCTGTCTCGCTTCGGCAAATCTCAACATCGCCGACCTGCTGAACAAGTCACGCGGCGAATACGCCTACACGCTCATCGATACCGATGCCGTGGTGAGCGAGGACATCCTGAAGAAGATTCGCAGCATCGACGGCGTGCTCGCCGCACGCATTGTTTGACTGGACGGGTATGGCGCGCAGCAAGCGTAAGAACAAGAAGGCAAGAGGCTCACTTAAGGCAGCAGAGGCGCTCCCGCCTTCAGCCAAAACCGCCAACGATGCCGCGGCCGCAGATGCACGACGCAACGTGGTCGACCCGTCGGGCAAGGTTCTGGACCTGGCAAAGATCCGCACCCGCATCGACAGCGTGGACGAGAAGATTCAGACGCTCATCAGCGAGCGCGCGAAACTCGCACAGCTCGTCGGCATCTCGAAGTCGAAAGATGGCCTGACGACTGTCGACTTCTATCGCCCGGAGAGAGAAGCGCAGGTGCTGCGCATGGCCAAGGCCCGCAACAAGGGCCCGCTGCGCGATGAGGAGGTGCTACGCCTCTTCAGGGAAATCATGTCCGCCTGCCTTGCGCAGCAGGAGCCGCTGAAGGTTGCGTACCTCGGCCCGGAAGGCACCTTCACGCAGGCCGCGGTGATGAGCCACTTCGGCCACTCCGTGCGGGGGCTCGCGCTCGCCTCCATCGACGAGGTGTTCCATGAAGTCGAAGCCGCCAATGCGGATTTCGGCGTCGTGCCCATCGAAAACTCGACCGAAGGCACCGTCAACAACACGCTCGATCGCTTCCTCAACTCGCCGCTGAAGATCTGCGGCGAGGTCGAGCTGCGCATCCATCACAACCTGATGGGCAACCTCGCGACGCTCGATCAGATCAAGCGCATCTGCGCGCACCCGCAGGCACTCGCCCAGTGCCGCGGCTGGCTCGACGAGCACCTGCCCGATGTGGAGCGCGTGCCCGTCTCGAGCAACGCCGAAGGCGCGCGCCGCGCGCGCGACGAGAAGGGCACCGCCGCCATCGCGGGCGAGACCGCGGCCGAGGTGTACAAGCTCAAGATGCTCGCCGCGCAGATCGAAGATCGCGCCGACAACACCACGCGCTTCCTCGTTCTCGGCCGCAAGCTCTTCAAGGCGAGCGGTAACGATCGCACCACGCTCCTGATTTCGGTCGGTCGTACCGACACCTCCGGCGCGCTGTTTCACCTGCTGGAGCCGTTGTCCCGGCACAAGGTGAACATGACCCGCATCGAGTCCCGCCCGTCCCACAGGCGTAAATGGGATTACGTGTTCTTCATCGACATCGAGGGGCACGTGGAGGACAAGCAGGTGGCGAAGGCCCTCGAGGCACTGAAGAAGCGCGCCTCGCTTTTCCGGGTGCTGGGGTCGTATCCTCGCGCGGTCCTCTAGATTGTTTGCAGACGGCAGCAGACGTGGAGCACCTTGATCTCGCCCCCATCCGCCGCGTGAGCGGCACGGTGCGGCTGCCCGGCTCCAAGAGCATCTCGAATCGCATCCTGCTGCTGGCCGCACTCGCGCAGGGGGCGACGCGCGTTCTCGACCTGCTCGACTCCGACGACACCGGATACATGCTTCGCGCCCTGCAAGAGCTCGGAGTGGAGACTTCACGCGTCACGCCGCGCGGCGAGGCCGACAGTGCGCTCTCGATCGTGGGTGCGGGCGGCACCTTCCGCGTGCGCAAGGCTGATCTCTACCTCGGCAACGCTGGCACAGCGTTCCGGCCGCTCACTGCAGCGCTCGCGTTCGCGGGTGGCGAGTACCGGCTCTCCGGCCTGCCACGCATGCACGAGCGCCCCATCAAGGATCTCGTCGATGCGCTTCGCCGCGTCGGTGCAAACATCGACTATCTCGGGAACGAGGGCTACCCGCCGCTCGCGATCCATCCGCCGGGCCCACCCGGTTCGCAGGGACCAGGTGAGGTCACGCGCGTTTCGATTCGCGGAGATGTGTCGAGCCAGTTCCTCACCGCGCTGCTGATGGCGCTGCCGCTCCGCGGCCAGGCGGCTGAAGTCACCATCGATGGCGAGCTGATTTCCCGGCCCTACGTGCACATCACGTTGAACATGATGAAGCGCTTCGGCGTCACGGTTGCGGAAGAGGGCGCGAGCTTGTTCCGCATTCCGGCGGATGCACGCTATGTGAGTCCTGGGGAGATCAGCGTTGAAGGGGACGCATCTTCCGCGTCCTATTTCCTGACGGCAGGTCTCATCAGCGGAGTCACAGGGGGCGGACCGGTGCGGGTCGAAGGCGCGGGCCGCGACAGCATCCAGGGCGATGTGGCGCTGGTGCGCACGCTGGAATCCATGGGCGCGGTGATCGACATGGGTCCGAACTGGATCAGCGCCACCGCGGGCGAGGAAGTGAAGCGCGCCGGCAAGCTGCGCGCGCTCGACGCCGATCTCAATCACATTCCCGATGCCGCGATGGTGCTGGCCGTCGCCGCATTGTTTGCGGATGGCCCCAGCACCCTGCGCAACATCGGCAGCTGGCGAGTGAAGGAAACCGATCGGATCGCCGCCATGGCCACCGAGCTGCGCAAGCTCGGCGCCGTCGCGACGGAAGGCCCGGACTGGCTGCGCGTCGAGCCGCCCGCGCGCCTCCACGAGGCCACCATCGACACCTACGAGGATCATCGAATCGCGATGAGCTTCTCGCTTGCCGCGCTCGGTGGCGTGACGGTCCACATCAACGACCCGGGTTGTGTCGCCAAGACCTTCCCGGACTACTTCCGTGTGTTCAGCAGCATCAGCTCCCGATGACGCACTACTTCTGCCAGCCGGGCAGCGTCATCGGCGGCGACACGCGAATGCCCGGTGACAAGTCGATCTCGGTACGCGCGGCAATCCTCGCGGGCGTTGCCGAAGGGCCGACGCACATTCGCGGCTTCCTGGAGAGTGTCGATACGCTCAGCACCATCGCAGCGATGCGCGAGCTGGGCGTGAATACGGCGCGGCACGGCGGCGGGAAGGTGGTGATCCACGGCGTCGGTCTCGAAGGACTGAAGCCGGCGGCGCGCCCGCTCGATCTCGGCAACAGCGGCGCGGCGATGCGCCTGCTCACCGGCCTGCTCGCGAGCCAGTCATTCGATTCGACCTTGGTGGGCGACGCGTCCCTCATGCGTCGTCCGATGGAGCGCGTGGCCGCTCCCATGCGGCAGATGAACGCGGACGTCACCACCCAGAACGGCCTGCCGCCGGTGGTGATCAAGGGCGGGCGCGCACTCCGCGCCATCGAATACGAGTTGCCGGTGGCAAGTGCGCAAGTGAAGTCCGCCCTGCTCATCGCGGGCGTGCGGGCGGACGGGCGCACCCGCGTGATCGAGCCCATCGCGACCCGGGATCATTCGGAACGCCTGCTCCGGGCATTCGGCGTGGAGATCCTCCGACGCGGCTCCTGTGTCGCGGTCGAAGGCGGGCAGGTCCTGTACGGAACGACCCTCGAGGTGCCGGGCGACTTCTCGTCCGCGGCATTCTTCCTCGTGCTCGGGGTGCTGTGTGCACAGAAGGGGCTGACCTTGCGCAACGTCGGCATCAACCCGACGCGTACCGCTCTCATCGACCTGCTCACCCGCATGGGCGCCGATATCCGCATTCGCCAGAAGAACCTGTCGGACGGCGTCACCAGTGGCGCCACCGAGCCCGTTGCCGACATCGAGGTATACGCCAGCAATCTACGGGGGATCGCGGTTCCCGAACCGCTGGTAGCGTCCTGCATAGACGAGTTGCCGGTGTTCTTCATCGCAGCCGCCTGCGCGGAGGGGGAGACGGTCGTGCGCGGCGCCCACGAGCTGCGCGTAAAGGAAAGCGATCGCCTGGCCGCGATGGCACAGGGCCTGGGCCGGCTGGGTGTGGAACATGAGTTGCTCGCCGATGGCCTGTGGATCCGGGGCGGGGAGGGGTTCTCCGGCGGCAGCGTGGACAGCCACGGCGATCACCGGATTGCCATGGCCTTCGCGGTAGCCTCCGCCCGGGCGTCCGGCCCCATCGAGGTGCGCGATGTCGCGAACGTCGCCACATCGTTTCCCGGATTCGTTCAGACTGCGCGCAGTGTTGGATTGCAGATCGAGGCGCTCTGAAGGGGAGGCCTCCCCGGGCAAGGTATGGCATCACCCATCGTCACCATCGACGGCCCCAGCGGGTCCGGCAAGGGCACCATTGCCCGCCTGGTCGCCCAGCACGCCGGCTGGCACCTGCTCGATAGCGGTGCGCTGTATCGCCTGGCGGCCCTGGAAGGCATCCGCCGTGGCCTCGCTCCCGACGACGTCGCGGGCCACGCCCGATGGGCCGAGGTCATGGAAGTGAGCTTTGGCGTAGGCCCGGATGGCGGTGAGCGCGTGACCCTGGCAGGCCAGGACGTGACGGCGGAGCTGCGGTCGGAGACAGCGGGCGCGGGCGCCTCGCGCGTGGCGGCCTGGCCCCCTGTGCGGGCTGCCCTCCTGGCCCGGCAGCACGCTTTTGCGAAGCCGCCGGGGCTCGTCGCCGACGGGCGGGACATGGGGACCGTCGTCTTCCCCGGCGCGGATCTGAAGATCTTCCTGACCGCCAGCGCCGACGAGCGGGCGCTTCGTCGCTATAAGCAGTTGAAGGACAAGGATTCGGGTGTTAGCCTTGCCGCCCTTTCGCGCGAGATAGCTGAGCGGGATCTGCGGGATTCGACCCGGGCGGTCGCCCCCCTCAAACCCGCCCCCGACGCCCAGATGATCGACTCAACCGCTCTCAGCATCGAGCAGGTCGTCAACCGGGTGCTGGAGTTGGGACGAGAGCGCTCCCTCTGGAAATAGCACGCGAAACGTTTTGTGTTCGAACAGGCGGCCGGCACGGATTGCACGGCTTCAATCATCTGCCTGGGCTCGCAGGACCTGAGTCCAGTACATGTGTGAGTGTATGACAGAAAGTTTTGCCCAACTCTTCGAAGAGAGTCTCGCCAACAAGCGCATCCGTCCCGGCATGATCCTGACCGGGCTCGTCGTCGAAGTCACCGACGACATCGTCATCGTCAATGTAGGCCTCAAGTCCGAAGCCGTTATTTCGATCGACCAGTTCAAGAACGAACGGGGCGAGATCGAAGTGAAGCAGGGCGATGAAGTCGAGGTTGCGCTCGACTCCGTGGAAGACGGCACCGGGGAAACCCGCCTGTCTCGCGAAAAAGCCAAGCGCGCCCGCACCTGGACGCGTCTCGAGACCGCCTTCAACAACTCCGAGATCGTCACCGGCATCATCACCGGTCGCGTGAAGGGTGGCTTCACGGTCGAGATCGAGAACGTCCGCGCGTTCCTGCCGGGCTCGCTCGTCGATGTGCGCCCGGTGCGCGACACGTCGTATCTCGAGAACAAGCCACTCGAGTTCAAGGTCATCAAGCTCGACCAGAAGCGCAATAACGTGGTGGTATCACGTCGCGCGGTGGTGGAGCAGGAGTTCTCCGCCGAGCGCAGCGCGCTCATGGAGAACCTGCAGGAAGGCGCGGTCGTGCGCGGCACGGTCAAGAACCTCACCGACTACGGTGCGTTCGTCGACCTCGGCGGCATCGACGGCCTGCTGCACATCACGGACATGGCCTGGAAGCGCGTCAAGCATCCGTCCGAAGTCGTCAAGGTCGGCGACGAGATCGATGTGCGCATCCTCAAGTTCGATCGCGAGCGTTCGCGCGTCAGCCTCGGCTTGAAGCAGCTGGGCGCCGATCCGTGGGAGAACATTTCCCGCCGCTATCCGCCGCACACGCGCGTGTTCGGCAAGGTCACGAACATTGCCGACTACGGCGCGTTCGTCGAGATCGAGGATGGCGTCGAAGGTCTGGTGCACGTCTCCGAGATGGACTGGACCAACAAGAACGTCAACCCGGCCAAGGTGGTTCACACCGGCCAGGAAGTCGAAGTCATGGTGCTCGATGTCGACGAGGAGCGTCGTCGCATCTCGCTCGGCCTGAAGCAGTGCCAGTCGAACCCGTGGAAAGAGTTCGCCGAGAACTACAACCGGGGCGACAAGGTGCAGGGGCAGATCAAGTCCATCACCGACTTCGGCATCTTCATCGGCCTGCCGGGCAACATCGACGGTCTGGTGCACCTCTCCGACATCTCCTGGGACCTGCCGGGCGAGGAAGCGGTGCGCAACTACCAGAAGGGCCAGCAGCTCGAAGCGATGGTGCTGTCGATCGATCCGGAGCGCGAGCGCATTTCGCTCGGCATCAAGCAGCTTGCGAAGGATCCGTTCTCGGCCTTCATCGCCGAGAATCCGAAGGGTACGATCGTCCGCGGCACCGTGAAGGAAGTGGACGCGCGCGGCGCGATCATCGACCTCGGCAACGGCATCGAAGGTCAGTTGCGGGCGTCGGAGCTGAGCCGCGATCGCGTCGAGGACGCGCGCATGGTGCTGAAGGAAGGCGAGGAGGTCGAGGCGAAGTTCACTGGTGTGGATCGCAAGTCGCGCACCATTTCGCTCTCCATCAAGGCGAAGGAGATGCACGAGGAAGCCGAAGCCGTGCAGAGCTATCGCTCCTCCGACACGTCCTCCAGCGGCACGAGCCTCGGTGACCTGTTGAAAGAGAAGATTGGCGGCGGCGGCGACCGCGACTGAGCCGCACGGGAGCAATCCGGTTGAGGCGGGGCCTGCGGGCCCCGCCGAGATTGCCGGGTTGTGGATGCTTGTAGGTCCGAAGGGCGAGACATGACGAAGTCGGAACTCATCGAGATCATCACGGCCAAGCAGAAACACCTGCCGGCGAAGGACGTCGAGCTGGCGTTGAAGCAGATCCTGGAAATCATGAGCGACGCGCTCTCGGCCGGGGAGCGTATCGAGATCCGCGGCTTCGGCAGCTTCTCGCTGCACTTCAGGCCGCCGCGCCAGGGCAGGAATCCCAAGACGGGCGAAGCCGTGGCGCTCTCCGGCAAGTACGTCCCGCACTTCAAGCCGGGCAAGGACCTGCGCGAACGCGTGAACGACGGCGCCGGCCGACCCATCAGGGACTAGTTGTGTGTCCGCTCGGGCGTAGCTACGCGATCCCGCAGGCGGCAAAAACCACGCTTTTTGACGCCGGCAACGTAGCCGCCGCTTCCGAAAAAAGCGCCGCAGGCGACTTTTTTCCAATGTAAGCAGGACGTGCCAGTGTTCGACCTGCCGCCGTTCCTGCTCTGTCTCGCGTTCATCGCGATAGGCGTCGCCGCGTTCTACATCGGACGGCGCAGTGCCGTCGGGCGTACGGTGCGCCTGCCGCGCGACTACTACATCGGCCTCGATCACCTCATCAACGACCGGATCGACCGCGCGACCGAAGTGTTCGCGCGCATGGCCGACGTGCACACGCGCGCGGACGAGGACGCCGCCCCCCACCTCGACCCCGACACGGCGGAGATTCAATTCGCGCTCGGCAGCCTCTTCAGGCGGCGCGGTGAAGTCGACCGCGCCATCGCACTCCATACCCGGCTGCGCGAGCACGGGTTGCCCTCGTTGCGCGACAAGGCCGCTTTCGCGCTCGGCCTCGATTACCTGAGCGCCGGGCTCATGGATCGCGCCGAGCGGCTGTTCGAGGAGCTTTCCGCCTCACGCGAGTTTCGGAACGCGGCGCTCGAAAACCTGCTGCGCATCTACGAGCAGCAGACGGATTGGCCGAATGCGCTGCGGGTGTTCCATCAATTGCCCACGTCCGTGCAGGCCGAGCGCAAGCGCGTGGCCGCGCATTATCTGTGCGAGCTCTCGGAGCAGTCGCTGATCCAGGGCGATGGGGAGCGCGCACAGCTGCTGTTGAAACAGGCCCTCACGCACGACCCGCATCTGTCCCGTGCCGGCATCCTGGCCGCCAGGATCATCGAGGCACACGGTGACAAGCGGGATGCGCTGACGGCGTATCTGGCGGCGCTGGAAGCGGCCCCCGGATTGGCGTTGGAGATCATTCCTCACGTGCTCGCCATTTCCAGCGAGCTGGGGGACGAGCACATCGTCGATGAGCTCACGAAACGCCTGCAGAGCACCGGCCGCGTGAGCGAGCGGCAGCTCGCCTGGTTGCTGGCGACCGCGCTGCCGACGCTGCGCGTGGGGCAATGGCCCGAGCTGAATGGAACGGAGCCGACGCTTGCGGAAAGCAAGGCGATCGGCGCTCTGCTGACTCGCATCAGCGATTCGGGCGGGCGTTACCAGTGTGATGACTGCGGGTTGCACAGCGTCGGCTGGTACTGGCGCTGCCCGAAATGCCGGTCGTGGGACACGCTGCGGCCCGCGGTGTTCAAGTGGGCGGAACGGGGTACTTAGCGTCAAGCCCCAAATCTGGTGATTTGCAACGGGCAGGGCGCTGGGCCGTGCGCCTGCACATCCGTAGTCTCCCGGGCGCGGCGAGTTCTGCCGTAACCGCTCGAGCCAAGGAGGCTCCATCATGCGATCCATCACTTCGTTGCTTCTGTCCGCAGGCCTGGTTCTCTGCTCGCTCAGCGCGACGGCCGGCCCGGTCGACATCAATACCGCCGATGCCAGCACGCTCGCCAAAGAGCTGAACGGGGTCGGGCCGTCCCGGGCTGCGGCCATCGTGGCCTACCGGAACGAGCACGGGCCGTTCAAGTCGGTGGACGACCTGGCTCTCGTCAAGAACATCCCCCGTAAGCTCATTGAAAATAATCGGGACGTGCTGAGGGTCGGTGGCGGTGGTGCCGCCCCGCGCGCCGATGGCAAATCCGCCCCCGCCCGCACGGACACCCGCGCGGCCCGGGCCGACCGGAAACCCGCTCCCAAGCCCTGACGATCCGCGGCGGCGGCGGGGGCGCCCGGCAAGGTGCATCCCGCCGCGCCCTGCGCCTCGCCGCTTTCAGGCAGCCAGGTCGGTCATGCCAGATCGGTCATGAAACAAGCGACAAAATAAACTCTCAGGCCCGCCAGTTGCTGTTATGCGCCGTCCGACGCGGCGCTTTACACTTGCGCCCGCCCGCACACGCCTCAGGAGGGCCTCGATGAGTTTGAAGTCTCCGATCCGCACGGCAGTGTTTCCGGTCGCCGGCCGCGGTACGCGTTTTTTGCCTGCGACCAAGGCCAGTCCAAAAGAGATGCTGCCTGTCGTGGACAAGCCGCTCATTCAATACGCGGTGGAAGAAGCACTCGCCGCGGGCGCCAGCCGCCTGGTGTTCATCACCGGCGCGTCCAAGCGGGCCATCGAAGATCACTTCGATTCGGATCCGGAGCTCGAAGGGCTCCTCGAAGCACAGGGCAAGGAAGATCTGCTGAACCAGATTCGCAGCGTGCTGCCCCGAAATGCAGCGTGCATCTATATCCGCCAGCCCGAGCCGCTGGGTCTCGGCCACGCGGTGCTGTGCGCGCAGCCGGCGGTCGGCTCCGAGCCGTTCTTCGTGCATCTGGCCGATGACCTCATTCGCAGCGAGGTGGCGTGCCTCAAGCAGATGGCCGACGTGTACTCGGCGAAGCGTTCCAGCGTGCTCGGTTGCGAGCGCGTTCCGCACAAGGACACGGAGCGTTACGGCATCGTGGAAGTGGAGGCAGAGAACTCCCCGACCAGCCGCATCCGAAGCATCGTCGAGAAGCCGAAACCGTCCGAGGCGCCCTCGAACCTCGCTGTCGTCGGCCGCTACGTGCTGACCCCCGCGGTGTTCGAGCATCTCGAACGCATCGGGAAAGGTTCAGGCGGTGAGATCCAGCTCACCGACGGCATCGCGGCGCTGATGGCCGAAGAGGCCGTCTACTCTCACCAGTTCGTGGGCAAGCGGTACGACTGCGGCAGCAAGCTGGGTTATCTGCAGGCGACCGTCGAGTACGCCTTGAATCATCCGCAGCTCGGAAAGGAGTTCGCGAAGTATCTGGCGGGCAGCAAGCGCAACCTCGCCAAGGCCGCTGCGAAGAAGACGGCGCGCAAGAAGAAGTAACGCCATTGCTCGGTGTTTAGTGGTTTAGTGCTTTAGCCGCCCGGCGATTGAGGGCCTCTTCGACCCAGCCCTCAGTCGCCGGCCGGCTAAGACCGCCCCGCGCACTCCACAATCGACGCCCCTCTCTTGATCGTCTTCATCCCGATGGTCGTCGTCTGCCGCTGCACCCCCGGCATACGCGCGATGTCATTGCGCAAAAGCTCATCCAGCGCCGAGATCCCCGACACCAGCACGTGCAGCAGGTAATCCCCCTGCCCGGCAGTGGTGTAGCACTCGATCACCGACGGATGTCGAAGCACCGCGGCTTCGAACTCCGCATGCCGGCTCCCGGTAATCGTCACCTGCACGAACGCGTGGAGCGTGAGTCCCAGCGCCACCGGATCGATCTGCGCGCGGTACCCGGTGATCACTTTCTTCTTCTCGAGGTTCTGCACCCGCGCCCAGGTGGGGGTCTTCGAGAGCCCGATCTGCTCGGCAAGGCTGTTGAAGGACAGCCGCCCGTCCTGTTCCAGGATGCGAAGGATCGCATCGTCCGCCCGGTCTGACATGGAACGTCGTCCTGAACACTGTCGTTCAGGCAGAACTAACGTCTTTCAGGTCCGCTGGCAAGGAGGAGGGCAGCCACAGCGCGACGACCGCCCCGCCGTCCGGCCGGTTCGCGATACTGAGCCGCCCGCCGTGGGCGTCGACGATCTCACGGCAGAGCGTCAGGCCGAGGCCGGTGCCGGAGGGCTTGGTCGAATAGAAGGGAATCAGCGCGTCGCGGAGCGTGTCATCGCTGAGGCCGGTGCCGCGATCGGCCACTTCCAGCATCCAGCCGTCGCCTGTCGCGCGCACGGAAAGCTCGATAGCCTCCGGCGGCGAGCCCGACTCGGCGGCGTTCTTGAGCAGGTTGATCATCACCTGTTCGAGCTGCGCGGCGTCGAAGGTGGCGAGCGCATCGGGCAGCGGTGAGGTGAGGCGGAAGGGGCCGGCGCCTTCGAGGCGGCCGACGAACTGCTTCCAGCTGAGGGGGGTGAGTCGCGGCTTGGGCAGCTTGGCGAAGCGGGCATAGCCGTCGATGAACGAGGCGAGATGCGCCGCGCGGTCCGCGATGGTGGTGAACACCCGCTCGAGCCGCGCCGACTCGGGCGAGCCTTGCGCCGCCGCCTCCTGCCCCTCTTCACGCCCCGCCCGTGCCAGCATCAATCCCGAGTTCGCGAGCGAAGAAATCGGCGCCAGCGAGTTGTTGAGCTCGTGCGCGATCACCCGGATCACTTTCTTCCACACCGCCACTTCCTGCGCGGCGAGCTCGCGCGTCAACTGCTTCAGCAACACGAGCCGGTGCTCCTGCGCATTCAGCACGAAGTGCCGCTGGGCGACGTGAAAGACGTTCGTCTCCGCGCCCTCCTGCACGGTGAACAGCGTGTCCGCGCCGCCCGCGATGGCATCGCGCAGCGGCTCCGGCGCGTGCTTCAACACCTCGGTGAAGTCGAGCCCTTCGAGCTTGCGCCCGGAGTTCAGCAACTGCCGGGCCGCGATATTGCTGAACACGATGCGCGCGTGGGCGTTGGTCAACACCAGCGCGAGGGGTGAGGTCTGGATCACCGTATCGAGCATGAGCTCGCGCTGGTGCAGATCCAGCCGCTCCCGTCGCAACACCGAGCCGAGCGAGTTGTAGGCATCCACGAGGTCGCCCAGTTCATCACTCGTGCTGCGCGCGATCGAGAGGCTGAAGTCGTGATCGCGCAAGCTGGCCACGCCATCCTTCAACGCGGTGAGCGTGTCGGTCCACGGCTTCGTGGCGCGCAACGCAGCCCACAGGGCCACGGGCAGGCAGATGGCGATGGCTAGAAGCATCGCAATGCGCGCTTCGAACCACAGCAGCGCAACGGCGACCGCGCCCGCGGTCACCAGCACGGCGAGCGTGACGGCCAGCCGTACGCGCGCCGCAAGCGACAACCGGGAAATCATCAGTTCGATGCCAGAGCGCGGCCCGGTTCGGTTTTGATGCCGAGTTTCTCCATGCGGCGATAGAGTGCCTGACGGGAGAGGCCGAGGTCACGCGCCGCATGCGCCACCACGCCCCGCGCACGCGCCAGCGCCTCCTCGATCGAGCCGCGATCGAGCTCCGGCTCTTCGGGCGCGGGAGCTAGCGCACTCGGCAGATTCAGCGCGGCAGCGGTGATCACGGGTGCGGTCGACAGCAGGCATGCGCGCTTGATTGCGTTCTGCAGCTCGCGAACATTCCCAGGCCAATCGTGACGGGTCAGCGCACGCTCGGCGTCGGGCGACAACGTGAAGCCTTTCTCGAGGAACGACCGCGCCAGGGGCAGGATGTCTTCCCGCCGATCCGCGAGCGCCGGCACTTCCAGCTCGATGACATTCAGCCGATAGAACAGGTCTTCCCGGAATTTGCCTTCGCGGATCAGCTGCCGCAGGTTCGCGTTGGTCGCCGCGATCACGCGCACGCGCGTCTTGCGCGTGACGCTCGAACCAAGCCGCTCGAACTCCCCGGTCTGCAGCACGCGGAGCAACTTCGCCTGGCCGGCACCGGAGATGTTCCCCATCTCATCGAGAAACAGCGTGCCGCCATCCGCCGCCTCGAAGCGCCCGATGCGGGCCTTCGCGCCGGTGAACGCGCCAGCCTCGGTACCGAAGAGCTCTGCCTCGATCAGGTCGTTCGGCAACGCGCCGAGATTCACCTTGAGGAACGGCTTGTCGCGCACGGATGAGTTGGCCTGCACGATGTTCGCGAGCACTTCCTTACCGGCACCGTTCGGCCCAGTGATGAGGATCGGCACATCCGCATGCGCCACATGCGTCGCGGTGGAAACGAGCGTATGCATGGCATCGCTCTGATACACGATGCCACAGAGATTGTGCCGTTCCGCCAGCTCTTCCCGTGCTTCCCGCCGCTGGCGATGAATCGCCCGTGCTTCACTCTGCGCGCGGCGCAGGTCGAGCAGGTTGCGAACGGTGGTGAGGAGGCGCGCGTCGTCCCAGGGTTTGGCGAGGTAATCCGACGCGCCGGCTTTCACGAGCTCCACCGCCATCTCCAGGTGCGTCCAGGCCGTGAGCAGGATGATGGGCAGATCCGGGTACAGCGAGCGGATCTCGCGGAACAGGGCCATGCCTTCCTCGCCCCGCGTCGCCTCGCGGCGGAAGTTCATGTCCTGGATGACGAGATCCACCGGCTCCTTGCGCAGCAGGGCGAGGCCCGCGTCGGGCGCCGTGGCGGTGAGCACGCGTGCGCCGTGCATCGACAGCAGCACATCGAAGGCCGTGCCCACGGCCTCGTTGTCATCGATCACCAGAACGGTCTGGTTCGCCAAGCTCGCTCGCAACTCGTTGCCGCCGGGGAGGGTCATGCGCTTCGATGCCTCGAACCAGTCACGCGTTGTGTAGAGGAACGTTGAGTGTGCCGCATCGCTCACGGTCTGTCTTCGCTCCGGGGTCATACCGTGCGTGTCGCCAGCGCTGGCGATATCCGGGCAGCGCGTCGCGATGGATGCCACGCCGCAGCCAGACCCACCAGCCACATCACCACGACGCCGCCAACGATGTAGTACAGGTCCACCCGCGGCAGATCGTATTGGAGCGAGAGCAGGTGGCCCGCCGCGAGGGCGAGCACGCAACCGACAAACACGCCCACCGTCGTGATCAACCAGTTCTCGACGAGGAAGTGCGCGACCACGTCCCGCCGACGGGCACCGACCGCTCGTCGTGTGCCCACCTGCTTCGTGCGGGTGCTCACGTTGAAGGTCGCGAGCGCGAAGATGCCGAACGACGTGATCGCCATCAGCAGCCCGGTCACCACGATGAGATAGATGCTCATGTTCCGCTGCGTGAGATAGCTGCGATCCTGGTACAGCTTCAGCGTGCGCACGTAGTTCACCGCGCGCTTGACGTTTCGCTGCCCGAGCTCGGCTTCCACTTTGCGCATCAGCTGATCGCGCAGGCCGGGCTGGGTTCGCACGAGATAACGCGTGCCGGGACCGGCCGGCTCGAACGCCATGTACATGATCTGCGTCGGGTAGTCGACGCCCACCGGCCAGGACCCGATCATGTGGTCCACGATGCCGATGATGGTCAGCGGCTGGCTGCTCGATCCATAGATCACTTTGCCGAGCGCATCGCCTTTGGGGAACATGCGATCCGCGTAGTCCTTCGTGACCACGATCGGGCCGGAATAGACGGCGTAGAGCGTGCCGCCGGGGGGTTGCACTTCTTCGCGCGTGAACCAGCGGCCGGCGATGACATTGAGCCCGAGCGCATCCGCGCCCTGCTCATTGAAGTGGAAGTAGTTCACGAGGGCGTCCCGGCCGCCGGTCTTGGCGTCCGGTGTGAGCTTGAAGTAGTCCGAGCTGCCGCCGCCGCTCAACGGCACGGAGTTCGTCGCGGTGACGCCGATGACGCCCGGGATCGAGCGCAGCCAGCTGATGTCTTCGTCGAGCATCGCGCGGTAATCGAAATCCTTCGTGAAGCCCTGCACACCGACGACGAAGATGTTGTCGACGTCGATGCCGGTCGGGCGGTTGATGAGATCGACGCGCTGCTTGACCATGTAGACCGCATTCACCAGCACGGCGAGCGCGATGGCCACCTGCGCGGCGACGAGCAGTGCACCCGCCCGGTTGCGGAACAGCGCGGAGATAATCGGACGGAAAGGGACGTTCATGGTGGGCTCTCGCAAGATCACTGGTTCTTGAGATAGGACGCGGGCTGCAGACGCCCCACACGCCACGCCGGATACAGGCCGCAGATGAAGGTCGCGACGACGGCGAGCGTCACTGCGGTGAGATAGCTCGAAATGTTGAGGTACAGGAGGCTTGCCACGCCGCTCGGGTGAGGGGAGGTGGCCGTCCTCTCGTAGAGCTCACGGATTCCCGCGAGCCCGAGCGCTCCGAGCCCGAGCCCCAGCACCGCGCCGGCTCCCGCAATCGTGCTCACCTCCACCATGTGCTGCAGGAACAGCTGCTTCTTGCTCGCGCCCAGTGCGCGACGCAGACCGGACAACGGCGCGGCATTCAGGAATTTCGCGAGCAACAGACCCACCGTGTTGATGAGGCACACTGCGAGGAAGGCGAACGCCAGCCCGACCAGCACCCGGTTGTCGTTGGTCACGACCTTGTTGACCTTCAACCACTGATCGACGTCGGTGAGCCGGTTGTTCTGCGGCCGCGGGAAGCGCCCGTGCTTGCGCTCAGCGTTGGTGTAGTTGTCCAGGAAAGACTGCATGCGGCTGCGGGCGATGAAGTTGGGCAGTTCCACCCACGCCTGAACCCACACGCATTCGGACTGCGCGAGCCCCTGGAACGTCTGCACGTCCTGGATCTTCCAGCAGTTGCTGGAGCCATCCGACTGGATGCTCAGCGTTTCGCCCCATTTCCAGGGCAGGTACACATCTTCCGCCGGGTTGAAGTTGCCCGTGGTGAGATCGTAGTACTTGGGCTGCGGGTCCCACTCGGCCAGCACGCCAATGATGCGGAATGGCGTGTCGTTCCAGCGAATGGTGCGTCCCACGCTATCCGTGCCGCCGAACAGTCTCTGATTCAGCTCGTGCGAGATGACCACCACCGGTTCGGGCGCGACATCGGCGTTGTTGCTCCAGCCTTTGCCGTACTCGAACGGCACGTCGAACATGGGAAAGAACGCGCCGGTCGTGATGCGGGTGGTCGTCGGGGCGGGCTTGAGCGGCCCGTTCAGCCCGTCGCCGGAGATGATGCCGTAGCCGCGATACATGATCGTGGTGCGCTTCGGGATATCCGACTGCCAGATGTGCTCGGCGTCGCGGTAGGTGAGCTGGTCCGGCGGCAGCGTCGGGCGCGAGGGATCCGCGGGCTCCCTCGGATCCCAGTTGTCGAGCGTCACGGAATAGAGCTGGTCGCCTTTCCACCAGATCGGGTTGCCCGAAATCGCGTGGTAGTACGTGAGCGTGACGACGCAAACGCCAATGCCGACCGCGACGGCCAGCACCATCAGGATGCCGAGGCCCGGCGTGCGACGGAAACTCGCGAATGCCAACCGGAAGTAGTAGCCGATCATTTGCAGCGTCTCCGTCTTAGCGCGCGCCCGCGGTCGCAAACGACTCTGTCGCGCGCGCCTCGAAGCTCTTGAAGTCCGAGATCTGGCCGTCGACCACGTGCACGTTGCGCTCGGCGCGACGCGCGAGCTCGATGTCGTGCGTCACCATGATGATGGTCGTGCCCATCTCGTTGATCTGCTCGAGGAGATCGAGCACCTGCCGGGCCATCAGCGAGTCGAGGTTGCCGGTGGGCTCATCCGCCAGCAGGAACTTCGGGTCGCCGGCAAGGGCGCGCGCGATTGCCGCGCGCTGCTGCTGGCCGCCTGAGAGCTGCGAAGGCATGTGCTTCGTGCGCGAGGAGAGGCCCACGAGATCGAGCGCGCTGCTGATGCGCTCGTGCCGCTCCTTCGCGCTCATGCGTCGATAACGCAGCGGCACGTCGACGTTGTCGTAGATGTTGAGATCGGGGATCAGGTTGAAGCCCTGGAAGATGAAGCCGATCTTCTCGTTGCGCAGGCGCGAGCGCTCGTCATCCGACAGGTTGCTGACGTCGGCGCCATCGAGGAGGTAGCGGCCGGTGTCAAAGCTTTCGAGGAGACCCGCGACGTTGAGGAACGTGGTCTTGCCCGAGCCCGAAGGGCCGGTGACCGCGACGAACTCGCCCCCCTTCACGCTCAGCGAGAAGTCGCGCAGCGCGTGCGTCTCGATGAGGTCGGCGCGAAAGATCTTGCTGATGTTGTGCATTTCGAGCATGACAGGTTCCTTCAATTCGTGAGGGCGACGACGTCGGCACCGTCGAAGTCGCGCATGTCGGAGATGATGACCTTGTCGCCCGCGGCAAGGCCGCGCGTGACTTCGATTTCGGCGACCGAGGCGGCGCCCAGCTCCACCGGCACGCGCACCGCGCGATCGCCCCGGAGCACGAAGAGCGAGCGGGTGGCTTCGTCGATCGAGGAGCCGCGCTCGAATTTGAGCACGTCGTTGCGCTCGTCGAGCACGATGCGCACGCTGGCGCGCTGGTTCTGGCGCAGACCGGGCGGCTGTGCGTCGTTGAATTTCACGCGGCCGGTCACCTGGCTCTGGCGCACTTCCGGCGAGATGGCGGTGACGGTGCCGGTGTACTTGCGGCCATCGAGCGTGATGTCCGCCATCATGCCGGCCTTGATGTCACCGGCGTAGGTCTCGGCGACCTGGAACTCCAGCTCGAAGGCGGTGAGGTCGACGACCGTGATGAGCGGCGCGCTCTCGGCAACGCGCGCTTTTTCGCTCTGAGCGAGATTCGCGACCATGCCGTCGACAGGCGATCGCACCGTGAGCTCCTCCACGCGGCGCGCGAGGTTTTCCACGGTGAGGCGCTGGCGATCGCGTTCCAGACGCTTGGTGCGCAGCTCGAGCGCCAGGCTGTCCCGATCGAGGTCGGCATTGGCGGCGGCGTGGTCGTAGTTGAGTTTGGCGGTGGCGAGGTCATCGGTGGCGCGACGATAGTCGCGTTCGCTGATCACACGCTCGTCCCAGGCGGCCTGGGCGCGGCCCTTCTCGCGCTCGGCTGCGGAGATGGCGACCTTGGCGAGATCGGCCTGCTGGCGGCTCTGCAGGATCTGGCGGCGGATCTCGATTTCCTGCCGGGCGAGGGCGGCATTGAGGCTTTCGAGGGTGGCGCGCTCGCGCTCGTATTCATTGCGGAGCGCGGGGCTGTCGAGGGTGGCGAGCGCCTCGCCCTTCTTCACCGTGTCGCCCGCGCGGACGACGTAGCTGATGGTGCCGGGTGCGATCGCGAAGAGCGTCGGGTTCACGGCGGCGATGACCGTGCCCTGCGCAGCGGCGTCCCGAATGAAGTGCCCCTTGGTCACGGTCGCCACGCGAATGCGCTCCGCCGAAACCGTGTTCTTCATGTCGCTCCACTGATGGAGCAGCCAGGCGAGCGCGACGATGGTGAGCACTCCAGCCCCGGCGGCGACCAGAACGGAGCGCTTGCGATACCAGTGCACCGGCTCGGCGGCGAGGGCCGTGTCCTGCCCCGAGGTCGTGCGCATCGGTTCGGGCGTGGCGGCGACCGAAGGAAGGCGTTTGAGTTGAGCGATATTCATCTGCGTGCATCCGTCTGATCCCTGCGCAGCTGTTTTGCAGGGAGTGTGCCAGGCGCCCGGACGCGCGTAAGTCGCTGATGCAAATGAGAGTTCGCGTGGCCTCGTGCCGCGTGCGCCAGTGTCCGGCTCCGTCCGCTGCGGACACCGGACACCTGGCCGGACACGCGTCCGTACACGCCGAGTGGACACTGCGGGCTTCCGGCATGACCGATGCAACTTCTCTCACTGCGACGCTTGCTTGGGCGCCGTCGCCCACGCAGTCTCATCGTCGCTTGACTTGAGGAGACCCATTGCTATGGCTAGCCGTCGAACCCCATCTTCTTCTTCCCGTTCCAGGACAAAGTCCGTTGCCACGCCCGAACCGCTGACGGTTCCCCCCGATATCACCATGGAAGCGATGCCGCCTGCTCAGGCCCGAGCCAAGCGTGCGGCCGTGAGCCCGCCGATCACGCCGGAGCGCCGGCGGGGAATGATTGCGGAAGCCGCCTACCTGCGCGCCCAAGCGCGCGGCTTCACGCCGGGAGGCGAGGAGGAGGATTGGCTCGCCGCCGAGGCGGAGGTGGACCGGCTCCTGAGCGCCGACCAGCGAGCGCCACAGTAGGCGAGGCGCCTATTTCTCGGGCGGCTGGAGGCCTTTCGTGTACAGCACCTTGCCGTCCGGCCTCACGAAAATCGCATCGAAGTCGGGCAACCGCTCGATGATCTCGACGGCCTTCTCTGCACCCAGCACGAAGGCCGTCTTCGAGAGACCATCCGTTTGAACGGCGGTGGGACCGAGAATGGTCGCGCTGCGCACCTTGCTCGCCGAGTGCCCGGTATGCGGGTCGATGATGTGGTGGTACCGCTTGCCGTTCTCGTCGAAGTACCGCTCGTAATCCCCCGAGGTGGACATCGCCGTGTCCACGAGCGGCAGGCGCAGAACGGTTTTGGACTTGTCGTCCGGGTGCCGGATGCCGACGATCCAGGGCCGCCCCATGCGATCTCCGATGATCCGGGTGTCGCCGCCGGCCGTAACCACAGCATGCTGTACCCCGCGCCCCTGCAGGATGCTGATGCCCCGATCCACCGCGTAACCTTTGGCAATACCGCCGAGGTCGATGCGCATGCCGGGCCGCGCGAACTTCACGCTGTGGGCCTTCTCGTCGAGGATGAGGTGCCGGTAGTTCACGCCGGGCAGGGCTTTCTCGATCTCATCCTCACTCGGCTTGATGTGCTTGCGATAATCGTAGAGGTAGCCGACGCTCGCATAGGTGATATCGAACGCACCGTCCGTGATCTCCGAGAAGTGCAGGGACAGCTTGATGAGGTCGAAGAGTTCCTTGTCGACCACCACGGCTTCCCGGGCACCGCGCGCATTGATCTGCGACAGCTCGCTTTCAGGCTTGTAATGGCTCATCAGCGTGTCGATACGCCGCATCTCGTCCATCACGGCATCGATGGCGGCTTCGCCTTTCGCGGCGTCGTCGTGCCAGACCTCGACGTCGATGTTGGTGCCCATGATGGCTTCGTGCCGATCCAGCCACACCGCCTGCGCGGGTGTCGCCAGAGTCAGACCGAGCACCCAGAACGCTGCGATAGAGGCGAGAAAGTGACCCGAAGCCCGGGCGAAGCGGGGAACCCGCCGCTTGGGCGACGGTCGAGACCCGAGGTGTGGCACCATTACGAGCATGGCTACTGACATGAACTCCCATTCGGCGGCGGCCGACCTCAGCGCCCGCGCACCTTACCCAAAGCGCCCCTTCTCGGGTAGGGAAATGTTCTTCAGCATCGGGTCGTTGCTCGTGATCGCGATCGTCATCCAGATGATCTACGCGACCACCATCCGCCCGCGCGCCGAAGCGCTCTTCGCACAAGCCTCCGTCGTGAAGGAGGACGGGCTCGCCGACCGCAGCAACCTGCGCTCGGTGTGGGTGATCATCCGCGACTATGAGCAGGAGATCGCCTTCATCCTGGCGATCTGGTCCATCACCCTGATCGTCGATCAGGCGCGGCAGGTTTCCCGCAATCGCAAGCTGCTCGACAAGGTGTACATCGACGTGGACGAGAACCACGTGGTGCTGCCCGAAGATGCCCGCGCGTACGCGCGACCCCTCGAGCGCCTGCCGTTCGAGGAGCAGGACATGTTTCTGCCCCGCGCGCTGATGGTCGGCCTGAACCGGTTCGGCTCCACCAAGAGCGTGCAGGATGCGGCCGAAGCCGTGATCGACGAGTGCGAGTTCGAAGCGGCGCGGCTCGATGCGCACCTGTCCATGGTTCGGTTCACCGCCTGGGCCATTCCCGCCATCGGGTTCGTCGGCACCGTGCGAGGTATCGGCCATGCCTTGCAGGAAGCGCAGGCGGCGCTTCACGGCGATATCTCGGGCGTGACGCTGGGTCTCGGCATCACCTTCAACGCCACCCTGACGGCGTTGTCCCTATCGATCCTCGTGATGTTCTGCCTGCACCAGCTGCAGCAGGCGCAGGACAGGCTCGTGCTCGACACGCGCAACTACATTGATCGGGGTTTGATACGCCACATGCGCGTCTTTAAATAAGACGCACAGGTCGCCATATTGGCGGCCTGGCCCTCTGGGGCCTTCGACTGCGCGGCGGCAGCTTCCGTCGATCCCACCGTGCCGGAGGGTGACACCACGGCTCTGTTCGTGCTGAAGGGACACGTAAACGGTCAATGGCGCCCGAGGGTGCCTGCGACGCCGAACTCGTGTCACGTTCGAGCGGCACGGTCACGGTCCCCGCACAGTCGTTCACAACGAAGACGCCAGGGCCGGCGCACGTCGCCGGCCCAATGGCGCATATCTCATGGGGCTTGCCTTGAATGAACTTCGATCTCTTCGCCAATGACGACTCGCCTGCGCACGGTGAGGTAAGCCTCGCGCCGGGCGCGGCGGTGCTGCACGGGTTTGCTTTGGAGCGGGCTTCCGAGTTGCTCGAAGGCATTCACGTCGTGACGGCGCGCGCGCCGTTTCGGCATCTCGTGACGCCGGGCGGATTCACGATGTCCGTCGCAATGACGAACTGCGGAGAGGCGGGGTGGGTGAGTGATCGTACGGGGTATCGCTACGATCGCCTGGATCCCGCGAGCGGCGAGCCGTGGCCGCCCATGCCGCGAGTGTTTGTCGAGCTGGCGCAGGCCGCGGCCGCGCGGCTCGACTTCGCGCCGTTCGCGCCGGACGTGTGTCTCATCAACCGCTACCTGCCGGGCACGCGGCTCTCCCTGCACCAGGACCGAGACGAGAAAGGGTATGTCGATCCGATCGTGTCGGTGTCGCTCGGTTTGCCTGCGATCTTTCTATGGGGCGGGGACAAGCGGGCCGATCGGCCCCAGCGCGTGCCGCTCATGCACGGAGACGTGGTGGTGTGGGGCGGGCCATCGCGTTTGCGGTTTCACGGCGTGCTGCCGTTGAAGGATGGCGAGCACCCGCTGGTGGGGCGGCAGCGGTTGAATCTCACGTTTCGGAAGGC
>JBDZVF010000496.1:0-4313 GCA_040255575.1 Pseudomonadota bacterium | reverse complement strand
CCCGATCAAGTCAAACGTGTCCTCCAGCTGTGCGACCGTAGAACCGCCGCTGGCCGGCGCGACTACGCGATGCTGCTGTTGCTCGCCCGGCTCGGGCTGCGCGTCGGCGAAGTGGCGGCGCTGACGCTCGATTCGATCAACTGGCAGGATGGGATTCTCACCCTACGTGGTAAAGGCGGGCAGTGGTCGCAGATGCCGCTGCCGCAGGATGTCGGTGAGGCAATCGCGGACTATCTGGAGCGCGGGCGTCCACACTGTACCGATCGCCACCTTTTCGTCTGTACGAAAGCACCTTGGCGGGGGTTTCGCTGTGCGAGTCGGATCTCGACGATCGCCTCGCGCGCTTTGGCTCGTGCGGGGATCGTCCACCCACGTGCCGCGGGGCATATCTTCCGTCACGCATTGGCGACCGAGATGCTGCGACGAGGGGCATCCCTGACGGAGATCGGCCGGCTTCTACGTCATCAGCATCCCGACACGACTCGGATCTACGCAAAAGTCGATCTGATGGCGCTGCGACGACTGGGGATGCCGTGGCCCGGAGGTGCGAGATGAGCTCCCTCCGCCAGGCCATCGAAGAGTACATCGCCTTACGCCGCCAGCTGGGTTTCAAACTGGACCGGCAGCAGTTTTCGCTGCGCGAGTTTGCCGCCTTCATGGAAGACTGTGGAGCGACGTTCATTACGACCGAGCGAGCATTGCAGTGGGCCTTGCGACCCCAGCGCGCGCATCCATCGTACCTGGCACAGCGGCTCATAGCGGTGCGCTGCTTTGCCCGACATCACTGTGCGACGGACCCTCGAACTCAGATTCCTCCGTCCGATCTTCTCCCCTATCGTCCCCGTCGAGCCCGCCCGTATCTGTATTCCGAGCAAGATATCGAGCGGTTGCTGACCGCCGCCAAGTGTTTACGCCCGGCCGGTGGCTTGCGAGGCTCCACGTACGTGGCGCTGTTGGGCTTGCTGGCCGTCACGGGACTGAGGATCAGCGAAGCGCTGGCCCTCACGCTGAAAGACGTCGATCTGCAGCAAGGGCTGCTGACGATTCGCAAGACCAAGTTTGGCAAGACGCGCCTTGTTCCGCTGCATCCCTCTGCGAGTCGCGCACTGTGCCGATACGCCCGACAACGCAGCGCGTTCATGGGCGCCGAGTCGACAGCCCGTTTCTTTGTGTCCTCACAGGGTGGGCCGCTGTCAGCCGGCGCGGTCATGAAGACCTTTCGCTCTCTGTGCCGTCGAGTAGGGCTACATGCGACCCAGCATTGTGGTGAACCCACATTGCATCACTTCAGACACCGCTTCGCGACACAGTCGCTATTGAGGTGGTATCGCGCGGGAAAGGATGTCGAACGGCAACTCCCGGTACTGTCCACGTTCCTCGGGCACGTCAGCATATCCTCGACCTACTGGTATCTGTCATGCCATCCGGAGCTGATGAATCAGGCCATGCAGCGACTGGAGCACCGATGGGAGCAGTCCCCATGACCTCCCAGGCAAGCTTTGCGCCGCTGGTAGAACGCTTCTTCACTCAGCGACTCATCACGCACAGGCAGGCTAGCCCGCACACAATCGCCTCATACCGGGACACGTTCCGGCTGCTTCTTCATTTCTTGCGCAGACGAACCCGCAAATCACCCTCCGAGTTGACGTTCGCAGATATCAGCGTCGACCTGATCGAGTCGTTCCTGACAGACCTGGAACAGAGTCGAGGCATCGGCGCGCGCAGCCGCAATCTGCGCTTGAGTGCCCTGCGTTCATTCTTTCGCTATGCCCTGTATCACGAGCCGATGCACGCAGGGCGCCTCCAACAGATTCTGGCCATCCCGGCAAAGCGGTACGATCGCACTATCGTGGGTTTTCTGACTCGGTCGGAGGTGGAAGCGCTGCTGGCCGCGCCAGATATTACGACGTGGAATGGACGGCGCGATCACGCGCTGCTACTCGTCGCCTTTCAGACCGGCATGCGCGTGTCCGAGATAACGGCCTTGCGCAGGCACGCCGTGGTGCTCGAGACCGGTGCGCACATCCGATGCCTGGGAAAAGGACGCAAGGAGCGCTGCACGCCGCTGGCTGCGAAGACGGTGAGGGAGCTCAAAGCATGGATCAAGTTGCCGGCTCCCCGTCAGTGTGACTTCCTGTTCCCCACCGTTCACGGCCAGCGTATGAGCACCGACGCCATCCAGTATCTGTTCGCCAAGTACACTGAGGTCGCACGGCGCACCTGCATAACCCTGCGTAACAAGCGCGTGTCGCCTCACGTGGCAAGACACACCGCGGCGATGGAACTTCTCCAGGCAGGGGTTGAGCTGTCGGTCATCGCACTCTGGCTGGGCCACGAGTCGATCGAAACAACGCACAAGTATCTGGACGCACATATGGCCTTGAAGGAAGCGGCGCTTGCCAAAACAGTACCGCTCAATAGCCGCGTAGGTCGCTTCCGACCCGACGATCGCCTGCTACAGTTCCTCAACGGACTGTGAGGGGAGGAAAACTATGCCGAGCGCGACGGCGGAAAATCAGCGCGCTGAGCGGGGAAAATCCGCGCCGCTCGGCATAATTTGCGGCCCGGCATGTAGATAGTCATGCCGCATGCGGCATGACTACCTTTACCTGATCCTGGACGTGTACAGCCGCAAGATCGTGGGCTTCGAAGTCCATGAGACGGATAGCTCCGATCACGCAGTAGAACTGCTGCGCCGAACGGCGTTGGCCGAAGGGATCCATGCACTGCCGGAAAAACCCGTGCTCCACGGAGACAACGGGGCCACGATGAAAGCCACCACGGTACTGGCAATGCTTCATTGGCTGCGGATCAAGCCCTCGTACTCACGCCCACGCGTGAGTGACGACAACGCGTTTGTTGAGGCGCTGTTCCGCACAGCGAAGTATCGTCCGCAGTTCCCGACGAAGGGCTTTAGTGACCTGCAGGACGCGCGGCGTTGGGCGAGCGACTTCGTCCGCTGGTACAACCACGAGCATCGGCACAGTGGCATCCGCTACGTAAGTCCCGCTGAGCGTCACGTTGGGCATGATCGAGACATCCTCGCTCGTCGTCACGCGCTGTACACGCGAGCCCGTGCTGAAAACCCGCGGCGGTGGTCGCTACACACGCGCAACTGGCAGCCCATCGAGGCTGTCACGCTCAATCCCGAGCGCGATGCGGTGGTCAGAGCCTCGCTGAACGAGAGGGAAGAAACGGCATCAGCCGCATAGTTCAGGCGGCAACTACCTTGACACGCACCGAGGTCCACAGTGACATCGCGCTCCGCTCGGCCGGTCGCAACAGCAAACCGGAAGATCCGTGAGCACGCCGATCGCGTGCGATGCGCAGTATCGTGAATACCGAGAGCCTCGACTCGGCGAAGCGCTCCAAGTACCTCCGGCGGCGTGATCTGCGCAATCGGCCTCGCGCCCAATTCAGGGAAGATGAAGCGCTCGAGCTGGCTGATCTCGCGTGCGAGCGTGCCGGCGCCAAGCCGTGGCGCCTGGAGCGCGAGCCATTCCCGCGCAATCGCTTCAAAGGTATTCCCGGCTGCGTTCTTCTCCGCCCGACGCTTCACGCTCGGGTCAATTCCCTCTGCGAGCAACCTCCGCGCGTCGTCGCGCCGTTCTCGCGCACGCTTGAGCGGCACATCTGGATACGCGCCGAGCGCGAGTAGCTTCTCAACGCCCGCAAGCCGATACCTGAAACGCCATAGCCGCCCGCCAGCGGGCGTAACGAGCATGAAAAGCCCGCGCTCATCGAAGAGTTTGTAAGCCTTTTCCGCCGGTTTGCGGCCCGAATCTGCGTTTCGGTGAGTGTCGGCATGGGTGGGGTATGCGTCGGCGGTGGAAGAAGATACCCCTACACGTACCCCTTCCCATGGTAGGCTGTCAACGGACGCTTCAGGATTCAGCAGGACAGAAAACGCGGGAATTTAAGCCATTTTCGCTTCGGAACCGGAGTCGGCGGGAAGCCTTCGGACGTCTCGGGAAGCGTGAATGGTGGCCAGGGACGGAATCGAACCATCGACACGCGGATTTTCAGTCCGCTGCTCTACCAACTGAGCTACCTGGCCAGCCGGTGGGGGCGCGTATTAGACAGGGGGGTATGCGCGGCGTCAAGCAACCGTTTGAATAAACTATTGATTCGCCGTAAGGATTCGGCCCGCGACGGGTCGGTCTGGCGAGTCTCCGGAGCACCGGATGGCCGGGAGCGGGGCCGACCGGCGGGCCGTCATGTCTACGCCCTCCGTCGCCTCGGTAAACCCTCCGTCGCGTCACCGGGAAAGAAGAAGCAGCCCGGTCGGCACGCGCCGAATGGCCGCGCTTCTC
>JBDZVF010000495.1:0-4314 GCA_040255575.1 Pseudomonadota bacterium | reverse complement strand
TTCGCCCGCGCCCTGTCGGGCCGCGTGTACGCGCACCTGCGCGAGCGCGGCAAGAAGGTGCTGCGCGCGATGCCAACGGTGTGGGAGCTGGCGCGCCGTTCCGAGGAGCACCTGAAGGGCATGGTGCTCGCCGGCACGTTGTTCGAGGAGCTCGGCTTCAACTACATCGGGCCGGTCGACGGGCACGATGTGCAGGCGCTCGTCAGCACGCTCAAGAACGTGCGCAAGCTGAAGGGCCCCCAGTTCCTGCACGTGGTCACGAAGAAGGGCAAGGGCTACGCGCCCGCCGAGGCGGACCCCATCAAGTGGCATGGCCCGGGGCCGTTCGATCCGGTCAGCGGCATCATCTTCAAGGAAAAGAGCACCGGCCCGACCTACTCGCAGATCTTCGGTCAATGGCTGTGCGACGTGGCCGAGCGCGACGAGAAGATCGTCGGCATCACGCCCGCCATGCGCGAAGGCTCGGGGCTGGTCGAGTTTTCCCGGAAATTCCCGGACCGTTACTTCGACGTCGCGATCGCCGAACAACACGCGGTGACCTTCGCGGCGGGGCTTGCGACCGAAGGGTTGAAGCCGGTCGTGGCGATTTACTCCACCTTTCTCCAGCGCGCGTATGACCAGCTGATCCACGACGTCGCCCTGCAGAACCTGCCGGTGGTGTTCGCCATCGATCGCGCGGGGCTCGTCGGCAGCGACGGCGCGACCCATCAGGGCAGCTACGACCTTTCGTTCATGCGCTGTATCCCGAATCTCACGGTGATGGTGCCGGCGGACGAGAACGAGTGCCGCCAGATGCTGTACACCGCGAGCACGCTGAACGGGCCATCCTCGGTACGCTATCCGCGCGGCACGGGGCCGGGCGCACTTGTCTCGAAAGAGATGTCGGTGCTGCCGGTCGGCAAGGGGGAGATCCGGCGCGAGGGGCGTTCGGGTCTTGCGCTGCTCGCGTTCGGGCCGCTGCTCGACTCCGCGCTCCGGGTGGCCGAGCGCCTGGACGCCACGGTCGTGAACATGCGGTTCGTGAAACCGCTCGACGAGAATCTGGTACTCAAGATAGCGGCACGGCACCGCGCGCTGATCACGCTCGAAGAGAACGTGGTCGCGGGTGGGGCGGGCTCGGCGGTGGGCGAGCTGCTCGCGTCCGAGGGGCTCGCGATCCCCTTGATGCACATCGGGATTCCGGACCGCTTCATCGAGCATGGCTCGCGCGAAGAGTGCCTGGCGGCCGCCGGGCTCGATTACGCCAGCGTTGCCGCGACGGTGGAGCATTGGTGGTCGCTGCAGACGCGGGAACTGGCCGCCCGCGAGGCCTGAAGCGCCCGGCCAGTGCGCGAGCTGCCGCGTGCCGGGCCGTGTGACGCCCGTGGCAGCGGTGCTGACCGCGAATGTCGTAATACCAGCTATCCCGAAATCGGGTTGAACGCCCCCTGCCCCGCCACTACATTCAACCACCTGCCTCCCGGCCTAACTTCCGGAAAGGCCGACATCATCGGAAGGCTGCCCCGTTCATGACCGATATCTCCGCCCTGAAGGCCCGCCGCGCCGCCAGCCCCGCCACGGAGGTGGAAGACGTGCAGGGTCACGCGGACACGCGCCGCATCCCCATCAATCGCGTGGGCATCAAGGACGTTGCCCATCCCGTGAAGGTGAAAGACCGCTCCGAAGGCGAGCAGCACACCATCGCCACCTTCAACATGTACGTGAACCTGCCGCACAACTTCAAAGGCACGCACATGTCGCGGTTCGTCGAGATCCTGCACGGCGAGCGGGAGATCTCGGTCCGGTCCTTCCGCGCGATGCTCGAGAGGATGACTCAGCGCCTGGAAGCGGACGCGGGGCACATCGAAATGAGCTTCCCGTTCTTCGTGATGAAGAAGGCGCCGGTCTCGGGCGTCGAGAGCCTGATGGACTACAAGGCCTCGCTCATCGGCGAGCAGAAGAATGGCAAGGCCGAAACCTGGGTGCGCGTCGTGGTGCCGGTCACGAGCCTGTGCCCCTGCTCCAAGCAGATCTCCGAGTACGGCGCGCACAATCAGCGCTCGCACGTGACCATCAAGGCGAAGCTGCGCAAGCATCTGTGGATCGAGGAGCTGATCGACATCGCCGAAGACGAAGCCTCCTGCGAGCTCTTCGGCATTCTGAAGCGGCCCGACGAGAAGTACGTGACGGAGCGTGCCTACGACAATCCCAAGTTCGTCGAGGATCTGGTGCGCGATGTCGCGAAGCGCCTCAACGATGAGGAGCGCATCGGCGCCTATGTGGTGGAAGCGGAGAACTTCGAGTCGATCCACAACCACTCGGCGTACGCGCTGATCGAGCGCGACAAGGACGCGGAGGAGTAAACCGCTCGGCGGGCTACGGACGCCCGGCTCAACCGATCACGGCCGATCGGCCGCGATGCGCAGGATGGCTGCATTCCGATCGTCGGCGACCCAGATCGCGCCGTCGCGCGCAATCGTGAGACCCACGGGTGCCCCGGCGGGGCGCACGCCGGCTTTCAGTTCCCAGCCCGGCGTGAGGATTCGCGGCTCAGCCGCGGGGCCGGACTCATACGGCTTCATCACCACCGTGCCGTTCGCGGTGTACTCAGCGAACCGCGGATGCTGAACCGGCACCGGCACTCCCTTCGCATCCACATCGAACGCCACGATCCTCGACCCGCCCGGCCGGTAGCCGTGCAGGCTCATCAGCAGCTTGCCTTCGAGCGCGGGAAACATCGCACCGGAGTAATACGCCGCGCCGAGGGGCGCCGCATGAGGCGGCAGCATGGAAACGGGCTTCTCGTGCGCAGCCGAGGCGCAGTCCATCCCTCTCGCCGACGCCCACGCGGGCGTGGGGCGATCCGCGTCGTAACAGTACGGCCAGCCGTAGCTCGCGCCCTCGCGAATCACATTGATCTCGTCATACGGCCGATCCGCCGCCGGCGCGAAGTCATAACTGTTTTCCCCCTGCAGCAGCGTGCCGGACGCGTGCCGGATCAGCACCAGCGAGTTGCGCAGCCCGCGCGCGACAACTGAATGTCGCCGATCCCATGTGCCATCACCGAGGTAGCGGTAGCGACGGATCACCGCACGCGCATCATCCCCCTCCGACTCCGGGCACACGGGTGACTTCGCCATCCCCTTGGTATCAGCGCACTGATCGGTATCGGCGCCCACGTTGACCAGCAGAGCCCCATTGGCGTCGAAAACGAAATGCGAGATCGGATGCCGGCCGATGTGCAGGCGATTGCCGGGCAGCCCCTCCACAACCGTAACCGTTGTGCCATCCGCAGGATTCAGCCTGAAAATGCGGTTCATCTCGGCAGCGTAGATCCTGCCGTCGGGCCCGACGGCTAGCGTGTGTGGCAAGGTCAGCTTGCTCACCAAGACCCGCAAGTGAACGTCACCGGCCCCGGTGACCTTCATGAGCCAGATCTTGCCGCGCCCCGCGGTCCATTGACCGAGATCGCTGACCAGCCAGCTCTTCGCATCCTGCAGCTGCAGCAGCATTCGCGGCGTTTTGATGAGGCGACTGCGGAAGGCTCCTTCCCTGGGCGCCAGGACAAGTCCCGCGCAGAGTCCCTCGGCCATGCCGATGTCGGCGCGAGGGAAGCCATCACAAGTCGAGGCCTGAGGCACGTAGCGCTGGGCGGCGTGCGCGACGCCTGCAAGGGAGGCCACACCCAGTGCCCAAAGCGCCGTTCGCATCCAGCCGATCCGTCGTCCTGGCACAGTCACTTCGGCGGGCTCCCTGATCTCGCAATCCGGTGGGAGCGCCATTCTCGTCTGTCGGATTGGCTTCTGCCGTGCGCCGCTCACGTATTCGCGCAAGGCACTAAATGCGAGCGGCCTACGATGCCGACGCCGTTTCAGCGCGCGGGCTGAACCTCCCCTTCATGTGACACGCTGGGCAGAAACGCCGCCAGCAAGCCCAGCAGCGGAAGGAACGCACACACCTCGTACACGAAGGTGATGCTCGTGAGATCCGCGAACTTGCCCAGCACCGCGGCGCCGACGCCGCCCATGCCGAACGCAAAGCCATAGAAGAGCCCCGCCACCGTGCCGGTGCGGCCGGGCATCAGCTCCTGCGCATACACGACGATCGCCGGGAAGGCCGATGCGAGAATCAGCCCGATCGGCACGGTCAGCACCGCGGTCCAGAACAGATTCGCGTGCGGCAGGATCAGCGTGAAAGGCAACACGCCCAGGATCGATACCCAGATGATGATCTTGCGTCCGACGCGATCGCCGATCGGCCCGCCCACGATGGTGCCGACCGCGACCGACCCGAGGAACACGATCCAGCCGCTCAAGCGCGCGGCCTTGCGCTCCA
>JBDZVF010000030.1:0-24154 GCA_040255575.1 Pseudomonadota bacterium | reverse complement strand
GCCGAGTGTCGTGCGCGGCCCTCGGTTGCCACCGGGGGCGCTCGAGCCGACGAAGATCGGTGCCTTGCCGCGCGTGATTGAAGCCTATCGCGCGGAGCCGTTCACGGGCTCGCGTTGGAGCTGATTCCCTGTCTCGTCGTGCGTCCGCTTGAGTTCCGAAGTATGGAATAGGCGCCCGTGCAGCTTCACGGGACCACGCCCGAATGGCGTATCCCTGACGCGCATGAAGATCCCGCTGTAAGAGCGCCGCTGTAAGAGCGCTGCGAGCACGATGAGGCGAGGCCTGCTGCGGCCTCGCCTCTTGGCGGCCCCTTGTCAGTTGCCGGAGCGCGCCGCGATCGCCACGATCCAGCGCGCGTCGCCGATGCGCACCAGGACCTCGATTGGCAGCGCGTCAGACGGCGTGGAAGCGGCCACGATCGACCGGCTGGCCGGCACATACTTCAGCCACTTCGGCAGGGCACGGCCATTCACCCGCGTCACAGTGACCTTGCCTTGCGCCGCTGCTTCAGCCATCGCGGCGGGCAGGCCGAACGAGAAGCCTTGCCCGGAGGCAACGATATCGCTCGGTACCGATACAGAAACCCGGCCAGCGTTCGAACCCTGCGGCGATTCGAGCAGAGTGACGGTAATGGAGTCCTGGCCCTGCGCAGAGGCGGACGCGGCATCCCCGTTGCTCGCAGAACCTGCCGACCCCGCAGACGCTGAGGACGATGTGGAGCCCGTCGTGCCTGCGGAACTTGTCGAAGCTGCCGAGCTGGCGGAGCCCGTGGAGCCTGTGGAGCCCGTGGAGCCCGTGGAGCCCGTCGAGCCTGTGGAGGCCGTCGAGCCTGCGGGGCCCGTCGAGCCTGCGGAGCTCGTCGAGCCTGCGGAGCTCGTCGAGCCTGCGGAGCCTGTCGAACTTGCGGAGCCCGCTGATCTCGTCGAACCTGCGGTCTGTCCGCCGGCAGACGTGGAGGTTCCAGCCGGTGTTCCGCCGCTAGCATTACTCTGGGTCGCGCTCGACGAGCCGGCTTCCGCGCCAGGCAACACAGCGCCCCGTTGGCCTGCCGCACCGGTACCTGCCGCACCGGTACCTGCAGCACCGCTACCTGTAGCACCGCTACTTGCACCAGCGACAGTGCCGCCGCCGTTAGCCGCGACTCCGGTAGCAGCACCAACACTGCTACCGCCGCTATTCGCCGCGACACCGGTCGTCGTGGCTCCCGCGCCGCCGGTCGCACCATTAGCAGCCGCGCCAACGGGCCCGGGCCCGCCCGAAGTACCCATTACGCCGCCAATGCCACCGAATCCTCCAAAGCCATTACTCGTAGTCACAAAACCCACATCGAGCAGCGACGGCGGGGGCACGGTCGTCGGAATGACCGGGATCTGCGGCACCACCGGCACCACCGACCACACATCGTGCGGTTCGGAAGGCGAGGGCATCGTGCCCGTGATAGCGCCAGTCGCCGTGATCGACGTGCTCTCGAGCACGTAATTACCCGCATCCTCGCCGGCAAGCGCGAGCCCGCCTACGGTGATCGTCTTGCCATTCCCAATCATCGCGTCATCGAACGTCGCGCCATCAGTCGTCACCGTGAGTTGATCCCCGCGGTACCGATTGTCACGCAGCGTGACAGTCGCCGACCGGCTTCCGTCATACACCTTGTCATGCCCAACCGCATCGACGACGAGCGTTGCCGCAGTGACATCCGCCCACGCCATGCCCGCATCCTCCGTCAGCGTGTAGTTACCGGCATCCTTACCCCTCAAGGAGAGCCCCTCGATGGTCACACTCTTGTTCTTGCCGCCATTCTTGTCGTCGAACAGCGCATCCACGTACGAGAGATCGATCTCATCGTTGCCGAACGCATTGGCATGCAAGGTCACCGTGGCATCCCGCGTAGCGTCGTACACCTTGTTCGATGCTGTAGACGTCACCACGAGGTTTGCCTTCGCGATGTCCGCATACGCGGCGACCAGGCCGCTCACGACATAGTTGCCGGCGTCAGCGCCGCCCAGCGCAATGTCCGAAACCTGGATGTACTTGCCGGTTCCTGCGTTCTTGTCGAGGAAGTTGGCCGTCTTGGCGATCGAGAGGTCATCGCCGGCGATGCGGTTATCCGTGAGGTTCACCGTTGCCGCCGTGGTGCCGTCGTACACCTTGTTCACGCCAGTCGCCCCGATCGTGAGAGCGCGCGGCGTGACGCTAGAATGCAACCCAGTCGGCTGCACCAGGATGTAGTTGCCGGCATCAGCGCCGCTCAACACGACTGTGCCCGTTCCGATGGCCTTGTTCGCGCCGACGTCCTTTGTCGCGTACGTTCCGGTGATTGAGCCCACCCGCACATCGTCCGACCCGATCGCGCCGCTGAGCGCAGACGCGCTGGTGTTCAGGTACGCAACGCGCGTGCCGTCGTACACCTTGTCCTCTGCGATCACGCCTGCGATGTGCAGCGTGGCCGGGGTGATCGAGGCACTGCTCGTCGCGTTAGACCCGACGACGTAGTTGCTAGCCAGACCACCGTTCGCCCCGTTCACCAGCGTAATCCCGATGATGGCGACGTCCTTGTTCGAACCAACATTCTTGTCGAGGAACGCGGCGCTGCCGGTGCCGACGCCGATCACCGTCTCGCTGCCCACGAAGCCGCCCAGTCCATAGCTCTGCACGGTGGCCGCCGTGGTGCCGTCGTACACTTTGTCCGCGACGCTGGCATGCACAGTCAGGACCTTCGGCGTGATGTTGCCAGACGCGGTCGCAGCGGAGCTCACCGTGTAGTTCGACGCGAGCCCACCGTTCGTGCCGTCCACCAGGGCGATCCCGCCGAGCGTAACGGTCTTCCCGTTCGCGGCGTTCTTGTCCGAGAACGCGGCCGTCACACCAGTCGTGTTGATCTCGACCGTCTCGCTGCCGACCAACCCGGAGAGCTGATAAGAGCCGAGCGTCGCCGCGCTCGTACCGTCGTATTCCTTGTCCTCAATCGTTCCAAGGAATGTGAGCGTCGCGGGATCGATCGTGCTCGTGGTGTTGTTCGCGTAGCTCACAACGTAGTTGTTGCCGCCATTGCCATCACTCACCAAGACGTTGCTCGTAGTGACGGCCTTGTTGCCGTGCCCGGCATTCGCATCAGTGAACGCGAAGGTGCCGCCACTCAGGCTGTCCTGGACGTTGCTGTTGCTTGCGTTCTGGAACAGCGTGCCGCTTACGACGACAGCATGACCCGACGCACTCAGCGTGCCGTCATACGTCTTTGAGACGTCGCTCGTGCTCACCGTAATTGCGGCAGGGTTGATCGTGCTCGTGTTATTGGTAACGTAGGAGACGTTGTAGTTGCCGCCCCCATTGCCGTCATTCACGGTCACGCCGCTGACATTGACAGTCTTGTTCCCGATGCCCGCGTTGGCATCCGTGAACGCGAAGGTTCCGCCACTTACGGTGTCGCTACCGAAGAGCTGCGTCCCGCCAGTCGCCAGTGCGCTGCCCGTGGCCGCGAGCGTGCCGTTATATGTCTTCGTGACATCGCCGCTGGTCAAGACCAGATTCGCTTTGCCGACGGTCAGCGTGCCGTCCACGTAGTTGAAGCTGTAATTGTTGGACGTCAGCCCGGAGGCGGACAGTACATAGCTGCCGGCGTTGCGCGCACCCTGAGAACTGCCGCCATACGTGATCGCGCCACCGAGCACGCTCTCGTCTTCGCCATTAACCAGTCCGCTGATCGTCGCCCCTGTGCCGCCGCTGAAAGCGGTGCCGTCATAGGAACGCGAGACGTCGTTGGCCGTGACCGTGAGACCCGCTTTCGTGATGGACAACGCAGTGGCATTGCCCGCAGCCTGCGCGAACGTGTAGTTGCCGTTCGCCGTGTAGCCGCTGCCGGTAATCGCGTACTGGCCGACGTTGCTGGTCGCCGTAGCCAAGCTGGTCCAGCCCGCCGTGCCTGTGAGGATCGACACATCCTGGCCGAGCTTGAAGCCAGTGATCGTGCCAGTCAGCGACGGATTCGCCGCGCCGTAAGTGCGCGTTGCTGCGTTCGCAGTGTATGTGAGCTCGGCAGGCGTAACCGTGTATGTGGCTCCGCCGGTGTCCAGCACGAGCGTGTAGTTGGACGTGAGGCCGCCCGTGTACCGGATCGTGTACGTGCCGGCATCCATCGTGTTCGACAGGGTGCCGCTATAGGTCGCAGTGCCGCCGGTGATGACATTGCTCGCGGTGTCTTCACTGTCGAGCTGGCCAGCGCTGATGACGTAGGTCAGCGCGCCGGTCGGGTTGTCGCCATAGACGTGCGAAGCGGAGCCGCTGATCGCTGCGCTGACTGTCAGATTGCCCGCCGCGTCTTCGTAGATGAAGCCGTTGCCGGTCTCGGTGACCGAACCCGGTGCATAGCTCGTGTACGTCGCGCCGAAGTGACGGAACGAGGAAGTCAGCCCGCCTTTCACCGTATGCGCGCCAGACACGAGGTCCGGCGTGCTGCTGTACACGAGCCAGCGCTTGCCGCTGCCCGCGCTGAGCGCCGACGCGCTCGAATTGTTGATGAAGTTTCCGGCGCCTTCTGTCGAAACGATGATATCGCCCGTATCGGCCTTCAGGCTGCTGCCACTCGCCAGCGTCAGGTCACCACTCGTGCGGACGAGCATGTCACCGCTGATCGTGCGAACCGCGCCATTAATCGTGATTCCACCCGCTGAGTCGAACACCTGCAGGCCCGTCCCAGCCGTGGATGCACCCAGCGAACCAATGGTGTTGCCAGCGTTGGTGAGCGCGACATTGCCGCCCGCATTGGCGGTCAGGGTGCCCACGTTCACCAAGGCGCCTGTCTGCGTAAGATTGCCAGAGCCACCGGTCGTCAGTGCGACATCGGCCCCGCCCGCATCCAGAGAGGTGATTTCGACACCGTCCGCGTCCACGTAACTGATGGCGTTGCCGCCGGAGTCGATCGCGAGCGAATCGATGTCGTTCGCCGCATTGTCTAGTGTGACGCTACCGTCCGCGTGAATCGTGGCGCTTGGCGCGAGGATCGCCGCGGTCTGCTGCACGCCGCCTGCCGCGTCAAGCTCGAACAGGGTAGAGGCGAGCGTGCCGCCGAGCGTCGTCACGCCAGCAGCGGAGTTCTTCACTTTGACGGTGTTGCCGCTCAGGAGCAGCGTCCCGAACTGGTTGCCGTCATTCGTGAGATCGATGCCCAGGCTTCCTGCAGTGGAGGCCTCCGCCGTAAAGCTGGCGACGCCGGCCACGGAGATCGACGTACCCGGATCCTGAATGATGCCGGTCTGCACGTCCGCGCCCGTGGTGATGGTGGGAGCGCTCGCGGAGACGGAAATTGTCCCGCCGATGCTGTTAGCCGCGTTGTCCAGACGGATCGCGTCGCCGTTGATCAGCGCGCTGCCGAACGAACGGTTCGTGCGCTCGCTGATCACCGTGAGATTGCCTGTCTCGTTGCGATTACCCAGCGTGATCACGCCGGATTGGCGCAACTCCACCGTGTTGGACGCCGGCAGGGTGGTGGTCCCGCCGACGAGGTTACCCGCGCCAGAGAGCACGATGCTCGAGCCGCTTACGGTCAGGTCGCCGCGCACCTGCACCGCCGAGCCGGCCGCCTGACTTACAGGATCGGACGTAGCGGTCAGCACGTAGTCGCCACCGACGTATGTGTTCCCGACTCTCGTGCCGTTCGCACCCGAGTTGTTCAGCGTGACGTCGCCCGCTGCGACGGTCGTTAGGAGATCCAGATCCCCACCGATAGTCAGCGGCGCGGACTGCGTAATGGCCCCCGCACCATGCAAGGACACGTTGCCTGTGACGGCGAGCGCGCCGCTCACGTGGATCGCGCCGGAAGACTGGACACTCAGATTCTTGCTGACGGTGGATGCGCCGATTTCCGTCGCCGCGGCTTCCGTCACGTCGACATCGCCACCGGTCAGCGCCAGGGTGCCGAAGGTGTTACCGGCGTTGCCGAGATGTATGTCGTGCGTACCAGCATTCAGTGTCACGGGCGACGAGCCCAGCACCCAGGCGCTCGAGCCAAGCTGTGTGATGTCGCGCGTGTTGACGAGCGTCAGGGCCGACGGTGTGCCATTGAGACCCACGGCGCCGAACGCGTTGGCGGCGTTGTTCAGGTTGATGGCGTTGCCCGCTGCGTACAGCGTGAGCGAACCGGACGTGATCGGCCCGCCGCTCTGGGTGATGCCACCGCCACCATTGAGAGTGAGCGGTGTGCCGGGGGCATTGAGCACACCGGCGATATCCAGCGTGCCCGTACCGGAGGCGCTTCCCAGGCCCAGCGCGCTGAGCGTGCCGATGGGCAGCCAGCCGAGCTCGGTCGCAGTGAGATTGAGCCCGGAGATCGGCGCGCCGCTGCCGCCAACAGAGACGTTGCGCGTGCTGGTATACGGCTGGATCAGCAGACTGCCCGACCCGGTGACGGCGCGCGCGAAGTTCAGCTCGTCCGCGGTCAGCGTCATGTTCGTGGCGTTGAAGCTCACGAGATTGGTGAAGTCGAGCGTGCCCGTGCCCGCATCGATCACGATCGACGTGCCCGAGGCCGGGAGCACGTCGACCAGGTTGCCGAAGGTGATCCCCATGCCACCCAGGTTGCCCGTCACGGTGATCGGTCCCGTGTTGTAGACCTGCGGGCCATTGATCGTGAGCGCCGGCAGGGTGATGCCGGAGGTGCCGGTCACCGTGAGGCCGGTGAGGGCGCTCTGCAGCTGGTTCAGGCCCGTAACGGAGCCGCCACCCAGGTTCAGGATGAGCTTCTTGTTGCTGCCGACAGCGTCGGAGAACGTGAGCGCGCCATTGCTCGTGGTCAGCGTCAGATCGTTATCGACGGCAACCGTGCTGTCGAAACTGATGTTGCCGCCACCGCTGTTGATGGTCGACGCGCCCGACACCACGACCGGTGTGACGAAGTCGATCGGATCGCCCGTAGACGTGAGATTCACGCCGACATTGATGCCGCCGCCTGCCGCATTCGCGGTCACGGCATTGAAGGTCGAAGGCGCGGTGACGAAGCTGACATCGCCTGTGCCCTGCGCGTGGAGCGTAAGTGTGCCGGTGATGTTCTGGCTCTGAGTGCCCGTGATGCCATTGACGCTGATGTTCCCGGCACCCGTGGTCTGTATCGCCAGTCCGCCGGAGCTGCTCATGCGAGACAGTTCGCTGCCGGAAATGGTGAGCTGGCCAGGTGCATCCGTGCCACCGAGCGCGATGTTCCGACCGTTGCTCGCCTTGATCGTCATCAGCCCGCTGCCGGAGAGCAGCGTGCTATTCCCCTGCAGGTCGAGATCCGCCGCGGCGATCTCGAGCGTGTTGTTCGACGCCGTGAGCGACACGCCATTCAGCAGGATGAACGAGCCATTGCCGTCTTCGTCCGCGTCCGCCGTGAACGATATCGGTGCATTCACCGTGCGGCTCTGGTTCAACGTGATGTTGCCGAGCGCGGTGTAGGTCTGGTTGGCGTCACCGACCGTGCTGATACCCGGCAGGGTGAGATTGTTTCCGGTAATCGTGAGCGCGGTGAGTGGAGTCACGCCGCCAACCACGCCACCGAGCACGACGTTGCCGCTGCCCGCCGTGAGAGTCAGGTCATGCGCGCCGTTGATCGTGCTGCTGCCACCGGAGAAAACAATATTGCCGCCCTGGGTAGCAACAGAGGCGTCCGCACCGAGCGTGGTCGGCCCCGTGATCGTCACGTCGCTGCCGCTCGTGGCGAGGTCGCCATTGAGCGTGACGCCGCCGGTGGCCGTATAGCTTTGCGCGCCGGAAGAAGTGACGTCGTTCGCCTGCACGGTGCCACCGCTGGCCACGAGCGTGCCGATGGGCGTGAGCGAGCCAACCGTGCCCGCGAAATTCAGGGCTCCAGTGCCTGCATTCGCCGTCACGTTGTGTGCGCCGTCGAGGCCGGCGCCGAACTTGATGCCGTTGCCGGTGAACGTGGCGTTCGAGCCGAGCGCCACATTCTCGTTGTACGTCTGTGCGCCGGTGGTGGTCACCGCCGACGTGTTGACTGCGACGCTGCCCGCCGCGTCAGTCGTGAGGCTGGTGAGCGGCGTGCTGCCGCCAACCACGCCGCCGAAGGTTGTAGTGCCCGAGTCGTTGACCGTGAGCGCATGCGCACCGTCCAGGGTGCTGCCGAATTTGACGTTTACGCCCGCAAGCGTCGCGTCCGCTCCGAGAGTGACGGCGTCGTTGTACGTCTGCCCGAGCGTCGTGCGCACACCCGAACCGTTGATCGCCGTGGTTCCGCCCGCATCCGTGGTCAGGCTGCTCAGTGCCGTGGTGGCGCCCACTGCGGCACCGAAGGTGGTCGTGCCGGTGCCCGCATTGACAGTGAGCGCCTGCGCGCCGTCCACCGTGCCGTTGAAGTTGACGGCATCGTCGTCCGTGGTGATCGTGATGGGGCCGGTTGCAAGGATCACCGGTCCGTTGAAGTCGATGCGCCCGGTGCTCGGGGCCGTGTTCTTGCCCACTGCGCCGTTGAGCGTGATGCCGCCCGGGGCGGTGAAGCTCATCGGCCCCGCAACGGCGAGGCCGGTGCCGGGCAGACTGAGTGTCTGCCCCGTGATGTCGAGTTTGGTGAGATCGGAGTTGTCGCCGATCCACTGCAATCCGGTGACCGTGCCGGCGCCGCCAGCGAGCGCGTTGAGCGTGAGACTCTGCGGACCGGAAACCGTATTGCCGAAGCTGAGCGTGCTGCCATTGGACGCGATCGAGACGGGTCCGCCCGTGAGGGCGAGCCCACCGTTGAACGCAAGCCCATCGAAGCCGCTGATGGTGTTGCCCGAGCTGCCACCGCTCGTGACGAGGCCACTGAAACTCGAGCCCGTGTCGCCGTTGGTGAGCGTCACGTTCTTGTTGAAGACGACCGGCCCTGCGGCCGTGATGCCGGAGCGAGCCTGGACGATATCGTCGAACGTGGTAGTGCCGGCGCCCTGCAGGATGATCGCAGCACCGACGCCGTCACCGAGCGGCGTCACGCCGCCGACTGAACCCGAGAACTGCTTGGCGCCCGTACCGGAATTCACCGTGAGGTCTTTGTTGCCGTCCACGGCGCCAGTGAACGTGATGTCCGAATCGGTGCTGGATACGGTGGAGCTCGCGCCGACCGTCACGGGGCCGTTGAAAGTGATCGCGCCGGCCGCAGTGCTCGCAACGTTGCCGTTCAGCGTGATGCTGCTGCCGTTCGTGGCGGTATAGCTCTGAGCGCCTGCGATCGACACGCCGCCCGACGGAATGATGGGGTTGAACGCGGTGACTGTCAGGCTCGTCAGATTCGAACCCATGCGATCGAGGCCCAGCAACGCCGCCGTGCCCGAGTTCAACGTCAGATCGTATGGACCGGAGACCGCACCGGCAGTCTGGAACACCAGCGTCGAATTGTTCGAATTGATCGTGGCCGGCCCGTTCTGCAGCAGCACGCCGGCGTTGAAGGTCATGCCATCGTAACCCGACAGGCTCATGCCCCCGGCCTTGCCGAGGGTGACGAGGCCCGTGAACACCGAACCCGCGTTGCCGTCAGCGAGCGAGACGGTATCCGTGAACACCACCGGGCCCGTGATCGCGAGCCCATTGTTCGCGCTGAGCGTGCTGTCGAAGACCGCGCCGCTCGAAGTGAGCTGCAGCGCCGCGCCGGCATCGCCCGTGCTGCCGAGATCGGTCACGACGCCGTGGAAAGCCACGGTGCCGCTGCCGGCGTTCACGTTGAGCTGGTGACCCGCGCCAGTCACCGTGCTCGCGAAATTGATCGGCGAGTTCGTGGACTGGATCGCGAGATCCGCGCCCAGCGTCACCGGGCTCATGAAATTGATCGCACCGCTTGCGGTGCTGGTGACACCCGCTGTCAGCTTGATGCCGCTGCCGCCAGCAGTGTAGGTCTGCGCGCCAGCGATGCTCATCTGTGGCAGGGTCAGGGCGGCGCCGGTGGTCAGAGTGAAGGAGCTGCTGCTCGCGTTGATGTTCGAGAGTCCGGTCACAGTGCCCGTAACGGAAGTCAGGGTCACGTCGTTCGCACCGATGGTGACGCCTGACGTGCCGCCGACAACCGCGACGTCGAACGTGCCGTTGTTGGTGAAGGCGAGATCGCCGCCGGAGAAGCCAGCCGCCAGTTTTAAAACGTTGTTCGCAGCGTTCGTCAGTGTGGCGTAGCCCGTGCCGATGAGACGCAGCGACGGTGCGGAGATCGCACCCGTCTGAGTGATGGCGCCACCCGCGGTGACCGTGAGCGTGCCGCCTGCCGCAATCGTCGACGCGCCGAACACGATGCCATTGATATCCGCGATGTCCGCGTTCGAGGCGGACACGATGCTCACCGTGCCGAAGTCGCTCGCCGGATTGGCGTTGAGCACGATGGGGTTGGCGTTGCCCGCCGTGAGCGTCGTGAGCCCGGAGACGGCCCAGGCGCCACCGTCAGTGATGCCGGCAGCATGGTTCTCGGTGACCGTTGCGTTCTGCGCGGTGAGCGTGAGGTCGCCCAGCTGATTGGCCGTCTGCGACAGGACGATGTCGTGCGTACCCGCGTTCAGGGTGAAAGGCGTCGTCCCCTGGGACCACGCGGCAGACTGCGTGATGTCATCGTTCTCCACGATGCTCACTGCGCTCGGCGTGCCGCCGAACGCCAGCCCGCCGAGCACGTTGCCGCTATTGAGCAGCGTGATCGCGTAGGTCGTCGCGTTCAACGTCGTCGCGCCGGTGGTCGTCCAGGCACCCCCCTGCGTGATCGGGTCATTTTCGGTGATGCTGACCGCGCCGCCCGTCACCGTCAGGTTGCCGAGAATGTTCGACGCCTGGGTGAGGGTGATGGCCTTGTCGTTCTCGGCCACCAGGGTCACCGGAACGCCGCTCAGCACCCAGGCACTGGCCTGCGTGATCGCATCGTCTTCCGTGATCGCCACCGAGGTCGGCATGCCGTTGGTGGTGTTGATCGTGATCGCGCCGAGCACGTTGCCGCTGCTCGAGAGATCGATCTTGTGATTGCGCGCGTCCAGCGTCACCGGCGCGGCGCCCACGTTCCAGACCGCAGCCTGCGTGAGATCCGTGTTGTCGGTGATCAGCACCGAGCTCAGCGTGCCCGCCGTTCCGGTGGTATTGATCGCGAGCGGCCCGATCTGGTTCGAGAGGTTGTCGAGCGTGATCGACTTGCCCGTCGGGTTGGCAACGATGAGGCGAGTCGTGCCCGTCGTCATCCAGCCCGTGTCGTTCGCGCTGTTCCAGATGGTGTTGGCACCATCGGTGATGGTGCCGTTCTCAGTGAGGGTGACGTCGGTCGCCTTGACGTACACATCGCCGAGAACGTTACCGGTGTTCGCCAGGTTGATGTTGCCGCCGCCCGCGGTGGTGCCCGCAGCGTTGTACGCGATCAGCTTCACCGTGCCATTGCCGGTGTTCCAGGCACCCGGACCATCCACATCGGTGATGGCATCGGTGCTGGCGGTGTTCTTGGCGTAGATCGTGGCCGTAGAGGCGACGCCGTTAGTCGTGCCGGTGGCGCCCAGCACCTGTAGGGGCCCGAGGATGTTATTGCCGTTGTTCAGGTTGATCGACGTGGGGCCCGATTCGAGCTTGGTCGTGCCATGCACGGTCCACGCGCTGCCCTGGGTCATGCCGTACATCGTGTCGGCCGTCTCACGCACGTACACGGCGCCGGCGCTCGATGCGCCGTTGTTGACCTGAGTGATCGTCAGATCGCCAAAGTAGTTGGCCTGATCCAGCGTGATCGCCTGGTCGTCCGAGGTGGTCAGCGTGACCGCGTAGCGTGTGGTGTTGCCACCGTTGCTGTTCCAGGTGCTCCAGGCGGACGCCTGCGTGATCGCATCGTTCTCACGGATGTTGATCGCCCCGGCATTCGCGATGGCGAGCTTGCCGAGGATATTGCCGGACTGGTTGAGCGTGATGCCGCTGTTGAACGTGTTGAACGTCGTCGTGTTCGTGGTCGGGGCGCCCGTGACCACGGAGGTCGACGCCTGCTGCGTGAGCGTGCCGCCGTTGCGGGAGGCGAGGGTGAGCGATCCGGTGATGGCGACATTCCCCAGCACGAGGCTGTTCACCGGATACACGGTCACGTCATGCGCGGCCGGGATCGCAAGAATGTTGAGATATTCGTTCGCGTGGGTCAGGTCGATGTCGTGGCTGCCCGCGTCCAGCGTCATCGTGCCGGACACGGTGAGGTTGTTACCGAGATCGCTGATGTTGCCGTCTGCGGTGACCGTCCAGTTTCCCGTCACGGCTTGGTGATACCCGGGCGCGTACAGCACGATCGCACTTGCGTCGGCGACCGTGACATTGCGGGCGCCGGTGTTCGCGATGCCGAACTGGCTGAAGTCGTTACCCGCGTTGCTCAGCACGATGTCGCCAGACGAGGCGACGGCCATAATCGTACTGCCTGCGACCGTGATTGCGCCGGACTGCGAGATGATGTTGCCCGGCGTGGAGGCGGTGTTCGCTACGCTCGGGGCGTAGACCTTGAGCCCGCCAGCGAGCGTCATTCCGGGCAGAACCACGGACGGGACGTTGTCGAACCGCAAGTAAACGTTGTTCAGCGAGCCGACGGAGGTGAGTCCCGTCAGCACCGACGCGGTCGCGTTCGTATTGCGGAGCTGGACGTTGCTGAATCCGGTGTTGGTGCTGCTGCGCGCGAGCGTTATCCCGCCGGCGAAGTTGTTCGCCGAGCCGGAATTGCCGCTGAACGGATCGTTTGGCCCGAGATAGAGATTGATCGGCGCGCTGGCATGATTCGCCGTGAAGGTCGTCGCGCCATCGACCGTGATGGCCGAGAAGTTGGCGTCGCCGTAGCGGTTCTGGCTGATGTCCCCACCGGCGGTGACGCTCAGGTCGCCGTACACGTGAGTGGTGAAGCCCGAGACATTCGTGTTCGAGGAGCCGAAGTTGATCCCGGTCTTGTCGACCAGTGTCGCATTCTTCGCCGAGATGATGCGGATGGCGTTGAAGTTGTTGTTCGCATCGTCGAGCGTGATGTCGTTCGCTGCGCCGGCAGTGAGCGAGGTCTGGTTGCCGACCGTGATCGTGCCGCTGTCGGTGATCGCGCCCGTCGTGGAGACCGTGAGATCGCTGCCGATCGAGCTCGAGCCCAGGTCGACCGCGCCCGCGCCGTTGATCGTGAGCGTGCCCGTCGTCGTGGTGCCCATGGTGACGGCGCCGCCTGACGTGATCGTCACGGAGGTGCCTGCGTTTGTCGTGCCCAGCGTTGCCGCGCCGCCGGCCACCACCTGCAGGGACGTTGCGACGTTGGCTGTGGGGATGTTGATGGCACCCGAATCCCGGATGGTGGCGTAGCCGCCCGTGTTCGTGGCGCCTCTGCCAGTCACGGTGAGCACCACGTCTCCGGCGAAGTCGTTACCCGCGTTCGTCAGATCGATGTACGGGTCGGCATAACCGAAGCCCCCGCTGACGGCGGTCAGCGTAGCGGTCCCGGCGACTTTAACGGCGCCGGTCGACCCCATCGGCCCGACAGTGCTCTCGCTCAGCGTGCCGGAGATGTTCGACGTGGCGAACTGCACCGCATTGGTGTCCACCAGCGCCACGTTGTGCGCGGTGAGGCCGATGATGCTGAAGTCGGTGGTGGGGCGCGTGATCGTCACGTCGCCCGCGCCCACGTTGATCGTGGCCGTGCCACGCACGACGACCGTGCCGTCGATGTTCGTGACGTTGCGCGCCGAGCTCGCGTTGATCGCCAGATTCCCGGTGACGTTGACTTCGCCGAGATCGATCGCGCCGCTCACCGCGCCCGCGGTCGGGCCGTTGTGGGTGATGTTGAAGTTCTTCGCCGTCACCTGGCCGACGCTGATGGCGCCCGACTGGTCCTTCGTGCCCATCGTGATCGATACGGTGCCCGTGCCGCCATCGATCAGACTGTTGTTCAGGAATACGGCAGGCGTGCTGGCGGTGCGATTCGCGTCCGCGCCGGCGTCGTTCACGACGAACGTGATGTCGCCGTTGTCGGACGTGACGCTCGCATTGAGCGTGATGCTGCGGCCGGCCTGGAAGGTGAGCGCGCCGCCGTTGCCAACGGGATTGACGGTGACGATCGAGCTGTTGATCGTGATGTCGTTGTTGGCCTGGAGCGTGACCGCGGTGCCGTTGTTCGTGATCGCGCTGATCGTGTTCGGATCGATCGTCGCGTCGGAAGCGGGCGTGTCCGCAAACTGGTCCACCGTGGCCGCCGTGGCGCCACCACCCGAAGCCACGATGATGTTGCGCGGGTCGAGGAGCAGCGTGCCGGCGGCGCCATGAGCCGCCCCCGCGTCCACGAAGCCCTGGAAATCGAGCCGATCGAGGCCGGAGACTTCGACGGCGCCGCCGGCGCCGGACTGCGCCCCGCCGCGCGCGGTGATCGTGCCCGCGAACACCGTGCGACCGTCGGACCACACCACCGCATCACCGGCATCGCCGGCCTGCGTGGCACTCGTATCGATGGAGGCGGAGCTTCCGATCACCACCTGCTTCGCATTGGTAATGGAAGGTGACTTGCCCTGGAAGCCGCCGCCGACGAACACGTCGCCGCCTCCGAGCGCGCCCGATGCGTCGATGGCCGACTTGTCGAACAGACCCACTCGCTCGCCCGTCAACGTGGCGCTGCCGCCGCGGCCGCGACGGCTCGACGTGCGCACCTCCGTCACACCCAAGAGCGCAACGGTCGGAGGATCGCTCAGCGGATTCGAAGGCCGCGGCACGCCGCCGCGCACGACCACGTCGCCGCCGCGAACAGTGCCTGACGCATCGAGAACTGCGTCCTGCAGTGTCACGTCATGCTGCGCGTCGAGCGTGATCCTGCCACCGTGGCCAGCGCTCGGCAGCTCAGCGGCGGCGGATGTCGCCGCATCGCTATCGCCGGCCGCGGCGAGCTTGCCCGCCGCGGTGATATCGGCAGCAGCTTCGAGCGTGATGCTTCCGCCCGTCACGCCCGACACATCGAGTGTGCCCGAGGCCGTTTGCGAGATCGTATCCGCGACGAGCGAGATGCTCCCACCCGAAACTGCCGCGGCAGCAACCGCGTTCCGCGTGTCGTCACTTGGCGCAACCGCCGTGATCGTGCCGCTGTTCTCGATGGTGGGTGCCGCGAGCGCAATGCTGCCGGCAGGGCTTCCATCCACGCCAGCGTTCGCGCTGATCGTGCCGCTGTTGTGAATGGCATCGCTCGCCTCGAGTACGATGCGGCCGTTCTTCATCGACAGGCCCGTCGCCTCGATGAGGCCGGAGTTGTTCACCACTCCGTTCTGCAGAGTGCCGACGGCTTTCGCCGACAGAACGATGAAGCCGCCCGGCGCGAGCACGGCGCCCTTGTTCTCCACGAGCGCCTTGATGGCCGAAGGCTCGACCGTGATGCCGGCAAGGTGCCCGTCATCGAAATTCAGGGTGATCGATTCGCCGGCTGCCATGGCGACGGTGCCCATGCGTGCGACCACGACGCCGCTGTTGCGCACTTCCGGCGCGAGCAGGGCGATGTATCCGCCGAGGTGGGCGCGCAGCTCGCCTTCGTTCACCACGGTGCCAGTCGAGCCATCACGACGCAGCGTGATGTTGCCGGACATGAAGTCCGCATCGGAGATCTGGTTCGTGCTGGCCACGAGACCACCGACATCCACCGAGGCACTCTTGCCGAAATAGATGCCGTTCGGATTGGTGAGGAACACCTGACCCGTCGCCTCGATCTTGCCGAAGATCTGGCTCGGATTACTGTCCAGCACCCTGTTCAGCGTGGCGGAACCGGCGTCCGGCTGGTGAAAGCTCACCTGGGCCGCGCTGCCGACGTTGAATGTGTTCCAGTCGATGATCGCGCGACGCGTGGCCTGATCGATGTTGAGCTTCGCCGCATCGGGCGAGCTGATCGTGGCCGAGCCGGCGACTACGTGGCCGCCCGTGGGCAGCTCGGTGGGAGGAGGTGCCACGCCGAGAGGCTCCGCTGCCTGCGCGTACGCGCCGGCGCCCATTCCGAGTGCAGCTATCACGGCTGCGAGCACCGCGCTGGAGCGGCCGCTGCGCTTGCCTCGCGCTCGCGCGATCTCCGCTACCGGTACCCAGATGCCGAGGACGTCGTTGCGGACCAGGCGGAAGGCGCGATTCATGCCGGCGTGCTTGTTCATTAAATGCTCGTAAAGATTCGGATCAGAAAGGAAGGCTGGCTTGCAGCCAGAGGCGGTTCTTGACGAGCGATCCATCCTGATCGCGGCCAGTGCTCGTCGGGCCTGGATTGCTGCCGAGGCGACGCGCGACGGTCGCCTTCAGATTCAGCCCGAACGGCGCCGTCCAGCCTGCCGAGAGGCCGACGCCTTTCAGCGTCAGCCGGTTCGGAGCGGCCGCGCCGGTGAAGTCGTTGTTACGGTTGACGCGCACCGAGCCGATATCAAAGAACGCGGTGAGGTCGACACGCATTGGCAGGCGCGCGCGCGTTTCCAGGCTGGCGAAATAGCCTTCGGAACCGCCGCCTTCGTTCACCGGGTAGGCACGCACGCCGCCCGGCCCACCGAGATAGAGCTTCTCGGATGAATCGAGATTCTTGCTGGCGAACTGACCCTGGACGCTGGCGTAAACCGAGAGCAAATCGGTGAGCGCCTGCTGGCGCGCGATCTGCAGTGTGATCTTGTGGTAGTTGCCGGCGGTGTCGGTCGTGGCCGCATCGGCTGCCTGGTTCGGCGACCCATCCAGGTCCACTTTGCCCTGCGTGAACGCGATGCTGCCTGTGGTTACGCCGCCCGCACCCAGAGAGTCGAAGGCGTTCCCATACAGAGTTGCCGCCGCGGAACGCACGCCGTAGTCCGAGGCGGTGGTTCCCACGGAGTAGTTCGTGTAGTTGCGGCTGTCGGCCGCGATTGAAAGGTAGAGATTCTGGAGGCGCGCGCGCACGAGCGGGTAGCTCGCGTCGAGGCCGAACGAATGTGAATTGCCGTGGGCGTCGAGTGCGTCGAACTCGGCGGAGGAGATGTCGTACTTGAGGTAAGACCCATTCGCCCCGACGCGCCAGCCGCCCGAGCCGATTGGCAACGAGTAACCGAGGCGCGCGTAGTCGCTGCCGTCGCTGTGCAGGAACGTGCCGTCCGCCCGATCGCCCAGGTCGAACGGACTTTCGAGCCGCGCGCTGCCCACGATGCGGGCCGCGCCGGTGTAGCGCGCGCCGGCGTTATCGGCGAACACGTCGCTGGCAAAGCCGGGACCGTCGGATATCGACAGCAGCAGATCGGTTTCTGCGGGACTGCGGCCCGCACTGAGCTGGCCCTTCGCGCTCACACCCGGCAGATCGTCGATGAGCAGCAACGCGCGATCGAGCCCGTTCGAGCTCACCGGTTCGCCGGGCGGCTGCGCGTTCTCAACCATCCCGCGCAGCCGGTTCTCCGACACGCGGTGAGGCTTGCCATCGAGCTGCACCTGGCCGAAACGCGCTTCCACTACCTGAAGCGTTACCGTGCCGCTCGTTACATCCTGCTGCGGCAGGTACACACCTGCCACCCAGCCTGCTTGCCGGTAGGCAGTGGCCACCGCGAGAGCCGCATTCTGAAGGGCGGCGAAATCGAGCGGCCGATCGAGGTAGCTCGCAACGGCCGGAGCGAGCTGCTCGTTACTGAGCAGCGTGTTCCCTGCGAACTGGAACGACTTCACGTTGACGGTAGCGCCGCCGAGTGCCTTCATCGGTTCCGGCAACGCGAACTCCGGCTCCGCCTTCGAGGGGAGCGAGCGCTGCTGAGGCTGCTCGATCTGTCTTTGCAGGGCGCCGGCATCCGGCACGGTCTGCGCTGCCGCGATGCTGGTGCCCACGGCGGCGGCAACGGCACCCATCAAACGAATCGAGACGCGTAACCCCATCGGTGCTCCGGACTGAGTAGTAATAAGTGCGCGCTCGAGTCGGAGCGCAACAAAGCGGGCTGGATTAAATAAGAGGCGTTGCCTTATGTACCGTGCCGCGAATCACGAATGGCCCGGGTACGTAGTAATCGGAAAGTGCGTATGCCGCTTCGTGACTACGCAGCGGCAGAGGAAGGATGTATCAGAAGAGATAACACTGTTGCCGACGGTTTAGCGCTGACACTCGCTGCTGAGTACAGCGCGTGGAACGGCGTTTCAGGCTCTCGCGTGCTGCCGTACGCAGCTACGCAAGGCCACCTGATGAAGGCGCACTGGAAGAGGGGATCGGCTCACGACTCTCGCTGAATTGAGAACCGTGTCATGCAACTTGCCCTCCTCCTGGTCGCGAGAGGGCATTCCCATTCGTGCGCTGATTTTTGCCGTGCGCGCCTGGCCGCGCGCAGGCCCCCGGCATCCATGCCTCACACGTCAATGTCGGCCGCTATCCCTCTGCGGGATCGATGCCGCTCACGTGCCCCGCTCGCCAAAGCGGCCGCTTCAGTACATCAACGGCCTGATGAGCTGCTCGCTCTTCGCCCAGAGCTGCCGGGCATTGTCGGCGTCGAGCGCATACGACCGGACGCCGTCGGCGAACGGGTTCGGTGTGTCGTCGACGCGTGCGATCCCGACGTCTTCGAGATACTTGCCACCGATCTCGTCTTTGTCGGCGACGACCGCGGCCCATACCGTGGTCGCTGCGGCCTGTGAAAGGTCTTTCAGCTGCGGCGGCGGCAGTCCTGCCTCGGCGCGCGCATTGCCGACCGTCTGAAAAAGACCCTGCAGCTCTTGCTGCGAGAAATGACGCGGGAGATCGGTGAGGCTGTTTCCAGGCATCACAGAAACCGCCCGGATGCCGCGCGCGCGGTACCTGCGGTCGAACTCCACCGCGAACAGGGCGTTTGCGGTCTTCGATCGGCCGTAGGCGACGAATCGGTCATAGGCCTGATGCTCGAAGTGGGGATCCGCGAGGTCGACGTCGGCAACCCGATGCGCCTGCGAGGACAGCACTACCAGTCGCCCGTGATCGGCGAGCAATGGCTCGATCCGGGTAATCAGAGCGAAATGCCCGAGATGGTTGGTGCCGAACTGGGTCTCGAAACCATTGACCGTTCGGCCGAATGGTGTCGCCATGACTCCAGCGTTGGCGATGACGACATCGAAGCGCCGCCCGTCTGCCAGCAAGCGGTCCGCGGCAGCGCGAACACTTTGCAAGGAGGCGAGGTCGAGCTCGATCAGCTCCACACTACCGCCGCCTCGTGCAGCGGCTTCGCGCACGGGCGCAAGAGACTCTGTGGCTTTCGCGAGGTTCCGGACTGCGCCGACGAGGTTGGCGCCGTGCGAGACCAGTGAGCGGGCGGTTTCGAGCCCGATCCCCGAGGAAACCCCGGTGATGAGAAATCGCTTTCCCCGGAGATCGACGCCTTCGAGCACCTCGTCGGCTGTCGACTGTGCGCCAAACTTCGTGGTCATTGCATTTGCACCTGTCTTTCTCAGTTCCGAAACACTCGCCACTTCGCGAAAGGTCGTCGCGCACCCAGGTGGATGGGGCAGGGCCACGCCGTCAGCACGCCGCGCCCGCCGGCAGATTTGGCCCGGCTTTGATGTGCACGATAACGTATTTCTCCGGCAGTCGGTCGCAACAGGCCTCTCGTAAAGCGCTCCAGCTCGTGTGTGGGCCTATGTTTGGCGCGCCCGCAACTAATTTACCCACCTGCATGACTTGATTTCGAGCACCGATCCTCTAGGATGTGAACGTGCACATCAGCGCGCACGCGCCTGGGGCACGAGTTTGGGGGCCGGCGGGGCAGCCTGTCGGTGTCGTGAAGGATCGGTCCGCCGCGCCGCTGCGCGTACGGGCCGCGACAAGGGACGGCCGCCCAACACACCTTGCATCCTTTAGAGAAACGGGGGGACAGATGAGCGAGAGGCCGAAGATTCTCACCGCAGCAGTCATGGCGGTGGTGGGCGGTGCCGGATCCACCGGCGCATTCAGTCAGCAGGGCACAGACGGTGCGGTGCTAGAGGAAGTCACGGTCACCGCCACGCGCCGGGAAGTCACGCTGCAGGAAGTGCCGATTTCCATCGTTGCGCTGACGGACGACGCGCTGAAGATGCGTTCGGTCACGAGCATCGAGAGCCTGCAGGGCACGATCCCGAACCTGAGCGTCATCGGGGACACGAACGGCGCCTCGCAGTCCGTCAACTTCTCCATTCGCGGCATTCCGCGCGTGGGCCTGTACGTGGACAACGTCTGGCAGCCCTTCACCCAGGGGCTCATGGATTTCAACCTACAGGACATCGAGCGAATCGAGGTCCTTCGCGGACCGCAGGGCACGCTGTACGGCCGCGACTCCACCGGTGGCGCCATTCGTATCGTGACCAAGCTGCCGGGAGATGAGTTCGGCGGCTCGGTGGCCCTCACGACGGGCAGTAACGACCGGCGCGACGCGCAGGCGAGTATCGACGTGCCATTGTCCGACACCTTGAAGACCCGGTTCTCCGCGTCGCTCCTGAATCAGGATGGGTACGTCCACGACACGACGCTCAACAAGAATCTCGGTCAGATCGACATGACCACGCTGTCCGGGGATGTGCTGTGGAAGCCCACGGACCGCTTCCACGCGCGGTTCAAATACAGCGACCGCGCGTCGCACCCGACTGATGCCCGAATCTCTTTGTGGCACGTTCCGCGGGCCGCCAATCTGGTCGGCTTCGCGTACGGCAACACCGACCTGTATTCACTGGCTGGCGCGCCGTACGATGCCGCCCATCAAGTGGCGGGCGCGCCGGGCGGCCGACTCGGCGAATGGGAGACCTCGCTGAACTCCGCCGAGCCGGCCAATCTGTACGTCAAGCAGGCCTCGCTCGAGTTGGGCCTGGATATCACCGACAACGTCAGGCTCGACTCCTGGACCTCCTGGGTCAGGCAGCGCAACGATGGCTTGGTCGACTACGACAACTCCGAGTGGGACGCCGTCACGGTCTGGGAATACCGCAAGAACAAGATCTTCAGCCAGGAGTTCCAGCTCTCCGGCACGCAGGGCCGCGTCAGTTGGCTCGGTGGCCTCTACTACTGGAAGGAAAAGAACGGCGGCCGCGACCTGTGGTGGGGCTTCGAAGAGTTCCAGGACGGGCGGCTCGATCCCAATCTCGTCCTGCAGTCCCCGGAATGCATGGCGCCGACCACGCTCCTCAACTGCGCGGGCGCGATCGGCGTGTACCAGGGAATTGGCGACCAGGATGAATTGGTGAGAGGCGAGGAGGACGGTTACGCGATCTTCGGTGAGGCCACCGTGAAACTGACGGACGCGTGGGATTTCACCGTGGGTCTGCGCTATCACAACCAGGACGTGGAGAACTCCACGCTCAACTTCATCCCCGGCGCGACGGCGCCCAAGCCGGTGAAGATCGGTCCGCTCACGCAAGGCGATCCGTTCGCCGGAACGCCCAAGGACACGCAGAAGTCGAGCTTCGATGAGCTGACCAAGCGCGCCGTCCTGCGCTGGCGCTTCGCCGAGAGGATGATGACCTACCTCAGTTACTCTGAGGGCTTCAACGCGGGCGGTGCTGCGGCCGTGGAGGTCCCGAACGACCGTATCCTGATTTCCTATGGCCCGGAAAAACTGCAGTCGTACGAGCTCGGGCTGCGCTCGGATCTGTTCAAGGGACGACTGCGCTTCAACGCGTCGCTCTTCCACACGAAGTGGGACGACATCCAGCTCGAGTCCCCGTACGTGAACCCGGACATCGGCGTGTTTGCGGTGACCTTCATCACGCAGAACGCTGCGGCCGCCGAGGCGCAGGGCCTGGAGGCCGAGGTCACGTGGTTCCCGATCGATCGGCTGCAGGTGGATTTCAACCTGGGCCTGCTCGATACGAAGTACACGGATCTGAAGTTCGGCGATGAGACCGCCGTCGCCAAGGGCGACACGTTCGCGCAGGCGCCGAAGACGACGTACTCCGTCGGCCTGCAATACGACGCGGACCTGCCGTGGGGCGGCTTGCTCACGAGCCGCGCGGATTACCGCTTCGTCAGCGGCTTCCAGCGCTATCCGGACCCGGCGTATCACCCGGATGCGGTCGGCCTGACCGACCTGCTCGGCAAGTACGAAGCCGGCGACTTCGGGTTGCTCGACGCGCGCATCTCCTACAAGCCCAATCGCAGCGGCAACTGGGAGCTGGCGGTGTTCGGCACCAACCTGACCGACAAGCGCGTGGTGAACGGCGGCTTCTATTCGCCGATCTGGGAGATGGACTTCTCGACGGTGGCGCGCCCCCGCGAGTTCGGTGTCGGCCTCAGCGTGACGTTCTGACGGGTGCGCCAGCGCGGAGATTCGCATGACCATTCTTCGTCACTCCAGGGTTGCGCTGCTCGTGCTGATGGCCTGCGCCATGTCGACGCAGGAATCAGCCGCGCAGCAGGAGGATGCGGCAGGCGAACTCCGCGCTACGACGGTGGCGCCGAATAATCGGCCCTTCGAGGAGCACTGGTGGCCCACGGAGTGGGGCGTCGCCGATCGGGTCGGCGCCGCGAATCGAACGACGCCGGCGATGGTGCTGTCGGCGCTCCGTCTCGTCAAACGCGGCAAGACGGCGACGCTCGGCAAGCTCTACGCGCCGGACATCCCGATGGTGGACCCGAGAATCTGGCATCTGACGATTCCGGGCACACCCACCGGCGGTCCCTTCGGCGACAACCGCGTCGTCTACCATGACGAGCTGCTCACCGCGCAAATCGGCCAGGTGGGCACGCAATTCGACGGGCCGGGGCACCTTGGTGTGCGCACCTCGAAGGGCGACTACTTCTACAACGGAAGAAATCGCGAGGCAGCCTACGCGCGCGGTCCCGGCAACAACGTCACGGGAATGGGCGTGCTCGGCGTGGAAGCCGTCGCAGAGCGTGGCTTCGTGTGCCGCGCCATCCTGCTGAACGCTGTCGCATACAAAAAGATGGATCGCCTGCCGGTGCCCACTTCGTCCACGAGCCCGGGCATCGTAACGGCGGACGACGTCAAAGGAATGTTGAAGGCGCAGGGACTCGAGGAGCCGCGTGAAGGCGACTGCGTCTTCCTATATACCGGGCACGGAGATCTCTGGAAGAACAGCGAGTGGCCCACTCTCAGCGCCGAGCAGAAGAAGGAGCGCGTGCGGCTGTACAACGCGGGTGAGCCCGGCTTTGGGCTGAGTGCCTGCCGGTATTTGGCATCGCGTAAGATCATTCTGTACGGTGGCGATACATCCGCGGATGCCGGGCCTATCACCGAAGTGCCGGGCTCGGTCTCGCTGTGTCACGTCGAGCTGCAGCCGCGGCGTGGCATCTGGGCCCTGGAGAATCTCGATTTCGAGCCGCTGCTGAAGGACCAGGTGTCCGAGTTCCTGTTCGTCTGGGCGCCGCTGAAAATGGTCGGGGCGACGGGCTCGCCGGGCAACCCGGTGGCGCTCTATTAACGCGGAGAGCTCAGAGCATTGCCTGAATACGACGACATTGATCTGCGCGAGCTGTTCACGGCGTTCACGATCAATGGTCTTGCCTTGCGCAATCGCTTCATCATGCCCGGAATGCAACGCGGCTGGTGCCAGGAGGGACGGCCCGGGCCGCAGCTCGCCGACTATTACCGCGAACGTTCCGCAGGCGAGGTCGCGCTCATCATCACCGAGGCGTGCGCGGTGGATCATCCGTCGGCCACACAGGGGCCCTACTACGGTTGGATGAGGCCTGACACCACCGATGCCTGGCGCAAATGCGTGGCGGCGGCACACGAGGGCGGCGCCAGGATGTTCGTTCAGCTCTGGCACGAAGGCGCCATTCGCAAGGAAGGCGGCCCGGGTCCTTACGCGCAGCATCCGACGCTCAGTCCCTCCGGATATCTCCGTCCGGGCCTGCGCAATGGCAGAGCTGCAACCACCCAGGAGCTGAAAGAGATCCGCGAGGCCTACGTGCGCAGCGCGTTGCTCGCACGGGAGGTCGGCGCGGACGGTATCGAGGTGCACGCTGCGCACGGCTATCTCCTCGATCAGTTTCTGTGGGCCGGAACCAACGTGAGAGAGGACGGTTACGGCGGAGCCGACATCCGCAACCGGGTGCGTTTTCCGGCTGAGATCGTGGCGAGCCTCCGCGCCGCCCTGGGCCGGGATTTCCCGATCTCGTTTCGCTTTTCGCAGTGGAAGGAGATCGACTTCACCGCCAAGGTCGCGCAGAACCCGGATGAGCTGCGCGCCATGATCTCGGCATTACGCGCGGCGGGAGTCGACATGTTTCACGTCTCCACGCGTCGCTTCCATGTGCCCGAGTGGGCCGGGAGCGATCTCGGCCTCGCCGGTTGGGTGAAG
>JBDZVF010000494.1:0-4340 GCA_040255575.1 Pseudomonadota bacterium | reverse complement strand
TGCTGTCGATGCCGGGCTCGCCGATCATCTATTACGGCGACGAGATCGGCATGGGGGACAACTTCTTCCTCGGCGATCGCAACGGCGTGCGCACCCCGATGCAGTGGAGCCCGGATCGGAACGCCGGGTTCTCTCGCGCCGATCCGCAGCGGCTGTACTTGCCGCCGATCATGGATCCGATCTATGGATACGAGGCAGTGAACGTCGAGGCTCAGACGCGCGACCGCTCATCGCTCCTCAACTGGATGAAGCGCATGCTTCAGACGCGCAAGCAGTCGCAGGCGTTCGGGCGCGGCACGATGACGTTCATCCGGCCGGGCAATCGCAAGATTCTGGTGTATCTGCGCGAGTACGGCGACGACACGATTCTGTGCGTGGCGAATCTCGCGCGCTCGGCGCAGCCGGTGGAGCTGGATCTGTCGCAATACAAGGGCACCGTGCCGATTGAGCTCCTGGGGCGCACGCCCTTCCCGCCCGTCGGCGATCTGCCGTATCTGCTCACGCTGCCTGGCTATGGATTCTATTGGTTCAAGCTGAGTCGGGAGGTGGAGGCGCCCTCGTGGCACGAAGAGCGGCTGCCGCGTGATGACCTGCCCGTGATGGTGCTGATGGACGGCTGGAACAGCTTCCGCCCGGATCGGGTGACGTCATGGCGCGCAGGCGTCGCCACGAAGCTGCGCGTGGAAGCCGAGCAGCGCGTGCTGCCGCGATACGTGGCGGCCCAACGATGGTTCGGCGCCAAGGGCGCCAACATCGTGCGGGTCGCCTTTGCGGACGGCGGCGAATGGATCACCGACTATCACGGCAACTGGCTGATGGCCCTGTTCGACGTGGAAACCAGGCCAGGGGCGAACCTCCCTGATGCGCACGAGCCGGTCTCCAGCGGCGCTGACGCGCAACCCGCCGCGCCTGCAAACGAACCTGCCGAGGCCCGTGGCGCGCCTCGAGGCGCCGCGCGAGCGAACGTCGCTCGCTACTTCCTGCCGCTCTCGATCGTCTATGAAGACGCCGACGAAACTCGCATGCAAAAACTGCAGCCCGGCGTCATCGCCCGCGTGCGCCGCCAGGCCGCTGTGGGCGTCGTGGCCGACGCGGCCGCCGACGAGGAGTTCTGCAAGTCCCTGATCGAGGCGATCGGCGCGGAGAACGAGATCGAGACGGAACGCGGAACGATCTACTTCAGCTCCACCCGGGCGTTCCGCCCGCTCCTCGAGCAGGCCGAGGACAACTTCTCCCTGGGCGGGCAGCACGCGCAAGGAACCAACACGACCCTTCGAATCGGCGACGCCTTCTTCCTCAAGCTCTATCGCCGGCTGCACACCGGCATCAGCCCCGAGCTCGAAGTGGGCCGTTACCTCACGAATGTCGTGCAGTTTTCGAACATCGTGCCGGTTGCCGGCGCCGTCGAATACCGCGGGCAGGATGGAACGCTCAACACGCTCGCGCTGTTGCAGGCGTTCGTGACGAACCAGGGCGACGGCTGGGACTACACCACCAACTACCTCGTGCGCTTCCTCGAGGACCGCCGAGCGTTGGCCGAGCTGCCCGACGATGCGCACGGCCCCTACATCGCGCTGACCCGAATGCTCGCGCAACGGACCGCGGAGTTGCACGTGGCACTGGCCACGCCGACCGAAGATCCCGCCTTCAAACCGGAGCACATCACCTCGGACGACCTGCGCGCCTGGGTGCATCGGGTGCAGGACGATGCCCGCGAGACGCTCGGCCTTCTTGCGCACCCCGAAGAACTGCCGGAAGCCGTGCGTGCCGAAGCGGCCCATCTCGTGGAAGTGCGCACGAGCCTCGAGCGACGCATCGCGGCCGAAGGCAATCGCCTCGTCGCCGGAGGGCTCAAGATCCGTCATCACGGCGACTATCACCTCGGCCAGGTGCTGGTGAAGCGCAACGACTTCATCATCGTGGATTTCGAGGGCGAGCCCGCCCGGCCTCTGGAGGAGCGCCGCAGGAAGCATTCGCCCCTGCGCGATGTGGCGGGCATGTTCCGCTCGTTCGCCTACGCGCGGCAGGCCGCAATGCGCCTGTGTTCGGTGACATCCAGCGAGGACTGCGCGAAGTGGGAACCGTTGCTCGTCTCATGGGAACAAGAGACGCGCGAAACATTTCTACGGGTGTACGACGAGATTGCTCGTGCAGCCGGCCTGTACACGAGCCTCGAACACGTGCTGCCGCTGCTCACGCTGTTCGAGATCGAAAAGGCTCTATACGAACTTCGCTATGAGCTGCGCAACCGCCCGGACTGGGCGCACATACCCTTGCGCAGCCTCATCGCCTTCAGCGGCTGATTTTCAGCCGAAGGACCGCTGTCATGGATCAGCCGGCACACGCCGCCGCGCCCGTGGACGACCCGCCCGAGCTTCCGGCCGAGGCCCCCGCTGGCGCGAATGTCAGGGCCGATGAAACGAACCCTGCAGCAGGCGCAGGTGCCTCCGCGGACCTGCACGCTCCTGTGCGCGCTGATGTACCTCAGCCCCCCAGCGTTCCGGTTCCTGCACCGACTGTTCGCACCGAGGCCAAGGCTCAGCGAAAGCCGATCACCGCCGTGTGGCCCGGCGAACCCTACCCGCGCGGTGCGAACTTCGACGGCGAAGGCGTCAACTTCTCGCTCTTCTCGCAGCACGCGGAAAAGGTGGAGCTGTGCGTCTTCGATCCGACCGGCCGCCGCGAGCTGCAACGAATCGAGCTGAAGGAGCGCACCGACGACGCCTGGCACAGCTACCTTCCGGAAGCGCGCCCCGGCCTGCTGTACGGCTACCGGGTTCACGGCCCTTATGAGCCCGAACGCGGGCACCGCTTCAATCCGCACAAGCTGCTGATCGAGCCGTATGCCCGGCACATCCAGGGCCAGATCAAGTGGAGCGATGCGCACTTCGGCTACCGCGTCGGCCACTCCAAGGAAGATCTCTCCTTCGACAAGCACGACAATGCCGCGGGCATGCCGAAGTGCCGCGTAATCGACCCGGCCTTCACCTGGGGCAACGACCGACCGCCACGCACGTCGTTCCGCGACACCGTGATCTACGAGCTGCACGTTCGCGGTTTCACGATGCGCAATCCCGACGTGCCGCCGGAGCTGCGCGGCACTTACGCGGGCCTTGCGACCGCGCCCGTGATCGATCATCTGTTGCGCCTCGGCGTGACCGCCGTCGAGCTGATGCCGGTCCACACCTTCGTGGACGACCGGCACCTGCTCGAACGGGGACTCAGGAATTATTGGGGCTACAACACCATCGGCTTCTTCGCTCCCGACATGCGCTACTCCGCGACCGGTCGGGTGAGCGAGTTCAAGACGATGGTGAAAACACTGCATTCGGCGGGCATCGAAGTGATCCTCGACGTGGTCTACAACCACACCGCCGAGGGCAACCAGATGGGCCCGACGCTCTCGTTCCGTGGCGTCGACAACGCCTCGTACTACCGGCTCGTGCCGGAAAATCCGCGCTATTACATGGATTTCACGGGCTGCGGCAACACGCTCAACATGCAGCACCCGCGCGTGCTCGCGTTGCTGATGGACAGCCTGCGCTACTGGGTGACGGAGATGCACGTCGACGGCTTCCGCTTCGATCTTGCCTCCGCGCTCGCGCGCGAGCTCTTCGACGTAGACCGGCTCGGCTCGTTCTTCGACACCATCGGGCAGGATCCGGTGCTCTCCCAGGTGAAGCTCATCGCAGAGCCCTGGGACGTGGGCGCGGGGGGCTACCAGGTCGGCAACTTTCCGCCCGGGTGGAATGAGTGGAACGACCGCTACCGCGACACCGTGCGCAGCTACTGGAAGGGCGACGAAGGCCTCATCGGCGACTTCGCGCGCCGCTTCACGGGTTCCGCCGACCTTTACGAAGCGAGCGGGCGCAAGCCGCATGCGAGCGTCAATTTCATCACCGCGCACGACGGCTTCACGCTGCAGGACCTCGTGAGCTACAACAGCAAGCACAACGAGGCGAACGGCGAAGACAATCGGGACGGCCACGACAACAACCGTTCGTGGAACCACGGCGCCGAAGGGCCGACGGAAGACCCCGCCATCAATGCGCTGCGCGCCCAGCAGAAGCGCAACATGATGGCGACGCTGCTGCTCTCGCAGGGCGTGCCGATGATTCTCGCGGGCGATGAGCTCGGCCAGACCCAGAACGGCAACAACAATGCCTACTGCCAGGACAACGAGCTGTCCTGGCTCGATTGGGATCTCACCAGCGACGAGCGCGAGTTTCTCGAGTTCGTGGCGCAGATGGTGGCGTTCCGACGGCGGCATCCGGTGTTCAGCCGGCGCCGCTTCCTGCAGGGTCGTGAGCTGACGGACGGTATTCGGGAAGTGGCCTGGT
>JBDZVF010000493.1:0-4349 GCA_040255575.1 Pseudomonadota bacterium | reverse complement strand
GCAGAACATCGACGTGAAGGACGAAGAGGACTGGGCGCGGATCGACGGCACTTTCGGACTGAACCAGGGCGCGTGGTCCGCCCTCAAGTTCGGCGTGCGGTATCAGACGCACGAGCGCTCATCGCACGACGCCACCGCGCAGGGGCCCACTTTCGCCGGCCCGAACGGTGGCGGCACCAGCACGGCGAACTACCCGACGTCGTTCCAGAACTATCCCGGTGACTACTCGACATTCGGGGCCAACATTCCGCGAGACGTCTGGTTCTGGACGCCTGCGCAGCTGGCTGCCTATAACGGCCCGGGGCTGGTGAATCGCGATCCGCTCGAGCGCGAGTACTACCAGTACGCGTTCGGCGTGAAGGAGAAGAACTCGGCGGCCTATGTCCAGGCCGACTTCAAGGGCGACAGATGGTCCGCGAACGTGGGCCTGCGCTATGTGCAGACGGATGAGCACGCGGTCACCTTCACGCAGGTGGCGGCGAACACGCCGGGCGCGGTCACGACTTCGGCTTTCGGGCCCTTCATCGGCATTCCGGTGGACCACACGTATCACGACTACCTGCCCTCGGCGAACCTGAAGCTCGACGTCGCGCCCGATCTCGTGGCGCGCTTGGCGGTGTCGAAGACGATGACGCGCCCGGATTATTCGGCGATTGCAGGTTTCACGGACCTTTCGCCGCCGGCCACGGTGGGTGGAACGGGCACGGGCTCGGGCGGCAATCCGGACCTGAAACCGATTCGCTCCACGAATTACGATGCCGGCCTCGAGTGGTACTTCGCGAGGCGCTCGCTGCTCTCGGCCGGGCTCTTCTACATGGACCTGAACAACTATGTGAGCTTCGGTTCGACTACTCGCAGCTATCTCACCTATAGCAGCCAGGCGCCGCAGGGCGAGTTCGTTCCCTACCTGCTGACGGTGCCCGTGAATGCGAAGGGCAGGGTGCAGGGCGCGGAGCTTTCCTATCAGCAGGCGTTCAATGATTACATCGGCGTGCAGGCGAACTACACGTATGCCGATGGCAAGCAGACTTCGCTCGTGACCAATGGAGATGATCGGCTCGTCGGCACGTCCAAGAACACGTACAGCGCGAGCGCTTACTTCGAGAACCAGAAGTTCAGCGCGCGGGTGTCGTATACGTGGCGGTCGGCGTTCTTCAGCGGGCTGGATCGCAATTCCGCCTTCTCGCAGGATGATATCGGCGCGCTGGCCGCCTCCCTGCAATACACGCTGAGCGACATGTTCTCGTTCAGCCTGGACGGCCAGAACCTGAACAACCCGACGCTCAAGTACTATTCGCTCAACAAGGACCAGCCGCGAGCCTTCTACAAGAATGGAGCGCAGTACTATTTCACGGTGCGAGCCCGGTTCTGACGCTCGTCCGGCCATGCGGCGCGGCCTGATCTTCCTCGCGCTCGCCTGGCTGATCTGCGGCAAATGTTTCGCTGATTCGCCGCCCCCCCTGGTGCCCCTGCCCGCGGAAGTCGTTCCAGGGCAGGGCGCCTTCCCTGTGAGCAGCAAGACGGTGATCCGCGTGCCGTCGAATGACGCCGAAGCGGCCCAGGCGGCGCGATACCTCGCAGAGAAGGTGGCGCGCACGCGGGGCATGAAGCTGTCTGTGGTGACGGTCGACGCTGCGGCGCTCGGCTCTTCTGCCCCGGCGCGGGCGATGCCGGAGATCGCCTTCCTGCGCGAACCCGGCATGCCCAACGAAGCCTATCGACTTCATGTCGCGAGCCACGGGATTCAAATCCATGCCACCTCCGGCTCCGGCCTCCTTTACGGCGCAGTGACCCTGTGGCAACTCCTGCCACCAGGCCAAGGCGCCACACACATCCCGGCACAAACCATCACCGACAAACCCGCCTACCCATGGCGTGGCCTCATGCTCGACTCCGCCCGCCACTTCCAATCCCCCACCTTCATCAAGTCCATGCTGGACTGGATGTCCTGGCACAAACTGAACACCTTCCACTGGCACCTCACCGACGACCAGGGCTGGCGCATCGAAATCCGCAAGTATCCGCGCCTCACGAGTGTGGGCGGCTGCCGCATCCCCGCCACCGCCACGCACGTGAAACCTCCGGAATACTGCGGCTTCTACACGCAGTCTCAAATCCGAGACATCGTCGCGTACGCCGCCGAGCGCCACATCCAGGTGATCCCGGAAATCGAGATGCCCGGCCATGCGCAGGCAGCCATTGCCGCGTATCCCGAGCTCGGCTCGCTCGAAGGCCCTCCGCCGCCCGTGTCATCGAGCTGGGGCGTGCACACCTATCTCTTCAACATCGAGCCGAAAACAATCGACTTCCTGCACGATGTGCTGACGGAGGTGATGCAACTCTTCCCCAGCGAGTACCTGCACATCGGCGGCGACGAAGCGGTGAAGGATCAGTGGAAGTCATCGCCCTCGGTGCAGGCGCGAGCACAGGCGCTGGGCATCAAGGACCCGGAAGCGCTCCAGACCTGGTTCACGCAGGAGATGGGCAGGTTCCTGGTGAAGCACGGCAAACGATTAGTCGGCTGGGACGAAATCCTGCAGCCCGGCGTGCCGGGGGATGCGGTGGTGATGTCCTGGCGCGGGGTAACGGGGGCGCACGCGGCTGCGGTGGCCGGCAATGACACGGTTCTGTCCCCGTGGCCCACCCTGTATTTCGATAACCGGCAGAGCACGCGTTCCTCGGAGCCGCCGGGGCGCATGCGCGTGATCTCACTCGAAGACGTGTATCGATTTGAGCCGCGCGACCCGACGCTCACCACGGAACAGCAGAAGCATGTGCTCGGACTGCAGGCAAACATCTGGACGGAGCACATTCGCACCGAGGAGCGCGTGCAGTTGATGACGTTGCCCCGGGCCGCTGCGGTAGCGGAGGTTGGGTGGACGGCGCCAGAACGGAAAGACTGGAATGGCTTTCTGCAGCGGCTGGTCCCGATGACCGAGCGGTATCGGGCGATGGGCATTCCCTACGACGACAGCGCTCTGACCGCGCCACCGCGGGTGACCACGGATGCGCGCGCTACACGGGCCCTTGGCGCTCGTCGCAACAGTCGCGAGCTGGAGTTGTGCAGCGACGGCGTTTCGCTGCTTCTGGAGCCGAATGCCTTTGGAACGGGGCCGCGCCCCTTGTTCGCGCTCGACATCATGAATCCGTGCTGGATCTACAAGGATGCGGATCTTTCCCGAGGCGCGCGGCTCACCGCAGGCGTGGGCCAGCTGCCGTTCAATTTCGAGATTGGCGCGGACGTGCAGAAGATTCGGGTCGGCGACGCGAGAACTGCAGAAGGCGAGCTGGAAGTGCGGGTCGATGGCTGCGACGGGCCGACGGTGGTGACTCAGCCGCTCTCTGCGATGCCGGCCGGCAAGCTGGTGAATACATTGCGCGCCATTGCATTGCCCGCGCGCGAGGGCCGGCACGACATCTGCCTTCGATTCGCGCGGCCACGCCTCGACCCCATGTGGGCGCTTGATTGGGTGGAGATCAGGCCGTGAGGCGTGCGCGCCTTTGGGTGGGGACCGGGTCGTGAGGTGTCCATGCCTTCGCTGACATTGCAGGCGCCGCTCGACGGCTGGTGCGCGCCGCTGACCGAAGTGCCCGACGCGGTATTCGCCGACAGCCTGATCGGTGACGGCATGGCCATCGACCCGACGAGCGGCGTTGTGCTCGCGCCGTGCGATGGGGAAGTGATCACGTTGCCGGCCGCGGGGCACGCGGTTTCAATTCGCGCAGCGTCCGGCGTCGACGTGCTGGTGCACGTGGGTATCGACAGCGTGAAGCTGGATGGGCGCGGGTTTGAACCGCTCGTGAACGTGGGGCAACGCGTGCGGGCGGGAGACCCGCTGATCCGTTTCGACCTCGATGTGGTGGCACGAGGCGCAAAGAGCCTTGTGACTCCCGTCGTGCTCGCCGCTGAAGGGAGCGCGCGAATCCGTCGCCGCCACGCGCCAGGCCGCATTGTCGCCGGCGAAATGCTGATGGACGTTGACTACGCCCCCCAGGATGTACCGGTGTCGGGGCGCTCGCGCGGCGCCGCGCTTCGTTGCGGCTCGGAGGGAGCGACTGTTCCGGGGGCGCAAGGTGAGCTGTCCGCAGATGCAAGCGCGAGTCGCACGGTCTCACTGGCGCTGATGCACGGGCTCCATGCGCGGCCGGCCGCGATGTTGGCGAAGCGCGCGCGTGCCGCCGAAGGGCCTGTAATGGTGAGCGCTCACGGCAAGAGCGCGGACGCTCGCAGCGTCACCGCCCTGATGACGCTCGGCGCGGCCCATGGCGACGAACTGACGATCACCGCACGCGGCCCAAACGCGCAGGCAGCAGTCGATGCGATCGTCGCCGCGCTCGAAGAAGCGTTG
>JBDZVF010000492.1:0-4350 GCA_040255575.1 Pseudomonadota bacterium | reverse complement strand
GAACATCGCGCCGAACGCGGATCTCACGTTCGAGCCGACTTACTACTCGCGGCGCGGCCTCGATCTCGCGGGCGAGACGCGCTTTCTCTCCGAGCGCACGCGCGCCTCGCTCGAATACAGCTTCCTGCCGAACGACAACGTGACGCACAGTGACCGCAACCGCTTCAGGCTGCTGAACGTCACCAGGCTGCCGCGCGACTTCCGCTTCATCGTCGATGCGGAAACGGTGAGCGACTCGCATTATTTCGAGGATTTCGCGCAAGGGCCCGAAGGCACGAGCGTCGCCTTCCTCGAGCGCCGCGCGGGCTTCCGCTTTCGCGACGAGCACTGGAACGTGAGCGCCGAGGCGCAGCAGTTCCAGACCATCGATCGGGAGCTCGCGGAATTGGATCGCCCCTACGCGCGCCTGCCGCGCATCCTCGTCGATGCGGATTACGGCTGGGGACCGGCGGAGCGCCTGCGCTACGGCTTCGAGTCCGAAGTGGTGAACTTCGATCGGGACACCGGCGTCACCGGGTGGCGCTTCGATGCGAACCCCGGCGTTTCGCTCGATCTCGGAAGCCCGAGCATGTATCTGCGCCCGGGCATCTCCTTCCGGTACACGAGCTATTCGCTCGACTACCACGACAGCACATCGACCGCACGGACGAGCCCCTCACGCTCGCTGCCGATCCAGAGCGTCGATGCGGGTCTCGTGTTCGAGCGGGACTCGGGCTCGCACGGGCAGCGGCGCCTCACGCTCGAGCCGCGCCTCCTCTATCTGCACGTGCCGTACGAGAACCAGGAGGATCTGCCGCTCTTCGACACCGGCGTTCCCGACCTGAACCTCGTGCAGCTCTTCCGCACCAACCGCTACGTCGGCGCCGATCGCGTGAGCGACGCCAACCAGATGAGCGTCGGTGTCACGAGCCGGCTGTTCGATACCAATAGCGGCGCCCAATTCCTCGCGGTCACGCTCGGCCAGACCTATTACTTCACGCAACCGCGCGTGCGCCTGCCGGACGAGGTCGACCGCGACAGCAATACGTCGGATTTCGTCGGCCAGATCGCGCTCACCGCCTACAAGAACTGGAACGCCGACGTCGGCATCCAGTGGAACCCGGACCAATCGCGCAGCGAGCGCGCCCAGGCGAACCTCCAGTTCAAGCCGGGCAACGAGCAGGTGGTCAATCTCGGCTACCGTTTCCAGCGCGGCCTGCTGAACCAGTACGAGCTGTCGGGCGCCTGGCCCATCGGCAAGAACTGGAACGCCTACGCCCGTTACGTCTACTCCCTCCTCGACGACAAGCCGATCGAGCGCTTCGCCGGCTTCGAATACGCCTCCTGCTGCTGGCGCATGCGCTTCGTGGGCCGCAAGTTCGTGAGCAGCCGTACGGGACAGCAGGACACTGGCATCTACCTGCAGCTGGAACTCACTGGGCTTGCCAGTGTCGGATCGGCGGCAGATGCTTTCCTCACCGGCGCCATCCGCGGCTACGAGCGACCGGATACAAAGCGTTGATTTCTCATAGGAATTTTGCAATGAAGCGGCTTCTTATCGCGCTCGTGCCAGCGCTCTTCCTGGCCTCCGTCGCGCATTCCCAGACGCGCGAGCTCACGACCACCGGTCACCTGCTCGATCGCGTGGCCGCCACCGTGTCGAGCGAGCCGGGCGTGCAGGGCGTCGTGCTCCAAAGCGAGCTCGATGAGCAGATCGCCGCCATTGCCGAGCGCTTCAAGGAAGCCAAGCAGGAACTGCCGCCCGAGAACGTGCTGCGCCAGCAGGTGCTCGAGCGTCTGGTGCTCCAGGAGCTGCAGATGCAGCGCGCCGAGCACAGCAACCTCAAGGTGCCTGACGAAACGCTGAACGGCGCCTTGCAAGACATCGCCCAGCGCAACGGCATTCCGCTTTCGCGCCTGCCGGAGGTGCTCGCCCAGCAAGGCATCGACTACGCGGGCTACCGCGAGGCCATGCGCAAGGAGCTGACGCTCGCCCTGCTTCGGCAGCGCGAAGTCATCCAGCGCATCAACGTCACGCCGCGCGAGGTGGACCAGTATCTCGAGAAGCAGAAGAACGCTCCCGAGCAATCCGCCGAATACAACGTCTCACACATCCTCATCTCGGTGCCGCAGGCCGCAACGCCCGCGCAGCTCGAAGAGTCGGATCGCAAGGCGAAGGATGTGTATGAGCGCGCCAGCAAGGGCGAAGACTTCGCCAAGCTCGCGGTTGCCTACTCCAACAGCCAGACCGCGCTCGAAGGCGGCGCGCTCGGCTGGCGCAAGGGCGCGGAGCTGCCCACCTTCCTGTCGGAAGTCGTCGCGAAGCTGAAGCCCGGTGAAGTGAGCCAGCCGCTGCGCACCCCGACCGGTTACCACATCGTGCGGTTGAACGAGGTGCGTGGCACCTCGGGCCCCTCGGTCGTGGAGCAGATCCATCTGCGCCATATCCTGATGAAGCCGAACGCGCTGCAGGACGACGCGACCGTGCGCCAGAAGCTGAACGCGATCCGCGACCGCATTCTCAACGGCGAGGATTTCGCGGGCCTCGCGAAGGTGACCTCCGAGGATCCGACCACCGCCTCGGACGGCGGCGATCTCGAGTGGATCAATCCCGGCTCTTTCCCCGAGCTCGAAGAGCAGCTGAAGGGCATGAAGGAGAACGACATCACCCCGCCGTTCCGCACGAGCGATGGCTGGCACATCGTGCAGCTCCTCGGGCGCCGTCAGTTCGATAACACGGACGAGCTGAAGCGCCGCCGCGCGGCCGAAGCCATCCGCGAGAGCCGCGTCGATGAAGCGACGGAGCTGTGGATGCGCCGGCTTCGCGACGAAGCGTACGTCGAGTACAAGCTCTGATCCGCGGCGTGCCGGCCTCGCGTCGGCACGCGCGAGTGTGCCGCCGGTGATCCCCCGAATCGCATTGACGTCAGGAGAGCCGGCCGGCATCGGCCCCGAGCTTTGTCTCGCGATTGCGCGCGAATCGCTCGATTGCGAGCTCGTGTGCCTTGGCGATCGATCGATGCTGGCTGCACGCGCCTCGGCATTGAAGCTGCCCGTGACGCTCGCTGAGTACGACGCGAAAAATCGCGCGAAGCACTCCCCCGATCGCCTGAACGTTCTGCACCTCCCTCTCGGCGCGCCGAGCACGCCGGGCCGGCTCGATCGCGCGAACGGGCGCTACGTGCTCGAACTCATCGATCGGGCGACCGATGGCGCGGTGGCGGGCGAGTTCGACGCCATCGTGACCGCACCCGTGCAAAAGAGCGTGATCAACGAAGCCGGCATTCCCTTCACGGGTCACACGGAATATCTCGCTGAACGCACGCGCGCAGCGCTGCCGGTGATGATGCTGGCGACGGAAGAGCTGCGAGTGGCACTGGCGACCACCCATTTGCCGCTGAAGGACGTGAGCGCCGCGATCACCGTTGACCTGCTCTGCCAGGTTCTTGGCATTCTCGATCATGACCTGCGCCAGTGGTGGGGCTTGAGCGCGCCGCGCATCGCGGTGTGCGGGCTCAACCCCCATGCAGGCGAGAGCGGGCACCTCGGCATGGAAGAGGTGAACGTGATCGCCCCGGCCATCGCGCGCATGCGCGAGCGTGGAATGAACGTGACCGGGCCCGTGCCCGCGGATACCGCCTTCGTGCCGGCGCGGCTCGCGGAATGCGACGCCGTGCTCGCGATGTATCACGACCAGGGTTTGCCCGTGATCAAGCACTCCGGATTCGATCGGGCGGTGAACGTGACGCTGGGCCTGCCGATCCTGCGCACGTCCGTGGATCACGGCACGGCGCTCGATCTCGCCGGCACGGGCAAGGCCGACCCTCGCAGCCTCGCCGCGGCGATTCGGCTCGCGCTCGGCATCGTGGCCCGCCGCGCGCGCTGAGCGCGCCGGCACCTCCTCATGCGCGCACGCAAGCGCTTCGGACAACACTTTCTGCACGACCCGGGCGTGCTGCAGAAGATCGTCAACGCCATTTCACCCAGGCCGGCGGATCACCTCGTCGAGATCGGCCCGGGTCGCGGCGCGCTGACGCACGCGCTGCTCGAAGACTGGGCCGGCATTGCTGACGGCGCGGCAGGGGGCGCTACGCTCGACCTCATCGAGATCGATCGGGACCTTGCGCCCGTGTTGCGCGATGAGCTCGCGGGCAATCCCCGAATCACCCTTCACGAAGCCGACGCGCTCGACTTCGATTTCGCGCGCCTCGCGAGTGAGCGCGGCGGCCGGCTGCGTGTCATCGGCAACCTGCCGTACAACATCTCCACTCCGCTGCTGTTCCATCTGCTCGAGAGCGCGCCCGCGATCGAAGACATGCACGTCATGCTCCAGCGGGAAGTGGTGGAGCGCATCGCCGCCGCGCCGGGCTC
>JBDZVF010000491.1:0-4360 GCA_040255575.1 Pseudomonadota bacterium | reverse complement strand
GGCCGCGACCGATCGGCTGGCCTGAGTGACCGTTGAGCCCTGACTGCTTTTCGCTGTAGGATTCCTGCAATCGGGCCTGGGCTGCTGCATGGAAGGAACTGGCGGTTGAAGTTCATCCCACTCGTCTGGGCCGCAATCCGGCGCAAGTTCAGCCGCTCCGTCCTCATCCTCGCACAGGTCATCATCGCGTTCGCACTCTTCGGAGTGCTGCAGGGATTGACGAGCGGCATCAACCACGCGATTGCCGCCGCGCACGCCGACCGGCTGTACGTGGCGAGCAAACTGGATCTGGGCGCCCCCCTTCCGATCTCGATGATCGAATGGCTCAAGACCGTTCCGGGCGTGCGCGACGTCACGTTCCGCTACCAGTTCCGCGGGAATTATCAGCAGCCCCGGCAGCGCGTTCCGATCTGCGCAACCGACGTCGACTCGTTCTTCACCACGTACACGGAATACCAGGTCAGTCCCGCCTCCGCGCGGAGCGAGATTCGCCGGGTTCAGGACGGTGCCATCGTCGGTCTCGGAACCATGCGCAAATATGGCTGGAAGGTCGGCGAGCGCGTGGCGCTTCAATCGAGGGTGAAGCGTGCGGACGGAACCAGCGACTGGACCTTCCAGATTCTCGGAACGTGGGTGAACAGCGGGAAGGAAAATCTGGACGAGTCGCAGCTGCTGATCGCCCATTACCGCTACGTCAACGAGTCGCTGCCGATGGGTCCGGCACGCGACACCATCAACGCCGCGGTACTGCGTGTCGACAATCCCGCCCGCGCGCAACAGGTTCAGCAGGCAATCGATTCGCACTTCAAGAACTCGTCGAATGAAACACTCACCGAGTCGGAGCAGGTGCTGGAGGAAACGAGGCTGATGAGTCTGGGCGATCTCGACGCCGTTGCTCACCGGGTTGTCGGCGCGACGTTCTTCGTGCTGCTCTTTGCAACGGGGGCGCTCATGATGCAATCGATCCGCGAACGCACTCCGGAGCTCGCCGTTCTCAAGACGCTCGGCTTCTCCGATCGCCGCGTGATGGTCCTGATCCTCGCCGAAACGCTCGTCCTGTGCCTCGCTGGCGCCGCGATAGGCCTGGGGATCGGCATGCGGCTCCTGCCGATGGCGAGCGAATCGATCGGCACGGTGGAAGTGCCGCCGAGCCTGTTCGCGCTGGGCTTCGCCTGCGCCGTGGCCCTCGCGCTCGCAGGCGGCGGCGTCGCCGCGTGGCGCGGGTTGCGGCTGCGCGTGGCCGACGCGCTCGCCAATCGCTGAGGGCCTGCCATGCGCGCACTTCGTCATATCTGGCTTCTGACCGTCACTGCGGTCTGCAGCATTCCCGAGCGGCTCGGCACCTCCTCCGTGATCGTGATCAGCATCACCACGGTCACGGCCGTTCTGGTAGCGATGCTCGCGCTGGGGCAAGGGCTGCAGGAGCTCTCCCGATCCGGCGTTCGCGCGGATCAGGCCGTCGTGGTCTCGGCGGGCGCGCAATCGCCCCTGCAGAGCTCCCTGCCGAAGACGATCGTGGAGAGCATCGCCGACAAGCCGGGCATCAAACGCAACGCCGAGGGCAAGCCCGAAATGTTCGGCGCCATATTCATGTACATCAACGCGATCAATCACGACAACCGCCGTGGATCCGTGAGCATGTACTTCGTCACGCCCGGATTCTGGGACGTCAATCGCGATGTCCGCATCATCGAGGGGCGCAACTTTCAGCCCGGGCTGCGCGAGATCATCGTGAGCGACGTGATTCGCAAGCGCTTCAGGGACATGGATGTCGGCAACGAAGTGCGGATGCGAGACACCACCTGGAAGATCGTCGGGGCCTACCAGAGCTCCAGATCCCTCCAGAACTCCGTCATCGGCGATGCCGCGACCACGCTGTCGGCATTTCCGCAGTCGACCTACAATTCAGTGAGCATCATCTTCGAAACGCCGGCCGCGTACGCCACCTTCAAGAAGGCGGTGACGGATGATCCGACGCTCGAGGCAAACGTGATGACACAGCTGCAGAGCAGCGAGTCCATCATCAAGCCGCGCCTGAAGCTCCTCGACTTCATCAGCTATTTTCTCGGCAGCCTGATGGGCCTCGGCGCGGCGTGCGGGGCATTGGCGAGCCTCTACGCCAGCGTCGATGCGCGGACCCACGAGATCGGCACGCTGCGCGCGATCGGGTTCAGCACCTTCCCGGTGGTCTTTTCGGTGCTCGCGGAAGGCATACTGCTTGCGATCCCGGCCGCTCTCCTGGGAGCGGGCATCGTCTGGTATCTCTTCAATGGCCATGTCGTAGTGGCGCAGCAGATCACCTTTCCGATGGCCGTGACTCCCCATCTCGCCCTCATCAGCATCGTGTGGTCGCTGGGGATCGCGCTCGTCGGTGGCATTCTTCCGGCCATCCGGGCGGCACGATTGCCCGTTGCGCTGGCACTCAAGGCCAGCTGAGGAAAAATGAAACAAGGATGGGGAGCCGAGGATCGGCGCGCGGCAGGCAACATCGTCGTCTTCGTTCTCGGAATGGCGCGCAGCGGATCCTCGGCAACCGCCCGTGTGATGTCATTGTGCGGCGGGCGACTTCCTGAATCGCTATTACCAGCCAACCGGTCGAACCCCACCGGTTACTGGGAACCCTCTGCCGCCGTAAGAGTGAACGCCCGATTTCTCGTGGCCACCGGCTCGAGCTTTTTCGACACGCAGCTCATTCAGGAGATCTCCGAGGACGCCCCACTCGCCCGCCAGTTCATTGCGGACATTGCGGAGCTGCTGCAGGCATACCGGGGCACGTCTTCGGACGCCCCCCTGATCGTGAAGGAGCCGAGGATCAGCATCCTGTTGCCCTACTGGCTGGCGGCCGCGGAGCGTACTGGCCTCTCGCCTCGCGTCATCATTCCCGTGCGGCATCCGAACGAAGTGGCCTCGTCGCTCGGTACCTGGAAAGGACTATCGAACGCGCACACCGCGGAGCTCTGGTTGAAATACAACCTGCTCGCCGAACGCCATACGCGGCACTTGCCACGCGTCTTCATCAGCTACGAACGGTTGCTGGCGAACTGGCGACACGAAGTTCTCGCCATCTCGCAGGCGTTGGGATTGCCGTTGACGCCCAACGAGGAAGTCGAGCAATTCCTCAACCCCGGACTTCGTCACACGATCAGCGAAGACGAAGCGGTCTCGGCTGACATCGCCTGGCTTCGCGAAGTTTATGCGGCGCTCTCCGCGGCGTGTCGAGGCGATCACCTCGACATCGAGCTGCTCGACGCTGCCTATCTGGACTCGAGCCGGGCGCAGGCCGCAGGATCGCGGCCTGTCGTCAGGTCATTCGGCGCCGATTTCGGGGTATAGGGCAATGACGCTCGAAACGAGCTCACTCGGTGATCATGCCTTCGGGGTGCGTATGCGCGGCATCTCAGAGGAGAGTCTGAAAGACGATGGCGTTCGCCGGCTGCTGCGCAGCCTACTGGCTGAAAAAGGCCTCATCGTTCTCGAGGGCGTCGAGCCCGACCATCGATTGCAGGTCCGGGTCGGCGAAGCGTTCGGCACACTGAAGAGCTACCCGGCTCACCAGCGCGGCAGGATCGGCGAGGAGCGGATCCCTGAAATCGGGGAAACGATCAGCACGCCGGAAAACTGCACGGTCGTCGAAGTCGACGGCAAACATCTGGCCGACTGGATGCCCTGGCACTTCGATCAGTGCTACAAGGGCAATCCCAACCTCGCCCGCGTACTGCGCTGTGGGCGGACGGTGCCGGCAGGCGGGATGACCGGGTTCCTCGACGGCGCCGCGCTCTACCGGAAATTCGATCCCGAGATTCGCAGCCAGATCGAAAGGTGCAGCATCACCTATACGTCGAACCTGGCGTTGGAAAGCCTTCGGTTCGGCGTTCCAGCGGGTTTTCGAATCGTACGCAGCAAGGCGAAGGCCGCCGGTTCCGATTCGGACCTGCAGATCGCCACACATCGCGCGGTCCGGAACACTTCTACGGGCCACAAAGTGCTACTGGTCTCGCCGTGGATGGCGACTGGCATTGCGGGCCGCGCCGATGCCAACGGCGACGCCCTGCTCGAAGCAGTAGCGCAGGAGATTCTGGCGCTGAGCCGGTCGCTCGCCTATTTCCATTTCTGGAAGCTTTCGGACATGGTGATCTGGGACAACATGCGACTGCTGCATTCGGCGAGCGGGGTCGATCCGACGCTCACGCGCATCATGTATCGAACGACGATCAACGCTTCTGACCTGCCGGGCGCGTGATGGCAGGCCAGATCTTCATCCTGCACGGTAGCGCCGTAGACTGGGACGACTCGCTCCAGGCGATGCGCCACTACGTGCCTGAGCAGAGCCTTCGCGCGTACCTCGCCGAACGCCCCGAGC
>JBDZVF010000490.1:0-4376 GCA_040255575.1 Pseudomonadota bacterium | reverse complement strand
CGCAAGGCGCTGCTGCATGCGCCGAAGAACGGCTTCTTCTACGTGCTCGATCGCAAGACTGGCGAGCTGCTGTCGGCAGACCCGTATGAAGACGTCACGTGGGCGAGCCACATCGACCTCAAGACCGGTCGCCCGGTGTTCAACGTGGCGCGCACCGATTACCAGGACGGCAAGGAGAAGGTCGTCTTCCCCTCGCCGGTGGGCGCGCACAACTGGAACCCGATGTCGTTCAGCGAGCGCACGGGCCTCGTGTACATCCCCACCGTGCATTTCGGCGCCACGTTCAAGAAGCCCGATAAATATGGCCCGTATCGGCCGGGGCGCTTCAACACCAACGTGTCCGCGGGGTTCGGCGTAACGACGAAGGATCCGGCGTTGCTCAAGGACATTCCCGACCCCACGCCGTCGGCCGCGTTGAAGGCGTGGGATCCGGTGAAGAAGCAGGTGGTGTGGACCGGCCCGAAGAAGGGCTTCATGGATCACGGTGGCGTGCTGTCCACCGCGAGCGGCCTCGTCATGCAAGGCGGGCTCGATGGCAACCTGCGTATCTTCGACGATGCGAACGGCACGCTCTTGCGCGAGGTCATGATCGGCAGCGCCATGATTGCCGCGCCGATGACCTACACGGTGGACGGCGTGCAGTATGTCGCCATCCTCACGGGCAGTGGGGGAGGGGGCTGGAGCAGCTGGATGCCGGATAACATCGCGTCACGCAACGGCAACGCCAATCGCATCGTTGCGCTTCGCCTGGGAGGCGGCGCCATTCCCCAGCCGGAGCCATTGCCGCCGGTGGCTGCGTTGAGTGAGCCACCCGCACGCACAGGAACGAAGGCCGATGTGCAAGCGGGCCGCGAACTGTTCGCGGAGAACTGCGTCCACTGCCACACCAACCAGGGCCGCGGCCCGGTGCCGGACCTGCGCCGTTCCACGCCTGCAACGCATGCCGCGTTCCAGGAAATCGTGCGCGGCGGCGCGCTGCAGCCACGCGGCATGCCGCGTTGGGATGATCTGCTCAGCGAGCACGAGGTCGACCAGATCCACGCCTATCTCATCGATGCCGCCTGGCAGCTCTACGAGAGCGAAAAGCATTGAGGTGACTGCGCGTGCAGCGGTGCTCTGGCCGCCGGCTCTGCTGAAGAGTCAGCCTGCCTCCGTGCGCACCCAGGGCATTCAGCTGCTGAGGCGCTACTTCGACGCGTCCGCGGCGGTGGCCCGGCAGCAGCAGAACGGTCTCGTGCTCGAGACGCCAACGTTGCGCGCCAACCCGGACTAGCACGTAGAGGCGATGGGCCTGGCTTTGGCGGGCAGCCAACTGACCGCCGCCCTGAAGCTGAAGCCGGACTTTCCTGACCGGTGTTAACCAGAACGCCGCGGCACAGCTGCCGCGGCGTTTTTTGTTTGCGCTCAGGCGCGCGCCCCATTCCGCCCGCCTCGGCGAAGGCGCATGATCCCAGCCGTCTCGTCCGTGACCTTGTACGCGAGGGCCGGTATGCGAGCCGAAATCAACCCGCCGAGTTTCCCGCCTCCCACCTTCGATGAAGCCGAGGCACGGGAAAGACTTTGGCGACCGCACGTAGGCATGCCCGTGCGGTACTTCCGTGCTTCCGAGCCGCTACTCGTCGAAGCAGCGCTCGTCACGCGAGTGCATTCCCCCACGGATGTGAATCTCTGCGTATTCGCAGATGGCCAACCCCCACAGCAGGTCACCCATGTTCCCCGCCGAGGCATCGAGACGCCTGGCGGTGATTATTGGGAACCCGCATGACGCGCCCAACGGCCCTGGCGCTCGCGATTCGGGATTCGATGCTGATCGGCTGGCTGGTGCTCGGCGCCTTGACGTTGGCGATCGTCTTCTCGATCCGAGCGGGCATCACATGGCGGACGGGCATTCCAGCGATGCTGGCTGTCCCGGTTGTCATACATCTGTGGGCGCGCGCCCTGTGCCGGCTCGAGAACGCGAGCCGCGGCTGAAGGCCTGCACCGGAAAGTGATGGGCCGGGGCGGCGCGGCGCCTCACTGCGCCGCGCGCCCCTCATCCTCGGAAAGTCGGGCTTCCTCAGGAGACCGGCTCAATGAAGGAGACCAACTCCCTCAAGAGAGCCGCTCCCTCAGAAGTCCAGCTTCACACCCGCGTAGTACCGCCGACCGAGGATGTCGTAGTACCCCGCCGAGGTCGCTCCCTTCGCGTTGTTCACGCCCGGGTTGTAACCCACGATCAGTGGGTCCTTGTCGAGCAGGTTGTCCACGCCGAAGCGCAGCGTGACCGCCCTGCTCACCGACCAGTTCGCGGACAGATTGAACAGGTCGTACGCATCCGTGCCCTGGATCGTCGTGGTCGGCGTGGTCGCCTTCGCCGCGTTCGCGACGGACGGCAGGTGCCGCCACTCGAGACCGAACGTCAATCCACCGAGCGTGTACCCCAGGTTCGTGTCCGAGACATAGCGGAACTGCCCGTTCTGCGCGAGCGTGCCCTCGTTCTCGATGAACACCGAGCCCGGTACGCTCTGCGTCTTGTAGCTGAAGAGGTAGTTGACCGAGAAGCCCAGGGACAGGGCACCCGGCACGCTCTGCAGCCCGAGGTCGCTGAGATCCGAACGCCAGTTGAACTGCAGGTCGAGGCCGGAGGTGCGAATCGCGCCGAGGTTCGAGTACGGCGCATCCGCCGAGACGCGTCCGCCGGTCACGCCATCGCGCTTGATCAACTTGCAGTATTCGTTGTTGACGTCGTAGTTCGGGTTCGAGGAACCGTTCACGTTGAAGCAGTTCTCGTACACCGTGGTCGACGGCAGTGGCGAGATCGCATCGGCGATGCGGATACGGTAGTAGTCGATCGCGGCGCTCATGTTGCTGAGGGCGGCGGCTTCGAACGGCGATGTGAGCACCGTGCCGACGGTCAGCGTGTGAGCGGTCTCGGACTCGAGCGCCGTGTTACCGCGGCGATTTTCGAGCTCGAGCGGGAAGTAGCCGCCATTGCCACCGATGAAGCCGTTCGGGTCCGCATCGAACACCGACGTGCCGGTGCCGTTCAGCTGTGAGCACAGCTGCTGCACTTTCGCGCGGTTGGGGTTGCTCGCAACGTTGCCCCACGGGGCAAGCGTCGTGTTCGCGCACGGATCGCTGTTCGGGAAGCCCGCCACCGTTACGGTCGGACCGGTGAAGAGCTCGGCGACGTTCGGCGCGCGCGTGGCCACCTGGATGCCGCCGCGGAAGCTCACGTACCGGTTGACGCCCCAGTTGGCGAGCGCCTTGTACGTCTCGACGCCGCCCGCCGTGTTGTAGTCGGAGTAGCGGGCACCGAGCTCGAGGCTGAGGCTCCTGATCGCCGGCAGATCCTTCAGCAGCGGGACGAGCAACTCGCCGTAGACCTCTTTCACTTCCGTCATGCCGTCGGTGTCGTTCGAGGCGAACAGGCCCACCGGACCGTCGAGCACGGACTCTGTGTCGTTCAGCACGTCCGGATCGAACGAGAACGTGTTCTTGCGGTAGCTCAGACCGAACGCGCCGCGCAGATTGCCCGCCGGCAGGTCGGCGATACCGCCCTGCAGGTTCACCTCGGCGATGTTCTGCTTCAGGTTGGTGATGTTCTTCATGCGCGATTCCATCGCATCGATACAGTCCTGCGAGACCTCGAAATTATCGAATACCGGCAACCCGCTGGTGCACGTGATCTTGTAACCGAGGATGCCGGTCGGGTCGCCGACCGTGTAGCCCCTGCCGTAATTCGGTGCCGCGATGAGCTTGCGATACCGTTCGACCGAGACGAAGCCGCCGTTCAGATAGTTGGTGATGCGCGTTTCGCCGTGCGAGCCGTACGCTTCCCAGGTCCAGTCACCGAGGCCGAGGTTGCCCTGCAAGCCGGCCAGCACCTGGTACACCGTGCTGTCGTTGCGCGAGCGGCGCGGGCCGATGTAGTCGAGCACGCGGTCGAACTGCCAGGACGCATTCTGGTCAGGCCGCGAGTCCAGCAGCGCCGCGAGCTCCGCGGGCACCGGGTGCGCGGCATCGCGCGGCACCTGTGCTCCCCAGAAGCTCGTGGCGGGTGCGTACCCGAGGATCTGACTCACGCTGAACGAGCTCAGATTTCCCTGCACGAATGCCGAGACGTTGTCGTTGAACTTGAACGTGCCGCGCGAAAAGATGGAATAGCGCGTCAGCGGGCTCGAGGCCATGCCGGTGCGGTCGCCCTGGCCGAGGGCGTTGTTCGATTGCAGCTTGATGCCGGGCTCGTCGCTGTTGAAGCGACGTGCCGGGGATTGCTTGAACAGCGTCCCGTCGCGGTTGAAGTAGAAGTTGGTCAGTCGGTTGACCGTAGTGCCGGTCGTGCCGAATATGTTATTCACCGTGCTCTGCAGGGACGCGTTGCCGGGGTTCGGCAC
>JBDZVF010000489.1:0-4384 GCA_040255575.1 Pseudomonadota bacterium | reverse complement strand
CCCGCGCACACCTTCGCTGTGCTCGGTGCCGTTATTCGTGATGCCGGAGTTGGAGTCTCTTCGGCTGGAACCGGAGTCATCGCGCGTTTGCGGCGTGGACGTGGAGGGTCTGTTGCGTTCTCCTGCGATCGGCGCAGCGGAGGCATTCGGCACACGCGCGAGTGACTCTGCTCGATCGTGAGTGAATGGTGGAGACGGCGCGGAATCAGCAGATTTCGGCACCGATGGTTTCACATGGAACATTGTCTCGCGTGCGGTAAGCGCCGGACGTGTCTCAGCATCGACCACTTCGATCGCCAAAGAGTCGTAATCGATACCCAACATCGAAGAGAGTTGGCCGATCAACTCATCGCGCACGCGCTGCAAGTTGAAACTCTCCGGGGGTCCATCGAACTGCGCAAGCACACTCTGGAACACCTCAGAAAATGGAGACTGCGCCTGCTCGGATGCCCCGTGCTGTGCATGCACGTGTGCAGCGGCTTTCCGCAGGGCCGTGATTCTCTCAATCTGATCGCGCCCCAATCCTCCATACAGAGCCGTGGGGATGGCAGGCAGGACATGACGGATGGTGTCCTGCATGCGGCTAATCTGGGATTGAGTGATGGGATAGCCGTCGGCCGTGAGGCGTCGCGCCAGCTCGGATTGAGAAATCGGTGCGCCGCCCGCGTCGGCTTCATACAGGATCCTCGCCTTCTCGACAGAGAGCGCGCGCTCGATGAATGTGAGCGCGCCGTGCAAGTCACCCTCCGCGAGGTGTCCTGTGAGCACCACGATCTCGCCACGCTCGGGCCAGGGACGAAAGAGGCAGCGAATCCGAAAGAACTGCTCGTCTCTGGTTTCAGCCCAGAGTTCGCGCAGGATGGACAAGCGAGTATTGCCGCCGTTGCGGATGATGTACTTCGCCGCGCCGGGACGGCGTGTGATAGGCGGTGGCGCATCAAGTCCGCGTTCACGAATCGAGGCTTTGATGTCGTCGTACTTCTCGTTCCGCGTGACACGTGGATTGTTCTCGTACGTCGTCAGCTCATCGAGCGTCACCACCATCGGCGTGTCGGCGATAGGGTCCGACAGCGAGACAGCCGGCGGTTGCGCCCTCGAGAAACCCGGCGTCTGGATCTTCTGCGCGACATCTTTGGGCGCGTCAGCCATCCAGGTTCTCCACATCGCTGGCAGTACCGGATACCTTCGCGAAGCGGTGCGTCCATTCGGGAAGCAGCTCGCAGCACAGGGCACGCATGGTCTCGAGCGCGGTCGGCGCCAGACGCCCGGCGGGCTTGCGGCGCTCGACGCGATGGGCCGGAAGCGCGAGCATCGAGGCGCGCGGATACGCCTCGATCATCGGCACCGCCGTGTTCATGACGCTCACGGCCTTGTCGTCACGATAGATCTGCCTCAGTGAGGCTTGAATCGCGCGGGCGTTCGATGAAACCGGATGTACACGGTTAAGCAGCAGTTTTAGCGGCGGCGGCGCGATGCCCCAATGCCTGAACGGCGCCAGGTCGTGCATCAGTTGAATGGTCCCGCGCTGAAGTTCTCGGGCCGCGAGAATTTCAGGCGTAACCGGCGCGACGGCGAGGTCTGAGGCCAGGACCGACAGTTCCAGCATGACGCTCCGGGCACCCTGAGTGTCGAGCACCATCAGGTCGTAGTCGTTCTGGAACATCGGGAGTAGGTGCCTCAAGCGCAGCCTTCCGTCGGCGGCGTTGAGCAGTAGCGTATTGAGCTGGCTCTGTGCGTCGTTAGAGATCACCACATCGAGGTTGGCAATCGACGTATGCGAAACGATGTGCTCGGCGCGATGCTCATTGCGCGCCAGCAATTCGTAAACGCCGCCGATCGCGCGGCTCGTGAGTGCGAAGTAGCTGGACAGCGTAGGTTGAACGTCCAAGTCGAGCAGCAACACGCGCAATCCAGCGTCGCTGGCGAACCCCCCGAGGTTGGCCGCGGTGGTCGTCTTGCCGACCCCCCCTTTCGTGGAGATGATCGACACCACTTTCATGGCGTCTCGCCTCGCGCCCTCAGCCGCGCGTCAATCCACTGGTCGATCTCCGATGAATCCCAGCCGACGGCGCGCACGCCCAGCCGCACTGCCTTGGGGAACTTCCCCGATCGCATCAGCGTGTAGATGTGGGCTCGGCTGAATCCGGTTCTCTGTTCGACCTCACCGCGCCGTAGAAAGCGACGCTCACCAGTAGCTCGCGCCTCTGTGGATTCTGAAGACATCGGGAGCACTCCTGAGCGCTCGACAGCGCGGTTTGGAAACGGTCCCGATGAAATATCGATTGCAGGACTGAGCGACAGCGCAACTGCGGTGGCCGGACCGCAATTGCGGTAAGTCTTCTTTTGAAAGGCGCACCAGTTCGAGGTGTGCCAGGGTTAAATCCCCGGCACACGCTCTTGGTGGACTATTGGCTGGTGCTCGATGGCGGTCGTTTTCGCCCCGACCGAGCATCGAGATAGTCGGAACGCAGCTGATTCTTCCGGATGGTGTCCAGCAGAACGGCGATGAGCTGCGGGTCGTCCGTGTCCAGGCTGAACGGATGCCACACGTCGAGGAAATTGCCGTGGAAGCGCACAGCGTTCGGCGCATCCTCGTACACTGGCCCGAGATCGAGGTACGTGTACTCACACGTATCGCCGTCGAACTCGCCTTTACACGAAGCGCGACAGGGCACCATGAAGTTCCCGTAGTCCTCAAACATCGGGTCTAGCGGGTGCTCTTGCAGAAGACTGAGCAGGATGAACAGGGAGTCGTTATCAGGCAGCGTAAAGTCCGTGCCGTTGAGATTGACGTGAAGTCTGGAAGCGCCGAGAACATCTCGTGTCGACGTGCTGTCATGAGCTGAAGATGGCATGTGTCTCTCCTATGGGAATGAAGAAGGGACACGTCCCCATCGGGGCGTGTACCCCAGGGGGATGAATGAGCAGGCGTCCTCGTCTGCAGAGCTGACGAGTGGTCCGTGGACGATGACGCTAAACGGACCGGGGTCGGTCTTCCGCGAAGATCGCGGGGCAGCTTCAAGGACCGGCGCTACCTTGGAACCCGGATGAGCGTTCGCGTTCGGGCCCGGATTGTCGTGCGGAAACGAGATGTCTTCGGTATCGGATTGAAGCCGGTCCGCCGCGACGTATGTTTGCTAGGGCAGCATGTTCAAAGCCGCGAGAAGACCGGCGCCGAGGAGTCGAGCCCCGCGAACGGGGCTGGAAGTTGTGGCTGTTGACTTATCGAAGATGAGCGGAAAGCTCGCGCGCCTCGTAGCGCAGATTGCGCGACTTCATATCGGACTGGATTTGGGCCGCTGCCTGCGAAGCCTCGACATGCGACTCAAAAGAGACAACGTTGCCGTCTTCCTTCAGCCACGCTTCTGCCGGCCCAAACTGACCGCCGAGGCGCATACACCAGATTCCATAGCGCGCTTGATCGGTCGTTCCCGTGCCAGTGAATCCTTCTTTCGGAATGAGGACAGTTGAGCTTCCATCCATTCTCCACTGCACCACGTAGTTTCCGACCTGCTCGTCGCGATCCTTCAGCACGGCTTGAAGCATCGCTTCGGGTATGCGGATTCGCAGGGCATCGATCTTCTCGCGGAAAAAATTGATATCGGCACGTCTGCTGCACGGATCCGCGCCGGTCGAGTAGATGACCCTATCCGTCTGCGCAAAGCCCTCAGCGTCGAGCGGAACAATGTCCATGAAAAACTGACTCAGCATTCGATCGTAGCCGAGGATGACGCGGACTCTGCGCGTGAGCCGCTGAGTATCGCAATGATGCTGGCTCATGGGATTACTCCTTATTCGCGGTGGCTATTGCTGATTCGATTTCAGTACGAAGAGCTTTCAAAACGGCTTCATTGACTTTCGACATGGAAAACTCCTTGGAGATCATGCGGAAGGGGATGAGAAGTGCATCGCCACTGGCTCGCGCCGGCGACTGTCCGCGGATTGATGCGAGGCGGACGGGAGCGCGGTCAGGACGTGGCCTGACGGGTCCTGCGGAAGCGTGTTGGAGAGGGCCGCAACCGACGCGCTTCAATACGAAATTGGCGTCGCCGGATAACAAGGAACGAGACGGCTGCCGAATGCTGATTCAGTGGAGACAGCCGGTATGTCTCGGGCCACCGTCGCAGTTGTGAAACGAAGCTGAAGGACCTTTCACGCTTCGAAGCAGCCTCGCTGCTGAGGTCCACTCTGCTCATCCCCAGCGTTACCGCTACATCGGAGCTCACCATCCATGATCAAACGCATCATCCAGGAGAAACAGGGACTACCAATTCCCGCTACGAAAGGACTGCTCGCAGAGAACTCGCGGAAAACACCCACTCTCATCAGAGACGAACTGAATCTCTCCCACATCATCCGGCGGCGAAGGCGGATTCCGCGCGTC
>JBDZVF010000488.1:0-4427 GCA_040255575.1 Pseudomonadota bacterium | reverse complement strand
GGGCGTGAGCGCCTCGATGGACATGGCGTGGATCTCCCGTCCCATGAGCTCGCCGAGCGCCTTGTAGACGAGCTGATGGCGCGCGATCGGCCGTTTGCCCGCGAACTCCTGCGAGACGACGCGCGCGGCGTAATGGGTGTTGTCGTCGGACTGGACTTGCACCTGGGCGCCGGGAAGACCTCGGCGGATGAGCTCGGCAACGGCTTCAGGATTCACGGCGTTTACGCTTTTCATGGCTCGCAGGAAGGGGGGGCGATATTAATTTGCCCTCGCACGGAATGCATTGGCCGCCCTTTTCATTCGATTGAAAGCCTTGTTTTTGCTGGCAATCGAAGCGTTGCCTGCTAGCATGCGCGCCATGTCACCGCCGACCGATACCGCCTCTGCCGACACGCCGCTCGAGACGTCCGCCCGCCGGGCGCTCTCCATCGAGGCCGAAGCCGTCAAGTCACTGCTATCGAAGATCGACAGCCGTTTCGCTCGCGCGTGCCGGCTCTGTCTCGGCTGCGAAGGTCGCGTGGTCGTCACCGGCATGGGCAAGTCCGGGCACATCGCGCGCAAGATCGCCGCTACGCTTGCGAGCACCGGCACGCCCGCGTTCTTCCTGCATCCCGCCGAAGCGGGGCATGGCGATCTCGGCATGATCACGCGCACCGACGTGGTGCTCGCCCTCTCCAATTCCGGCGAGACGCCGGAAGTGGTGTTCCTCGTGCCGCATCTCAAACGGCTGGGCGTACCGCTCATCGTGATGACGGGTGGCCTCACCTCGACGCTTGCGAAAGCGGCCACCGTGGTGCTCGACGTCAGCGTCCCCGGTGAGGCGTGCTCGCTCAACCTCGCACCAACTGCCAGCACGACAGCCACGCTCGCCATGGGCGATGCGCTTGCCGTCGCATTGCTGGACGCACGCGGCTTCACCGACCAGGACTTTGCCCGTCGTCACCCGAGCGGCAGCCTCGCTCGCCAGCTGCAGCGCGTGGATGAGTTCATGCGCACCGGCGATGCCGTGCCTCGCGTGCATGCCGACACACCTCTTCGCGAAGGATTGAAAGAGGTGTCCGGCAAGGGCCTTGGGATGACGGTGGTCGTGGATGATGACAACCGCATCCTCGGCGTATTCACCGACGGTGACCTGCGCCGTGCGGTCGGCGGCCGCGATGGCGTGCGGGCGCTCCCGATGCGCGAAGTGATGACACCCAATCCCAAGCGCATCGGCCCGCAGGCGCTCGCCGTCGAGGCCGTGCGCCTGATGGAGCAATACAAGATCACCGCCCTGCCGGTGGCCGACGCCGACGGAAAACTGGTCGGCGCGCTGAACATCCACGATCTTTTTCGCGCGGGCGTTGTCTGAGCCCCCGCGCGCGCCAATCGCCGGACGGCCCCGCCGACCCCGCCACGATCGACCTGCTCGTGCTCGACGTGGACGGCGTCCTGACGGATGGGCGGCTCTTCTACGGCCCGCGCGGCGAAGCCCTCAAGGTGTTCGACGTGAAGGACGGCTACGGCATCCGGCGCCTCATCGATGTGGGCGTGAAGGTCGCGATCATCTCCGGGCGCGACTCCCCGCACGTGAAGCAGCGCGCGAAGGATCTCGGAATCCGTTACGTGTACCAGGGTGTGAGCGAGAAGTTGCCCGTGTTCGAGAAGCTGCGTGAGCGGCTCGGCCTGAAAGCGGCGCAGTGCGCCTGCGTCGGCGACGATCGGCCCGACGTGCCGGTGATGCGTACCGTGGGCCTCGCATTCGCGGTGTTCGACGCGCATCCGGCGGCGCTCAAGGTCGCGGACATGATCACGCCGAACCTGGGCGGCCGGGGCGCAGTGCGTAACGTGTGCGATCTCCTGGTCGCCGCGCGCCAGCACGCGAGCCGGCAGCGGCCCCGGAAGAAGCGCGCATGATCGCCCGCGTCGTGATCGTCCTGGCGATCATCGGAATCATCATCGGGGCGCTGATTCTCGGCCAGGGTGGCCCCACCTCCACCACGACAGCGCAGACAGAAGAGTCCGCGGAGATGCCGGGCTACTCAGCGCGAAACGCTGAAGTCACTCAGACGGGCGATGATGGCCGGCCGCAGTTCGTGGTGGTGTCCCCGCTGATCCGTCAGCACGCCAACGACGATCGCGTGCAGCTCGAAGCCCCGCACATGACGTTCGTCTCCGCGGAGAACGGCACGTGGCGCGCGCAGTCGCGCTCCGGATTGATCCACGGCGATGGCTCGAGCGTCGATCTTTATGGCGATGTGCGCATGGACGGCATGCTTTCCGGGTCGCCGATCGTGATCAAGACCAGCACCATCAGCTTCGACACCAGGACGGAGATCGCGCGCACGCCCGCCTACTTCACCGTCGATGCGCGTGACGGAACGCTGGGCGCAACAGGGCTGATCGCGAATTTGAAGGAAGGCACCTTGGAGCTAGAATCCAATCCCCATCTGGAATCTCCTGTCCATGGCAGCTCCCGCTCCAGGTAAACGCGCCACACTGCTAGCCGCTGCCGCGTGCGGCACGGTGCTCGCGCTGCTGGTGGGAATCCCGTCCGCGCACGCCGCGACCGACCCGTCCTCGACGTTTGGCGACTGCCGCAAGTTCAACGTGGACTCCAGGAAGGGCGGCGCCAAATTCCCGAAGGGCGGCGCGGGCACCATCAACCTCGTCGACGTGATCATCACGGGCGAGGGCTGCGACATGGAGATCAGGGCGAACTCGCTCAGCACCACGAGCCTCGACTTCAACGACTCCAACTGGACGCTCGATGGCAACGTGCGCATCCGTTCCGATGAGCAGCAGAGCAAGCTGAGCTCGGACAGGGCCGTGGTGCAGTTCCGGAACAGCGAGATCCAGCGCATCACCATGACGGGGGAGCCCGCGCAGTTCGAGCAGCGCAATCCCGACTCCGGCCTGATCACCCGCGGCCACGCGCGCGAGATGGTGTACGAGGCCGGCGCCGGCACCGTGCGCCTCGTAGGCTCGGCCGTCGAGAATGCCTGGATCAGCGATGGCAGCCGGGAAATCCAGACGCCGCAGCTGGTGTACGACATCCGCCGCGCCGAAATCCGCAGCACCGGCGGTGACAGCGCCGATGGCGGCAAGGGCGGCAGCGGCGCGAACGACCGGGTGCGCATCACCATCGATCCCAGAGCCTCGAAGGGTCCGGCGAAAGACGACGCGCGCAAGCCGGCACCCGCGCCTTCTACAGGCGAGAACGATGCGTCATCCGGCACGAGCCCTTCGCCCGCGAAACCCTGATGACCGCACTGACCGCCGCCGGCCTCGAGAAAAGTTACAAATCCCGCAAAGTCGTCCAGGGGCTCTCGCTCGACGTGAACGAGGGCGAGGTCGTCGGCCTCCTGGGCCCGAACGGCGCCGGCAAGACGACGGCGTTCTACATGATCGTGGGCCTCGTGCCCTGCGACGCGGGCCGCATCACCCTCGGCGATACGGAGCTCACGCACCTCGCGATGCATAAGCGCGCGCGGCTCGGCGTCGGCTACCTGCCGCAGGAAGCGTCGGTGTTCCGCAAGCTCTCGGTGGAGGACAACATCCTCGCCATCCTCCAGACCCGCGCGGATCTCGACGAGGTCAATCAGGAGCAGCGGCTCGAAGAGCTGCTGGAGGAGCTGCGCATCGGCCACGTGCGCAAGAGCCTCGGCCTGTCACTCTCGGGCGGCGAGCGCCGCCGCGTGGAAATTGCGCGCGCGCTCGCGATGGAGCCGCGCTTCATGCTGCTCGACGAGCCGTTCGCCGGCATCGATCCACTCTCCGTGCTGGACATCCAGCGCATCATCCGCGAGCTCACGAGTCGCGGCATCGGCGTGCTCATCACCGACCATCAGGTTCGCGAAACCCTGGGTGTCTGCAATCGCGCTTATGTCGTCAATCAGGGGCAGGTCATCGCCTCGGGCTCTGCGGAAGAAATCCTTGCCAACCCCCAAGTCCGTGAGGTGTACTTGGGCCAGTCGTTTCGCTTGTAACCCCTTCACGGAAGGACAGCGAAATTCCCATAATTTCAGAGAGATAGGATCCCATTGGGGCAGCGGCCCCATCACCTGCCATGTTGAAACCGTCACTGCAGCTCAAGCTGGGTCAGACCCTCACGATGACCCCGCAGCTGCAGCAGGCCATACGCCTCCTCCAGCTGCCCGCCCTGGAGCTGCAGGCCCACATCCGCGAGCTGCTCGAGAGCAACGTGATGCTCGAGCCGGTGGAGGAAGGCGAAGGCACCGGCATCTTCGAGCAGCCCGAGCTGCCGCAGACCGCCGCCCCCGCGGAGAGCGTTCCCGAGCGCCAGACCGAAAACACCGTCGAGGTGGTCGACGAGGGCTGGGGCGAGCAGAGCGTTGGCGCCTCCGAAGCACCCTGGCAGAGCGACGACGACGATCGGCAGCAGGAGTTCGCCGACGATACCGGGCAATCCCTCCAGGACCATCTGG
>JBDZVF010000029.1:0-24762 GCA_040255575.1 Pseudomonadota bacterium | reverse complement strand
GGGCGGCCGACTAGGGAAGCCGGACGAGTGGGGCTTGCGAGGTGCAGGCCGTCGCTTGCCAACTCGGGCCGGGACGCCGGACGAACGGGGGCTTGCGAGGCGCCGGGCCGCCGCGCCTCTCGAATGTTCCTGCTCGGGAACGGCCGTAAGACCGGTCCATCGGGGCCTCGTACAAATGCATCCCTGCATTTGTACGTCCCTCGCAGAAACATTCGAGACGCGCGACGGCCCAGCTTTTGGGCTCGACGCGTCGCGCGCTCGAATGGGTGCTACCGGACGGTGCTGCGGCCTCGGGGGTTACCGAGTTCCCTCGCGTGTTACCAGATCACCCTGACGTTCTTGAATTGCCAGGGGTCGGACTTGTCGATGTCCTCGGCGAAGAGGCGCTCGCGTTCGTGGAGCGGGGTCCAGTCCGTGTAGGCGCCGGTGAGTTTGCCGAGGTAGGGGCTTGCGATTTCCAGGTTGCGGCGGAAGTCGATTTCGTCCGGCTCGACGAGGCCCGCGTTCGGGTTTTCCATCGCCCAGACCATGCCGGAGAGGCACGAGACCGTGACCTGCAGGCCAGTGGCGTTGTGATACGGCACGAGCTTGCGCGCCTCGTCGATCGAGAGCTGCGAGCCGAACCAGTACGCGTTCTTCTTGTGGCCCGCGAGGAGCACGCCGAGCTCATCGATGCCACCCGGGAGAATATCGTCCATCAGGATTCGCTGCTTGTCCTGAAGGATGTAGTTGCGGCCCATGAACTCGTGGAGCGACACGACCGCCGCGTCGCACGGGTGATAGGCGTAGTGGCACGTCGGGCGGTACACGACCTGCGCGCCGTCGCGCACGGTGTAGTAGTCCGAGATCGAGATCGCTTCGCTGTGCGTGATCAGGAAGGCGTGGATGTGGCCCGCGAGCGGCGTCCACGTGCGCACACGTGTGGCGGCGCCAGGCTGCATCAGATAGATGGCGGACATGCAGCCGAAATCGTGCCGCTTGCCGTCGCGCGGGAAGTTGCGCTCGTGCGTGCCCCAGCCGAGCTCGCTCGGCTGCGCGCCTTCGCTCACGAAGCCATCCACGGACCAGGTGTTCACGAACTCGCCAGGCGCCTTCGGAACATTCGACACCTGCGTGTCGCGCTCCGCGATGTGGATGGTCTTCACGCCAAGACGGCGCGCGAGGTCGCCCCACTCCGCGCGCGATTTCGGATCGCCGGCATCGGTCTCGGTGTCGGCGGCGATGTTGAGCAGCGCCTGCTTCACGAGGTGCGACACGAGGCCCGGATTCGCGCCGTGCGTCGTCACCGCGGTGGGCGCCTTCGCGTTGCCCGGGCGCAGCGCCAGGGCTTCTTCGCGCATCGCGTAGTTGGTGCGCTTCGCAGCGGGCACGGTCGGGTCGGTGTAACCGCCCGGCCACGGCTCGATGCACGTGTCGAGATACATGGCGCCTTTTTCCCAGCAGTACTTGATCAGTGCGATGCTGGAAACGTCCACGGATACGTTGAGCAGGAAATCTCCACGCCCGAGCAGCGGGTTCAGCACGCGCCGGAAGTTCTCGCGCGTCAGCGCTTCCTTCACGAACTTGATGCCGTACTGCCGCGCCTCCTCAGCGCCGCGGTCATCCGCGGTGACGATGGTGATGCGTTCGGGGGCGATCCCGATGTGTCTCAGCACGAGCGGCAGCGTGCCCTGCCCGATGCTGCCGAAACCGATGAAAACGATCCTGCCGGGAAACTCAACGTATACCTTGTGATTGGCCATGATGCTCCTGATCCCAGCCGCGAAACCGCCGCGGCCGTGGGCGGGCAGGGTACCATCTGATTGGAAAAAATTCGCCGCGCGAATTCTCTCCGGCGCAGGCCTGCCGCGACGGCAGGAAATGTGGTTTTTCAGCCAGCGGTCTCGCGCCAGTGCGGCGGGTAGGTTTTCTCGTAGCCAGGCAGCGCTTCGACGCGCGCGATCCAGCGGGAGAGCGCCGGATAATTCACATCAAGTGGCAGGAAGCGCGTCGAAAGCTCGCGTGCCTCCGGCTTGCTGAGCGCGCGCAGCAGAATCTGCAGGCTCGGAAAGATCACGACGTCCGCGGCGGAAATGCTTTCGCCGACCACCCAATCGGCCGACGCCAGTCGCGCCTCGATGGAGCGCGCCTCGCTCGCTACCACGTGCATCGACTCCGCGAGATCCTCGGGCTTCACGGCCCGACCCGGCGCGCGCATGAAGAACGCGTTCACGATCTTCATGACGTGCTCTTCCGCGTAAGCCTGGTATTCGCAGATCACCCGCATGATCACGCCCGCTTCCTCTGGCGTGCGGCCGAAGAGCGGCACCGGCGTGGGATACTTGCGATCGAGATAGAACAACACCGCGAGGGATTCGAACACCACGTAGTCGCCGTCTTTGAGCACCGGCACGCGCCCGCGGAAATTCAGCGAGAGCATCTGCGGCGACTTGTGCTCCTGCTTGGAGAACTGCAGCAGGTGATTGGCGTACGGCAGCCGCTTGAGCTCCAGAGCGAGCAGCACGCGCCACGAGAATGGACTGCCGCTTCCCCAATAGACGTCGATAGACATGAGCGCTCGTATCGGAACCGTGGCCGGTGCGGCCAGAATTGATTGTAGCCACAAGCTGCGAGGTCGAGAATGCAGCTCATATGCATACGACACTGATTCAGCCCGCAGAGCTTGCGCGCATCGCCCGCGACGAGAACGTTGCGATTCTCGATTGCCGCCACGATCTCGCGAACCCGCAGTGGAGTGACGAGGCTTACGCGGCGGGCCACATACCCGGTGCCGTTCAAGCCCACCTCGATCGCGACCTGTCCTCTCCCATCGGCCCGCGTACGGGGCGTCACCCGCTGCCGGACGTCGCAAAGCTCGTGGAGACGCTCGGCCGCTGGGGCATCGATGCAAACGTGCAAGTAGTGGCATACGACCAGGGCAACGGCGCCTACGCCGCACGCGCGTGGTGGCTGCTTCGCTGGTTGGGTCACGAGCAGGTCGCGGTGCTGGATGGCGGATTCGCCGCATGGCAGGAAGCTGGGCTGCCCGTTGCCCGTGAGCCCGCCACCCGCGCACCTCGCACCTTCACGCCGCGCCTCGACGAAGGCGCCTCCGTGACGGCAGCACAGGTGCAGCAAGCCCTCGCGGACAGCTCCATCATGCTGGTCGATGCGCGTGGCGCCGACCGCTTCGCCGGCGAAAACGAGACCATCGATCCGATCGCCGGTCACGTACCGGGCGCCACCAACCGCCCCTTCACGAAAAATCTGGACGCGAAAAACCGCTTCCTCCCCGCCGACGAGCTCCGTCGCCAATGGACAGCGTTCCTCGGCACACGTCCCGCCACGGAAGTCGTCGCGATGTGCGGCTCAGGCGTAACCGCCTGCCACAACCTCCTGGCGCTCGAAGTAGCAGGACTCCGAGGCGCGAAGCTCTATCCCGGCTCCTGGAGTGAGTGGATCAAAGATCCCAACCGTCCAGTCGCCAAAGGGCCCAGGGCGGAGCCGTGATCGAGAAGAGACCTTGCGGGGGACGTTCAAATGCAGGGACGCATTCATTTTTGCTATCGTCCGCCGCAACTGAACTCTCACCCCGTGGCTGGAACCGACCCAGGTTCCGGCCATTTGCTTTTTGGAGCTGATATTCGTGGCTGCCGACCCCAAAACCGCCGTCAACGGGAAGCCGAAGTACAACCCCGCGCAGCCCTGGCGCATCGAGGACTCGCTCGAGACCTACCATGTGAATGCGTGGGGCAAGGGCTATTTCTCGATCAACGACAGCGGCCACGTCATCGTCCGGCCCACGACGCAGGCTGGCGAGCCCGGCGAGCCGAGCCGCGACATCGACCTCTTCGAAGTGGTCGAAGGCCTCAAGGCGCGCGACCTGCACACGCCGGTGGTCGTGCGCTTCTCGGACATCCTGGCGCATCGCCTGAAGCACCTGCATGCGGCCTTCCAGCAGGCCATCGCGGAGAACGAGTACAAGAACCGCTATGCCGCCGTGTTCCCCATCAAGGTGAACCAGCAGCGGCTCGTCGTCGAAGAGGTGTATCGCTACGGCAAGGAGTTCGGCTTCGGCCTCGAAGTGGGCTCCAAGCCGGAGCTCCTCGCCGTGATGGCGATGACCGAAAACGAGCCGGAGCGACTCATCATCTGCAACGGCTTCAAGGACGACAGCTACATCGAGGCGGTGACCCTCGCCACAAAGCTCGGTCGCACCATCATTCCGGTGGTGGAGAACTTCCAGGAGCTCGCGCTGATCCTGAAGCACGCGGAAATCTACGGCGTGCGTCCGCGCATGGGCGTGCGCGTGAAGCTCTTCAGCGAGGGCTCGGGCCGCTGGGCCGGCTCCGCGGGGGACAAGTCGAAGTTCGGCCTCTTCGTCACGGAGATCATGGAGCTGTTCAGTATCCTCAAGGAGAAGGACATGCTCGACTGCCTGCAGCTCGTGCACTGCCATCCCGGCAGCCAGCTGCAGGATATCCGCCGCGTCAAAGACGCCATCAATGAGCTCGCGCACGTGTACGCGGAGCTGAAGCTGATGGGTGCGGGGCTCAAGTACATCGACGTCGGCGGCGGCCTGGGTGTCGATTACGACGGCAGCGGCACGAACTTCTCTTCGTCGATGAACTACACGCTCAATGAATACGCGAGCGACGTGGTGTATCGAATCGCGATGGTGTGCAACAGCCGCGACATTCCGCACCCGATGATCGTGAGCGAGTCGGGGCGCGCGATCGCTGCGTATTCGAGCGTGCTCATCTTCAACGCCCTCGGCTCATCGGCGCTCGACAGGTTTCGGGTCACCGGGGACGCGAGCGTGGACTACAACGGCACCGAAGAGCTCCCTCAGCCGGTGCAGGACCTCTGCGAGGCCTATCGCTCCGTGTCGGAGCGCCGCCTCGTCGAGTGCTACCACGACGCGCTGACGGCCCGGGACCAGGTGCTGCAGATGTTCAACCTCGGCCTCCTGTCGCTCGAGTTCCGGGCGCTGGCGGAGCGGCTGTACTGGGCCACGCTCACCCGCATCCGCGACACCTACCGCAAGCTCGATCGCAAGCCGGAGGAGCTCGACGACCTCGAGCCGCTGCTCTCGGATACCTATTTCTGCAACTTCTCGGTGTTCCAGTCGCTGCCGGACAGCTGGGCCATCGACCAGCTGTTCCCGATCATGCCGATCCATCGCCTGGAGGAGCGGCCGACGCGCACCGGGGTGCTGGCGGATATCACCTGCGACTCGGACGGCAAGATCGACAAGTTCGTGTCGCTGAAGGACCCGAAGCGGGCCCTCGAGCTGCACGACCTCAAGGAGGGCGAGGAGTACTACCTCGCCGCGTTCCTGGTCGGGGCGTACCAGGAAACGCTCGGCGACCTGCACAACCTCTTCGGCGATACCCATGTCGTACACATCCGCCTGCACGACGAAGGCGGCTGGTGGATCGAGGAGATCGTCAAGGGCGACACCGCCAACAAGGTGCTGGAATACATGGAGTACGACGTGGCAGAGCTCTACCCCGCCCTCGCGCGGGACTGTGAGCGGGCGATCCGGGACGGACGCATGACCCTGTCGGAAAGCCAGCTCCTGAAGCGCTTCTACGAAGGCGAGCTCAACGGCTACGCCTACCTCGAGCCGGCCGGAGCCGTCTGACGCCCCGGGGTTGTATCAACCGAGGTACCCCTCTGAAGTACACCCCCCGCCCGCGGTTTGCGGATTTATTCCAAACACCTCAGGAATCCAACGTCGGCACCATAAAGGGGCCGCCCTACCTGTAGGCACACCGCGACCTGTACCACCAGACCGGGCAGTTTCTCCTGTTGTTACCGTGGCGCCAGCGCGTCATGAAAGAAACCCCTATGCATTTCGCACTGCTGTTTACTTGGACTTGGGGGCGGGAGTAGCATCCAGCGGGCGTTCGGTCTCCGCAACGAGTATTCGTAAAAGTGCGTGAGTTGAGCCCACTTCTTCTACGCCCCGCCGCGATTCTCGGTGCGCGAACGCAAAGGTGCAGGCCGCCGGCCCAAGCGCTGCGCATTGACTACTAAAACATGCCGATCGTGTGCCTTGAAGCCTTGACCTGTTTTGATGTCTCCACGCGGTTCATGCGACCGTCTCGTGCGGCTCGCCGCTGTCCGCTTATCTCAAGCGAGTGATTGGATGACGACGATCTACGTAGGGAATCTCCCCTTCAACGCCACAGAGCAAGACGTCCGAAGCCTCTTCGAGCGTCATGGGAAGGTCGACTCGGTCAAGCTCATCAATGACCGGGAAACTGGCAAGCCGCGCGGCTTCGGTTTCGTCGACATGCCGCAAAGTGAGGCGCAAGCCGCTATTCAGGCCTTGAACGGCTTCCAGATGAATGGCCGGCCACTGCGTGTGAACGAAGCACAGGAACGGCCGCAGCGCCCGCGTCAGGGCGGCGGACCCTTCCGCCGCTGACGGCAGGCACCGGGTAGCGGCGGCTCCCCCAGCCCAGGAGCCGCCGGCCTGTTCGGTCGGGTCGCGCACGAGACCCGAAGAACCCCGCTTCGCGCGGGGTTCTTTGTTTTTGCGGCTCGCGTTATCTTTCGGCCCGAAAGCGGGTCACCTTCCGCAGACCAGATCGGCACGAGGAAGCGTTCATGCGGGCATTTGCGATCAGGGCGGCAACCCTTGCGATGGCGTCGCTCCTGAGCGTTGGGGGGTGCGCGAGTCATCGCAGCTCACGAGTTGATACAGCCGTATCGCTCGATGCCATTCTCGCGGGCAGCCATCGCTCCGATGCCAACCGCGCGCGCGATGTGTGGCGCCATCCCAAGGAGACACTGCTCTTTTTCGGACTGCGCCCGGAGATGACCGTCATCGAAGTCTGGCCCGATCCGGCCGGCTGGTACACCGAGGTGATCGCCCCGCTCGTGCGGGACAAGGGCAAGTACTACGGCGCGGTGCTGGATGCTGCGCCCGGCGTCGCGAGCCAGGAAAAGCGGGTGTCGGACTACAAGGCGAAGCTCGCGGCGACGCCGGCGCTCTACGACAGGATCACCGTCGTGCCGTTCTACACGGATGGTCGCGACATCGTGCCGCCTGGCTCGGCCGACATGGTCCTGACCTTCCGGAACATCCACAACTGGATGGCGCGAGACAGCGCGGAGAAGGCCTTCGCCGCGATGTATCGCGCGCTCAAGCCGGGTGGCGTGCTCGGCGTGGAGGAGCATCGGGGCAGGCCCGGGGTCGAGCAGGATCCGAAGGCCAAGGCCGGCTACGTGAACGAGCAGTACGCGATCGAGCTCATCGAAGCGCAGGGCTTCAGGCTGGTCGCCAAGTCGGAGATCAACGCCAATCCCAACGATCCGAAGGATTATGAGCAGGGCGTGTGGGTGCTGCCGCCGACCTATCGCCTGGGCGACCGCGATCGCGAGAAGTACACCGCCATCGGCGAGAGCGATCGTTTCACGCTGAAATTCGTGAAGCCCGCCCGTTGATTGCGCACACTCTGGCGCGCGACTACCACATCTCTTTCAGGCGCGCGCCGACGTCGAGCGAGGTGTCGGCCGCCCCCTGAAGCGCGGCGTCCCCCAGGGTCGAGCCCTGGAAGGTGCGCGGCTCGAGACACTTCAGCACCTTGTCCGTGAGAAAGCGGCTGCGGCCGCCGTACACGTGCGCGTCACCCGTCCGCTGCTGGTGCGTGAGGTGATATTTGAGCGGCGCGACGAGCAGCAGATCGTTCTGCGCGCGAGTCATGCCGACATAGAGCAGCCGCCGCTCCTCCTCGATCAGCTCGGGCCTGCCGGTCGCAAACTCATTGGGGAAGCTGCCGTCGACCACGTTGAGCAGGAACACGGTGTCCCACTCCATGCCCTTGGCGGAATGAATCGTCGAGAGCGTGAGATAGTCTTCGTCGAGCAGCGGCTGACCCGCAAGATCGCTCGTGGCATTCGGCGGATCGAGCGTGAGCTCGGTGAGGAAGCGCTCGCGGTTCGGGTACTGGCCCGACAGCAGCTCGAGCTGATCGAGATCGCCCACGCGCGTGTGAAAGTGCTCGTACAACCGCTCGAACTGAGGGCGGTACCACTCGCGCACCTGGTTCACCTGCCCCTGCCACGGACGGCTCGGGTCCGCGAGATTCGTCATCAGCTCGCACGTTCTGCGCCAGGTGAGCTCCATCGCCTGAGGCACGGCGTAGCTCTTCAGCGCCTCGAACGAGTAACCCTGAGCCTGCACGCGCTCGATGACCTTCTGCGCATTGGCCGGGCCGAAGCCGGGCAGAAGCTGCAGCATGCGAGCCGCCGCGACGGTGTTGCGCGGGTTATCCGCCCAGCGCAGCACCGACATCAGGTCCTTGATGTGCGCGGCCTCGAGGAACCTGAGGCCGCCGTACTTCACGAACGGAATCTTGCGCTTCGTCAGCTCGACTTCGAGCACGTCGCTGTGGCTCGCCGTCCGGAACAGCACGGCCTGCCGGCGTAGGGACACATTGGCTTCCCGGCGCTTCAGCACTTCCGTGCAGATGTACTCCGCCTGCACCTGCAGATCTTCCACGGTGACGAGCGCGGGCCGCATCGTGCCCTGCCCGCGAATCGAAAGAAGATGCTTGCGGTACTGGCGCGGCGCTTCCGCCATGAGCGCATTCGATGCGTCGAGCACGAGCTGCGTGGAGCGATAGTTCTGAGCGAGCGTCACGACTTCCGCGCGCGGCGTGAAGCGATCCGGGAATCCCAGGATGTTGTCGACCGCGGCCGCGCGGAAAGAGTAGATCGCCTGGGCGTCATCGCCGACGACGGTCAGCCCCGAGCCATCCGGACGCATCGCGTGCAGGATGTCCGCCTGCAACCGGTTCGTATCCTGATATTCATCGACGAGAACGTGGTCGAAGTGCGAGCCGACGTGCTGCGCGAGGCGCGCTTCGCCCATCATCGCGTGCCAGTAGAGCAGCAGGTCGTCATAGTCGAGGATGTTCAGGCGCTGCTTGCGCTCGACGTATCCGCGATAGAGCTTGACCAGATCCCCCTCCCACTGCAGGCACCAGGGATACTGCTGCTCCAGGCATTCCTTGAGCGGCTTCTGCGTGTTCACGCGGTAGGAGTAGATCTGCATGCAGGTTTCCTTGCGGGGGAAACGCTGCTCCTTCGAGGCATAGCCCAGCTCGGTGCGCACGGAGTCGAGCAGGTCCGCCGAATCGCTTCGATCCACCACGCTGAAGTGCGGATCGAGCTTCAGATGCTTCGCATAGTGGCGCAGCAGACGATTGCCGATCGAGTGGAACGTGCCCGTCCACGTCAGCCGTTGCAGGACAGAGTGGCTCACGCCGCCCAATGGCTCGTTCAACGCGACCTTGATGATCTCGTGCGCCCGGCGGCGCATCTCCACGGCCGCGCGGCGCGTGAACGTGAGCATCAGGATGCGCGACGGATCGACTCCATGAATAGCCAGGTGCGCCACGCGATGAGCGAGTGTGTTCGTCTTGCCCGTGCCCGCGCCCGCCACGATGAGCAGGGGGCCGGCCTTGACGCCCTTGGCGAGCGGCTCGCCGTAACTGGCCGCCTTTCTCTGAGGCGCATTCAGTTTCTCGAGATGTGACGCAGTCGACATGCGGCGGGACTATACGTAACGCGCCGCAGTGTCGCTATCGACTTGGTTCACCCGACGGCACAGCCGGTGGCGACACCGCGCGCAGATTCATCCAGTCACCGAGTGCCTCGATCACTGTGTGACCGCTTGCACGGTCATGGACGAAGCCGATCCACGGCAGATCGAGGAATGCATCGCCTCGGGTCCTCCCAACAGCCGGGCCGGCCGCGCTCTGCCGCTCACCGGAGCGGTGCCCAGCGTGACGGGAGGCGTCCACCTCGCGCGCAGCGAGACGCGCGAGTCGCTCATCTTCGGGCACGCGGCAGAGAACCTGAGCCACGCGCGCGGTGGCGAGGGCGTCCCGAAGCGGCTCTTCGTGCTCCCCCGGCCTGAAGTTGCCCTCGAGGATGAAGTCCTGCCCGGCGCGCGCCCATTCGGCGGCCAGACGGAACATCGTGGCGAAGCTCGCGTCGCTCAACCTGCGCGACTCCGTGATATCGACCGCGCCGAGCACGTCCAGCAGCGGCTCCTTGATGAAATCTTTCGCGAGCAGTGGCAGGCGATAGCGAAGAGCAAGCTCGTGCGCCAGCGTGCTCTTGCCCGCCGCGGGTAAACCGGTGACGACTATGACTCTTCCGGGCGTCATGATCGAACTGTACGCTCGCGCGCATGACACTACACAACAGCACGACTCAATTTCGCGGCCGCGTGATCACGGTGACCGTCGACGACGTAACACTGCCGAACGGGCATCGCGCGCAGCTCGAGATCGTTCATCACCCCGGTGGCGCGGCCATCGTTGCGCTCGATGATGAAGGACGCATCTGTCTGCTTCGCCAGCATCGTCACGCCGCGGGCGGTTATCTCTGGGAACTGCCGGCGGGCAAGCTCGAGCCGAATGAGGCGCCGCTCTCCACCGCACAACGCGAGCTCATCGAGGAAGCAGGCAGAGTCGCGAGCAACTGGCAGTCGTTGGGCACCTGCACGCCCTCGCCCGGTGTCCTGCGCGAGACGGTCCATCTGTTCCTCGCCACCGGCTTGGGCCCGGCACCGGCCGCACCCGAACACGCCGAGGTCTTCGAGATCCACTGGGTAGCCCTCGACGAGGCGCATCGCTGGATCGTGGACGGCACCATCCATGACGCCAAAACTGCGGTTGGCATCGTGCGCGCATGTTATGTCTCGAAAACGAAGTGACCCGGCGCGTCACTTTCCGTCAATTCGTGACGGGTCGCTCAGTGCGACTCACGCCGCCAGCTCATAGTCAGCATGCCGGGAATGGGGCCGGCGCAAACAATACATATTTCAGTGAACAAATACAGCGGGAAGCAGAACGCTCCCGAGAATGACAACACGGACAGCCCTGGCCAGGAGCGACGACGCATCGGCCGCATCGTGCACGATGACCGCGGCAGCGCCTCTGTCGAGTGGTGTTATGCACCCCGCGGCGAGGAGCGGCAGAAGCTCGAGCTCGAAGAGGATGCCGATAGCGGCCGCGCGGACAGCAAGTTGCGCGGCGGACTCACGCTCGAAGTGTGCAACGACGACACCTTCAATCCCTACGATCGCACGCCGGACACGTTTGGCGGCCGCGTTGGCCCGGCCGGCGGCGGCTCGAAGACTGGCAAGCGCGATCTGAAGAAGCTCTCCGAATGGGTGAAGCTGATGCGCGCCATGGAAGAGCGCAAGAAGAACGGGGACGATGAGGCCTGACTAAGCCCCGGCCGCGAGTCGCTCGATGTGGGCGACCTTGCGAGCATCCGTGAGCCGATAAAACCGGCGCAGCTCCGCCAGCACGCCCTCCTCCAATTCCTGCGGCGATCGTTCGAGCGAGCGTGCCAGGCGGCGGCAGAACTTTTCCGCGTGACGCGTGGCCGCGCGATAAAGATTCTCCCGGCCCCGCGCCAGACGCGAATCGATGCGCGTGCGCTCGAACAGAATGTGCAGCAGCTCAGCGGGGAAGCGCTCGGGAAACTGCCGTTTGAGCAGCAGGTAACTCGCGACGTACTTGTCGATCTCCGCCTGCAATTCGAGCTCGAGCAAGGTCACGGGCTTGTCGTGCCCCGCATTCCACGCGAAGTAGACGAAGTGGCTGACGCCTTCGAGCGCAGTCCAGTAGTCCGCGACATTGGACTCGTTGAGACGCACGAGCGGGCTCGATTTCTGCAGCCGCTCCAGCAGTGCGGGGTCGAGGTAGAGCGAGACGCCGACAGCATCTTGCTCCTGCGCGACGATCAGCTCTTCGTCGCTCGAGCCTTCGCGCGCGCCCTCGGGCAGATGATCGCGGCTGGTGACCAGGAAGTCGTACACGTCGTGAGCCACACTCACGTCGTAGATGCCGCCGATCAGTTGCTGAATCTCTCGCAGGATCATCAGTGCGCGAAGGACGTGCGCGCCGCCGGTGTCGGATCGACGCCGAGCCGCTTGAGGATCTCGAACGAACGCTTGCTGCCCGTCTTCAGCCACACCTCATACAGACGGAGAATGTCTTTGTCCGAATGCTGATACGAGGTCTCGCTGATGTCATTCAGCGCGTCGACCATCGGCTGGAATTTCTCCGCCAGCTCCGCGAACACCTGCCCGAGCACGCGGCTGCGCGTGCGGGCCAGCCCGTCCGCCAGCGCGCTGTACGCGCGGCCGCCCATCGCGATGTGGTAATCGATGTCGATGAGCTTGCGAGCAAAGCTCTGGGCGAAAAATCCGGCGATGAAGAGGGAGACGTCGCCGAGCCGCTGCAGATTGCGATGGCGGTCGGTGGGCGTCGGGGCTTCCAGCGCCTCCGTCAGCATCACCACCAGCGGCTTGAGACGCGTGCCGCGATCGGATGATCCCGGCTGCTGCTCGAAGAGGACGTCCGAGCGCGCAAAGAGGGTCAGGAGATTGACGACGTAGTGCTCCGTCTGGTCTTCGACCGCGAGCTGCTGCCGCTCCAGCGCGCCATGGAGCGCGTCGTGAAAGTACTCGCGCAAATTCGCTACCGGGACGACTCGCGGTGAACCGTTGCCGTCCGACTTGAGTTCGTCTGACATCTGGCCTCGCTTCATTCTCACAGGCTCCTCAGGTACTGGATCGGCCCACGTCGCTGAAAGTTCAGTCTTCCACGCGTGGGTGTCCGTGATGAAGTACACCAAATCCCATGGGGGTTCGGCATGTACCTGCCCTGGCAGCTCACCCGGTAGACTGCTGACAACGATGGAACCCACCTCGCGCGCGCAGCTCTCCTCCACCGGCCTGCTCGGGCTTTCGGGATATCACTGGCTCGTGCTCGCCGCCGCGTGGTTCGGCTGGGGCTTCGACGTCTTCGATGCCCTGTTATTCAACTTCGTCGCGCCCAATGCGGTTCCCACGCTCCTGAAGCTCGCGCCCGGCACGCCCGAAGCGCGGCAGGCGACCGTCTTCTGGACGGGTGCGCTTACCTCGATCCTGCTGGTCGGCTGGGCTGCGGGAGGGCTGCTCTTCGGCTGGTTCGCGGACCGCTTTGGCCGAAAGAGGGCGCTGTTCGCCACCATCGCACTCTATGCGTGCGGAACCGCGCTCTGCGCCTTCTCCCAGAACATCTGGATGCTCGTGTTGTTCCGTTCGCTGGCCGCGCTCGGCATCGGCGGGGAATGGTCGGTGGGCGCTTCGCTGGTGGCTGAGACGGTGCCGGAGAACCGGAGGGTCGTCGCGGCGACACTGGTCTACACCTCTTCGCCGCTCGGGATCATCCTCGCGAGCACGGTGAACTACCAGATCGCGGGCGTGTGGATGGCGGACTCACCGGAAACCTCCTGGCGCTACGTGTTCCTGTGCGGGTTGGCACCCGTCGTCATCGCGGTGCTGGCGCGGCTCTTCATCAAGGAGAGCGAGGTGTGGGAGAAGCACGTTCGCAATGCGCGGCCCCCGCGAGTTGCGGAGCTCTTTTCGCCCGCTGTGCGCAAGAACACGATCAGTGGCCTCGCCGCTGCCGTCACTGCGCTCATCACCTGGTGGGCGTGCAATGCCTTTGTGCCCCTTCTCGGTGGAACGCTGGCCAGCGAATACGCCGCGCAGAACGGCCTCACCGGCGAAGCCGCGAGAGTGCTGAGCGAAGCGTGGAAGTCCCAGGCCTCCAATCATTTCAATGTCGGTGGGCTGCTGGGCGCGCTCGCAGCCATCCCGCTCGCGTATGTGATGGGGCGGCGGCCGATGTTCGTCACCTATTTCGTGTACTCGGCCGCGATGCTCTTCATCACCTTCGGCGCGTCGCTCTCGGCTGAAGCGCGCATGTGGATGCTGTTCTTCGTCGGCATCGGCATCTACGGGGTGTTCAGCCCGTTCGTGTTCTACCTGCCGGAGCTGTTCCCCGCGCGACTGCGCGCGATGGGCTCGGGGCTCTGCTACAACATTGGCCGCGTGGTCGCGGCCCTCGGGCCGAGTGTCGTCGGCCTGGTCTCCGCGGCGGCGGGCGGGTCGAGCGACATCATCGTGCGGACGCTGTTCTGGCTCGGCGTGATTCCGTTGGTGATGGCGGTGGCCGCGCGATTCGTGATCGTCGAAACGCGCGGCCAGCCCCTGCCTTCGTGAAGCCCGCGGCCGCCTCACTCCTCAGGAGGCCGGGTGGTTGCCCGGTATCAGTCGATCGAGGTGGACGACCGCGCCCGACTGGGATTGCATGAGCTCGGCGATCCGCGATTCGACGTTGAAGGTCGCAGCCGCGTGGACGCTCGCGACATAGACGGGCACTTCGTACACGCCAGGTTTTCGTCGCTCGTCCAATACTTTCAGCTCTGACTCGAGCGTCAGCGACTCCGGCAGCACGCCAGTCGAATCGGCGCTCGGCGCGCGCGTGCCGCCGGGCGCGAGGGTCACCGGGATTGCCAGAATCGGTCCACCCACGAGTTGCTGCCCGCCCCACCCGCGGGCCACGCTCGCGACGGCTTCCTGCCGCAACCGTGCACGCTCTTCGATCAGCCCGCGCAGCATCCGCACGGGTGCGAGCGCAACCCGCGCCACGAGCGCCACCATCAGCCCCTTCATGACAGGGCCCGTTCCCATGTCAGTTCCAGTCTCCCTTGTCACGCAGCGTGCACAAGGTGAAGGACGCCCGTGGCATCCCAATGCGCAAACACACAGGCAGATTGTGGGTATGATTTGGGGCCCGCGACCGCGGCCCGATAATTGCTCACGTACCCGGGATCGGCAGCTCAAGGCGACTCATGTCGGATTTCACGCTCATCATCGGCAACAAGAACTACTCGTCATGGTCCCTGCGCCCCTGGATGCTCATGAAGCATCTCGGTCTCGAGTTCACCGAACGGCAGGTCATCCTCGATACGCCCACCTTCAAGGACGAGATCGCGAAGTACGGCCCGAGCGGCCGCGTGCCCGTGCTGAAGCACGGCGACATCACGGTGTGGGATTCGCTCGCCATCTGCGAATACCTCGCGGAGATCACGGGCAAAGGCTGGCCGCAGGAGCGCGCCGCCCGCGCCTTCGCGCGCTCGGTGTGCGCCGAGATGCACTCGGGCTTCGTGAGTCTGCGCAGCGAGTGGCCCTTCAACGCCCGCGCCCGCAACCGCCGGCCGCCCATGACGCCGAACCTCGAAGCCGACGTCGATCGCATCGATGAGATCTGGATCGATTGCCGTCGCCAGTTCGGTGAGGCGCACCGCGGGCCGTGGCTCTTCGGCGAGTACACCATCGCCGATGCGATGTACGCGCCCGTGGTTCTTCGCTTCAACACCTATCGCGCGCAGGTTTCCGACACCACGCGCTGGTACATGGCCGCCGCGCTCGAAGACCCGGCGTTGCAGGACTGGGTGACCGCCGCGAAAAAGGAGCCGTGGACATTGCCGGCCTCCGAGGTGGGCTGACGCCCGGCCAACTCGACTAAACTGTGCGCCTTCATTTTCCGACGAAGGCGCACTTCATGTTCGCATCGACCCGGTTCTGGTTCGGCGTGCTCGCCGCAATGGCCTGCGCCGCAGCTTTCGCCCAGTCCACCGCATTTACGCCGGACGATCTGGTGCGGCTCAAGCGCGTCAGTGACCCGCAGGTCTCCCCTGACGGCCGCTATGTCGCCTACGTCGTGGCGGAAACCAATCTGGAAGCGGACAACCGCCGCTCGGATCTGTGGCTGATCGACCTGACAGCGAGCGACGCGGCGCCCCGCCGCCTCACGCAGAATCCGGCGAACGACAGCAGCCCGCGGTGGAGCGCGGACAACAAGTTCATCTACTTCCTGTCGAGCCGATCCGGATCTTCGCAGGTGTGGCGCCTGCCGCTAGCCGGCGGCGAAGCGACGCAGGTCACCGACTACCCGCGCGATGTCGGCGCGCTCGCTGTGGCCCCTTCCGGCAGCCGAATCGCCGTATCGATGGAGGTGCTTCCGGACTGCGATCCGAAGTGCACGCAGGGGAAGCTGGACGCCAAGGAAAAATCCAAGACTTCCGGCCGCACCTACGATCAGCTCTTCATTCGTCACTGGGATACCTGGAGCGATGGCACGCGCTCGCATCTGTTCTCTGCGCCCATCGGGGCCGACGGGAAAGCCGGTACGCCGGTCGACCTGACGCGAACGCTCGATGCCGACGTGCCCTCGAAACCCTTCGGTGGCGACGAGGAATGGACGTTCAGCCCCGATGGCGCCCGCATCCTGTTCACCGCGCGCATCGCCGGACGCATGGAAGCCTGGTCGACCAACTTCGACCTGTACGAAGTGAGGACCGACGGCTCCTTAGAGCCGGTCGTGCTCACTGCGCAGAACAAGGCGTGGGACACGCAGCCGCGCGTCCTGAAGGACGGGAATCTCGTTTACCTCGCCATGGACCGGCCGGGCTTCGAGTCCGATCGCTTCCATGTCGAGCTCCGTGATTCCGCGAGCGGCAATCGCCGCGCCCTCACGGACAAGTGGGATCGCTCCATCGATCGCCTTGGCATTGCCGGTGACGGCAGAACGCTGCTCGCGACCACTGACGATATCGGGCAGCACCCGCTCTTCTCGATCGATGTGAAGAGCGGCACGCCGCGCAAGATCGCGGACGCTGGCTACGTCAGCGAATACTCTGCCGCGAAAGACATCGTCGTTTACGCGGCTGCCAGCCTCGGCGCTCCGCCGGATCTTTACGTCACGCGCACGAACGGCAGCAACACGCGTCGGCTCACCCACGCGAACCAGGACATTCTCGGCCAGCGCGCGATGAGCGAGTACGAGCAGTTCAGCTTCAAGGGATGGAACGACGAGACCGTGTACGGCCACGTGATGAAGCCGTTCGGCTTCACGCCGGGGCAGAAGTATCCTGTCGCGTTCATCATTCACGGCGGGCCGCAGGTCGCGTTCGGCAACGCGTGGAGCTATCGGTGGAATCCTCAGGTGTGGGCGGGGCACGGCTACGGCGTCGTGTTCATCGACTTCCATGGCTCGCCCGGCTACGGGCAGAAGTTCACCGACTCCATCAGCGGCGACTGGGGCGGCAAGCCGCTCGAAGACTTGCAGAAAGGCCTCGCGGCCGCGGTGGCGAAGTACGACTGGCTCGACGGCAACAACGCCTGCGCGGCCGGCGCCTCGTACGGCGGCTTCATGATCAACTGGATCGCGGGGAACTGGGCCGACCGCTTCAAATGCCTGGTGAATCACGATGGCATCTTCGATGCGCGCACCATGTACTACAGCACCGAAGAGCTGTGGTTCGACGAATGGGAGCACGGCGGCCCGTACTTCGAGGTTCCGCAGAACTTCGAGAAGTTCAATCCGTCAGCGCACGTGAAGCAGTGGCGCGCGCCGATGCTCGTGATTCACGGCGAGAAGGATTTCCGGGTGCCGCTCGAGCAGGGCATCTCGACGTTCACGGCGCTTCAGCGGCGGGGCATCGAGAGCCGGTTCCTGGTGTTTCCGAACGAGAACCACTGGGTGCTGAGGCCGAACAACAGCCTGCTGTGGCACAAGACCGTGTTCGATTGGCTGGATGCGCACTTGAAACGGTGACAGCCGTTCCGCGGTGTGAGTGATTACTTCTTGGGCGGGAGAGGCTTGGGCTTCCTGGCCGCAACCTTCTGGTTGTAGGGGTCGTAGCCGCCGCCGGCATCGCGACCGGGATCTTCCAGGCGCAGCCCCTCTTCCTTCTCGCCTTCCACCTTGAGATCGCCGAAGTCGAGTTTCTTCAGCAGCGCCGAGGTGCTGTCGATGCAGAAGCGCCCGGTCTCCCTGACCCACTTCCACACCGCGTTACCCCGTTCGTCATGAACAACGCGGCCCGCCCGGTGATCGTGCTCACCGCTCCCCCCGGCTGGCTCCATCGGCCTGCGGGGCGTCGAGGGCTTACCCTTGTCGCGCGAATCGGCCATAGCGCACAGATGGTACGCCGCCGCCGACCCGAGAAAATAGCGTAGTACCGCAATGCCAGCGGCGAACTGCGCGCGCGCTCACAAAATAGACTCCGCCCTCCTGGCTATGCACGGCAGCGGACACAACGTTACGGGATTTACTGACCGCCGCGCTCGAATCGGTAGAACGGATCGCTTTCGATCCCCTGCACGAGCTTGCCGCCGGCGGTATAGGCAAGCTCGGCCATCGCCAGCTCGTCCCCGCTCAGCTCGACCTTCATTTCGGTACGCACCGTGCCGAGCGACGCGGAGCTCACGCGGCAGGTTTCGCGGCTGTTGGCCGCAACGAATTTCTCGCCCTCCTGCTTCCACACGAGGTCGCAGCCCGCCATCGCATTCGTGTCCTTGAACATCATGCCGGTGAAGAGACTCGGGTTGTTCTGCCCGTCGCGCCAGCGCGCCGGCTGCGCGAAGGTGTAGATCCGCTGCACCACCGTGCCGTCCTTCACCGCTTCGAACGTGTAGAGCCGCTGGGAGAGAATGTGCCCCATCTCATCCAGCGAGCTCTCCTGCGCATAGAAGGCGTAATGGCTCAAGAGCGGCAGGCTCAGCCGCACGATGGCGATGGACTTGGCGTCATGCTCCGGGTTGCCGGCCCGGGCATCCGCTTCCGCCTGCGCGCGGTTGCTGTAGTGCCCCGGCAGGAGGTCGGCAATCTGTGCGACCGTGACCTGCGCTTTCTTCAGATCCGAAGCGCAACCACCCAGGGCAAGGCCGGCGGCCAGGGTCAATGCCATCGCCGCAGCATGTCTCAGTTGCATCTTCTCACCCGTAATAGGCTCGCCATTCGGCCTGGTAGGACAACCCGAGCGCCATGAGCCGCCCGAGCAGGTCGTCATAGGCTATGCCAGCTGCGTCCGCCGATTGCGCGAAGTCCTCCGCAGCTTCGAGATTCGGGTTCGCATTCGCCTCGAGCACATAGACCTGCCCCCCGGCCGACACCCTGAAGTCCATGCGCGCATAGCCCGTGAGCCCGAGCGCCCGGTAGATACGCCGCGACAGCTTGTCGAGCTGCGTGACCACGTGCGCAGGAAGGTCGGCCGCGGCGCGAGTGCTGATGCCGTACCTGCCCTGGTATTTCTTGTCCCACTTCACCTTGCGGGTGGCGATGGCCGCGAGCGTGTCGGGCATCGAGCCGAACACCATCTCCCACACGGGCAGGCGCGTCAGCCGTTCGTTGCCGAACACGCCCACGTAGAGCTCGCGACCTTCGATGAACTCTTCGACCAGCGCGTCGGACTTCACCTGCTCGTGCACGAACTCCACACGCTCCCTGAGCCGGGCCTCATCTTCGACGACCGAGGCCTGCGCGATGCCGAGCGAGGCATCTTCCGACGTCGACTTCACGAACAGCGGATATTTGAGCTTCTTCGGCGGGCGAAACTTGATGCCCTTGCGGGCCACGAAGAACTGCGGGGTGGGAATGCGATGGTAGGTCAGCAGCTGCTTGGACAGCGGCTTGTCCCGCGAGAGCAAGAGGCCGCGCGGATTGCACCCGGTGTAGGGCTGACGAAGCAGCTCCAGGAACGCGACGACGTGCTGGTCGTACGTGACGATGCCATCGAACTCTTCCAGCAGGTTGAAGACGATGTCGGGCTTCCAGTCCGCAATGGTCGTGCGCAGCTCGGTGAGACTGTCGAGGACGCCGACGCAGCGCACCTCATGGCCCATTTCCCGAAGCGTGCTGGTGACGTCGTACTCAGTGCGCCACTCGTCAATATCTTTTTGCGTGTGACCGTCGAGTGTCTCCGGCGGAATCAAGCTCGCGTGGACAACGACGAGCACTCGCAGTTTCTTCATAGGGCCAGGTGCGGGGTCTCGCCTTGGCCGTACATCCGTGTCAGCCGCAGCAACATCCAGCGGCAATGCCTGAGGGCATCGCGTCGGCTGCCCCGCACATGGAGTTTCAACCTCTCGCTGCGCTCTATGACCATGTTATGAATTTGCAGAACCGTATAGCGTTCGACGCACGCTTCTTTCGCGATGGCGCCGATGACCGAAGGCTTAATGGTACGCAACAACGTGCACGCGCGCATCGAGCGCACATTCGCGCGGTCGGCGCTGAAGATCTTTCGAAGCAGCTCATCCGCCATGCCACGCCGATAGTGACGGTAGCGCGCGAGTTTCTGGCGATAGTGCTCGCCGAGCGTGCGGGTATCACTCTCGATGGGCTCGATGCGCAAGCGGTTGCGCACGGCAGGCTTCGAGTCCCGCACACTTTCCATGAGCTCCGCGACAAGATTGAGCTTGTTGAAAGCCGGCCACGCGGCATACGTGCGCCGCCAGTCCGAGTTGGGTTTCAGCCAGACCGCGAAGGTCTCCGCGAAATCCTCGGTCGGGTGCGATTGCGCGTACCACTCGCCGAGGTGATGCACGTAACGGCGGCTACCCGGCCGCGCGCGGTAGCGATGCGGGTACGGCAATGAGGCGGGCCCGAACACATCGCGCCAGCGTTTGCGGCGACGCAGGCGATACGCGTTGTCGAGTGCGTGACCCGCTTCGTGACGGAGGATGCGCATGAGTGTGCGCGCATTGCCGCCCTCGGCGCCGCGCATGATCCGCCGCTCGAGACGCTCGAGCCGTGGGTGCGCCAGATAGAAGGGCACGGCGATGCCGGGCACACCATCCGGAGAGAACCACTCCTCCGCGAGCCAGACGTGGGGCTTGAAGTGAATGCCGCGATTTTCCAGCTCCGCATAGAGGCGCTTCACGCGACGCGCGAGTGGCGAGCGCTCCAGAGACAGCTTGAGATCGCAGAAACGAAGCTCCAGCAGTTTCTCATCCGGCAGACGCGTCCACGGCAGGCGGCGCGCGGGCTTGCGGCTCGCGGCGGAGGTGGCTTTTCTCATGGGTTGTGGCGGCAGCTTACCGAAGGGCTGCCGCCGGGGCCAAGGGTACTCAGGCGCGCCCGCGGCGGCGAGACCCGACCGGTCAGCTCGCCATGGCGACCATGGCGTGAGCGAGCAGCCGGTCGGCAAAGCCCTCGATCAGGTCCGCCCCCATGAGGCTCGCACGCCAGGTGGCGGGGATGGCGCCGACCCCATAGTGCGCGCCGGCGATCTGACCATAAGCGGCGGCCACCACGTCCGAGTTGCCGCCCAGGTTCACGGCTTTCAGCGCGCCATCCCGGAAATTGTCAGTGGACCGAAAGGCCCAGATCGCGGCGTCCAGCGCTTCGAGCACGTTGCCGGCTATCGGCTGGGGGCTCGTGCCGGCGGTGCTCGCAAGCGAGGCCGCGTCCGAGCGCAGCGTGCTGACGTCCAGCAACTCCGGCGGGGGAGCAAGCGCAGCAGCTTTCGCCTGACCCGCCAGGGAACCTGCCAGCCACGCTCCCAGCAGCTTGCACGCTTCCACCGCACCGGGCGCCTGGCAAGTGGTCCGGGCCTGCTCCGAGGCGAAGGTGACCGCGTCCACGGGGTTCGGGAAATAGAACAGCACAGCCGGCGCCACGCGGGACAGCACTTCCGGATCGAGCTGGTTGGGATCGTGCGAGCCCGAAAAGAGCTGCCGTCGCCACCGCGCCTGCGCCAGCGCCTTCGCCGTCCCGGCGGTGATGCCGAGGCACTGCCCGGTCGCGGAAAGGTGGCCCTGCTGCTGCCACTGCCCGTACCGCTCCACCTGATCCCGAGGGTCGAAGGCATTCGCTTCGAGCAGGCTTTCGGCGAGGCAGAGTGCCATGGCGGTGTCGTCGCTCCACGCACCGCGTGGGAGGTCGAACGGGCCCCCGCCGAGGAGGTCGCCGACAGGCGTAAACGTGCCGGCTTTGCGGAACTGTGTCGCTGCCGCAAGAGCGTCGCCCACAGCAAGCCCAATTAGCGCACCCAAGAAACGATCCCGGAGATTTCGGGCGGCGACGAGCGTGCCGGTGTCCATCAGCGGATCGCGTTCGGGCTGCGGCTCAGGGAACGCGCCGACTCGCTGCTTCAGCGCCGACGCGACCTGGGGGGTCCACTCGAGGACGAAGCGACTTTGCTCATCCGTTTCCGGCACGTGCGGCCAGGCGCTGGCTCGCCCGCACTGCTGCCAAACCCGATTCAACTCGTTGAGCGCGTCAGAACCCGAAAGCCCCCGTTCGACCAGGAAGCATCCCACCGTCATGCCGGTACGACCGATGCCCGCGCGGCAGTGGATGTACACGGGCTTGCCGAGGCGCAACGCATGGTCGACGCACATCTGGATATCGGCCATGTGATCGCGACGCGCGGGGATGCCATGGTCCTTCACCGGCTTGCGCAGGTAGTCGATCTCTACCGGCAAGAGGTGGTCGTACGGATCGAGCTCGTCAGGGTGCGTGAGATCGATGAAGCAACGAACGCCAGCGTCGAGAAGCTTCTTCAAACGCTCCGCGGTCTGCTGGCTTGTCGGACCGCCTGGGTATTCGCCTGCGAGCAATTGCCCCGGAATCACCCAATAGCAATTGGGCAGCGGCGGCGCTTGCGCCGCGAGCTCAGTGGGTTCGTCGGGCTTCATGCCTTCAGGCATCTGAACTGGCGGACTCCATTCGGGCGACTGGCGCGAACGCGGCGCGCAGCGCGTCCAGGCCGGCAAAGTCGAAGTGTTCGGGATCGGCCAGATGAGCCGTTTCCACGTTGCGAATGGCCGAGAAGATCGACTCGGTGCGGCCCGGGAACTCGCGTTCCCACTCTGCCAGCATCCGCTTCACCGCCGCGCGTTGCATGTTCTCCTGGGAACCGCAGAGATTGCAGGGAATGATGGGGAAGCCCCGCCCGCGCGCGTATCGCGCGATGTCACGTTCGGGAACATACGCGAGCGGCCGGATCACAATGTGCCGGCCGTCCTCCGACGCCAGCTTCGGCGCCATCGCCTTCAGCTTGCCGCCGAAGAACATATTGAGGAACAGCGTCTCGACGATGTCGTCGCGATGGTGCCCGAGAGCGATCTTGGTGATGCCGTTCTCAGACGCGAAACGATAGAGCGCGCCCCGCCGCAATCGGGAGCAGAGGCCGCACATCGTGCGCCCCTCGGGAATCACCCGCTTGACCACGCTATAGGTGTCCTGCTCGATGATCCGGAAAGGCACGCCAAGCGCGGTGAGATAGTCCGGCAGCACGTGCTCCGGGAAATCCGGCTGTTTCTGGTCGAGATTGACCGCGATCAGATCGAAGTGCACCGGCGCGCTGCGCTGGAGTGACATCAGGATGTCGAGGAGCGTGTACGAGTCCTTGCCACCGGAGAGGCACACCATGACGCGATCGCCTTCGGCGATCATGCCGAAGTCTTCGATGGCCTTGCCTACGAGCCCGCGCAGGTGAGCCTGCAGCTTCTGCAACGTGCGGGATGGTTTCTGAACGACGGCATTCATGGGGTGTGTGATTCTACCGTCGTCATCGCCAGGCGTGCGTCGGGTCTCTCGGTCACGCAGCAACGCTGCTGGCAGCACCTTCGAGGTACTTGTTCTCCGCGTAGCGCACGAAGCTCGTCGCTCCGAGCGGCCTGCCCGTCGCGGTCTTCATGAGCTCGTGCACCGTCACCTTGGCACCCACACCGTGCACGTTCATGCGCAGCCACTCGAACATTCCCGAGAACTCGCCGCGGGAGATCTGATCGTCGAGCTGAGGCACATCCGCCCGGAGACTCTCGTAGAGCTGGGCAGCTATCACGGCACCTAGCGCGTACGACGGGAAGTAGCCGAAGGAGCCCAAGGCCCAGTGAATGTCCTGCAGGCATCCCTGGAGGTCGTTCGACGGCTTGATGCCGAGGCGCTGTTCCATGCCGGCGTTCCAGGCGGCAGGCAGGTCCTTCACGGCGAGCTCGCCACTTAGAAGCTGCTTCTCCAGCTCGTACCTGAGCATGATGTGCTGCGGATACGTGAGCTCATCCGCGTCCACGCGGATCAAGCTGCGGCGGACCGTGATGAGGTGCGCGTAGAGGTTCTCGATGTCCCACTCCGGACCGGAAACGCCGAAGTGTTTCTCCAGCAGCGGCTTCAGGTAGCGAACGAAAGCCCGGCTGCGGCAGATGATCATCTCGATGAGCAGCGACTGGCTCTCCTCCAGGCACATGCCGCGGTCGCGGCCAACAGGCTGGTCACGCCAGTCCTGAGGCAGACCGAGGTCGTACATGGCGTGGCCGGTCTCGTGCAGAGCGCCGAGCAGGCCCGAGAACACATCGTTGGCATCGAATCGGGTCGTGACGCGGATGTCGCCAGGCACACCCTCGGTGAACGGGTGCTCGCTCTCGTCCAGGCGGCCGCGATCGAACGGAAAGCCCACCGCTTTCATCACTTCGACGCACAGCGCACGCTGCTTCGGCGCCGGGAACTTGCCGTTGAGCGGCAGCTTCGCCCGCGTCTCCTGCAACGCGATGGCTTCGCGGATCAGGCTCGGCAGCCGCCGGCCGAGCCCCTTGAAGACGGCATCGATATCGGCGGTGGTGATCCCCGGGCTGAACTCGTCCACCAGCGCGTCATAGGGCGCGAGGTTCAGCGCCTGGCCGAGGAGAGCCGCCTTGTCGCGGATGAGGTGGACGACTTCTTCCAGATGTGGAGCGAAGACCTCGAACTTGCCCTGCCGGCGCGCCTCGAGCCAACGCGCTTCCGCGCGGGCGCATGCCTTCGTGAGGCGCGAGACGAGCGACGCCGGCGTCGCGATGGCGTGATCGCGCTGCCGGCGCATCTCGCGCAGGTTTGCGATCTGCCAATCCTCGAGTCCCTGGCTGTTGGCCTGGGCCCGGTCGAGCAGGCGGGTGATTCGGGGAGCGGTGAGCAGAGCGTGGTGCTCTGTCTCGAGCGCGGCGAGCTGGTCGCCGCGAATATCGGCACTGCCACGCGGCATCATGACCGCGGAGTCCCATCGGAGCAGGGAGAGCGCGCCACGGAACGCGTGAAGTCGGCGGAACTCCTGCTCGAGCTGTTTGTAAGGCGGGGCTGACATGAC
>JBDZVF010000487.1:0-4488 GCA_040255575.1 Pseudomonadota bacterium | reverse complement strand
GCGCTCATATATATGAGCGCACTGGAAGGGAAAGATCTTCCAATCTGTTGAATTTGAAAATATTTTTCAGGTCTGGAGCTGGGCCGGGCAGATGCGAGGTCACGGTTGCCTTGGGGCGCGCCGGATCGTCGACTTTATAGCCGAGATGGCAGGCCACTACGCGCTGGAGACCCATCAGGTCTTGCAGGGGATTCGAATTCAATGTTTGCGGGCGATCACCCGTTCTTCTTCCTGGAGCCTTTGTTCGGGCGCAGCGGAGCGGTGTTTCATTTCAGCCGTTACGTCTACACGCCAGACTCGCTCTTTGATGACCGCGAGACGTTCCAGATGCGTGGAACGGACATCACGAGTGATTGGCTCGAAGAACAGTTCGGTTCGTTGAAGCACGACCAGGAACTTGCCATTCACTCCAACGTACTATTGGACGGACGAGCTGTCCACATACCGATGCTTGACTTCGCAGTCGGCCATATCGGGCCAGAGGAGTTGGATCGAATCAGGGCGTTCTTGCCGGAGCGCATTTTCCTGACGTCCACGTTCTACTCGAGTGGCCGTTCGTATCACGTCTACGCTACGTCTTTGCTGGGGCCGAAGGAGTGGTACGAGTTCCTTGGCCGAGCGCTGTTGATCAATCCTCGCGATGGCAAGCAGATTGTGGATGCAAGGTGGGTAGGTCACCGTCTGATTGCGGGCTACTGCTCTCTACGTTTGTCGAACAGGAGCGGGCGGTATCGGGGGATGCCGAAGAGGGTTGGCGTTCGCGCGCTCGCAGAAAGTAGATGCGTCAGGTAGTTCTGCTACAAGCTCGTAGTTCTGCTACAAGCTCATAGCTGCGATGATTAGCGCCGCTTAGTGGCACGGCTGCGCTATAGATGATTTACACGATCGGGCACTCAAATCAAACGATCGAACGCTTCCTGGATTTACTGAGCCAGCACCAGATCACTGCCGTGGCGGATGTCCGGTCGTCGCCGTATAGCCGCCGAAATCCTCAATTCAATGATGCTGAGGCCATTGCCCGTCTTCGTCGCCGCCTCAAGATTCCCGAGAACGACATGTTCCGAAACGACGAGCAGCTCTCCGATGAGGCGTACGAGCTTCAGGAACAGCGCATCGCATACGAAGAGTCGCGTGAATCCGATATCCGCGCAGAGATCGGGAGCAATTTAAAATCCTTTCGATAGGATTCACGAAGACAACGGTCGAGCGCTTCGACCGAAGCACATGTTGAGGCTGTTCAAGGCGGCGGGACTGCGCAAAGACGCTCAGGGTCGGCGTATAGTCCCGTCGAAGAAGTCCGAAATAGCCCTGCCGATCGAGACGCTTGCCGCCGACGATGCAGGGCAGGCCCTCGCCCGGGCCTGTTCGTCTACAGAGAATCTTTCAAGCATCACCGTGAAGGTCCCATTGACCAATGTGCTGACTCCCGATTCGCTGCGCGAGATCGCTACGCGCGTTTCGCTGGGCGAGGACATTGTGTATGGCGAGTGAGCAGCTGCCAGCTTCCAGCCTCAAGCAACTTCGCCTGAGTCACGTGCGTGCATACGCCGAGCGCCGCGGCTGGCAGCGTGGCGAGACGTTCCGCAATCGGCTTGTGATCTTCGGACGTGGAGGCGACTCCCTAGATCAGCTTCTCGTGCCGATGAATCCCGATTTCAGCGACTTCGCGGAAATGATGCAGCGGGTTGTGCAGCAGCTTGCGGACGCTGAAGGGCAGCGTCCGGCAATCATTCTCCAGGATCTGCTTTCGCTGGATGTCGACACCATCCGTTTCAGTGTCCGTTCTCCTGTTACAGACCGCGGCACATTGCCCCTCGAGCAGGGGCTCGCGCTGCTGGATGGCGCAAGGCGTTCACTTCTCGCCGCCGCGTGTACGGTCCTCGCGCCGGAGAATCGCTACCATCGAAGGATGAGCCGGACGGAGGCAGAGAACTTCGTGGAGGCGTGTGAGGTAGGTCAAACCGAGAGGGGCAGTTACACGGTGACGCTGCGCGCGCCAATCGGGATGATCGATGGCTCAACGAACGTACTGGAGAGCACGGAGATCCCTTTCGCGCGGAAAGCAACGCTAACTCTCGCTGCCTCGGTCTCGAGGGTAGCGCAGGCGATAGATGAGGATCGTATCGATTCGATACTCGAGACGGAGCCCGGAACCGTACCGGTTACAGCGAACTTGTGTGAGGCGCTGCTGCGGATGCAGCCTGAGCGCGAGAACTCCGCCGTGGCGTTTTCGGTGAGTTGGGCGGCGTCGTTTCCGGCGCCCGCAGCGAGCGGTCCCGTGGTTTTGCGAAATGAGCACTTTCCGTTGATCAATCTCATGAGTCATCGCCTGCGGGGAGAAGTGGCGCCGCAGGCAGCCGAGTTCATCGGGCACGTTGACGAGCTTCGGGGAGAGTTGGGTGAGGACGGGCGCCGACGTGGCGAGGTTCGCCTGACGATCTATCATGAAGACGAGGCGATCAAGGCGACCGCTGGCCTCAATGCCGAGCAGTACGACGCTGCGGTGGGGGCGCACGTTTCCGGGCAGCGGGTCGTTGCTCGTGGCGTGTTGAATCGCGGGCCGAGGCTGTCCGTGCTGAACGGGATTGTGAGCTTTGGATTGCTTGTTCAGGCTATGTGACGGTTCGCCCCGCCCTGCGTTCGAAGGCGGCCGTCCGCATCGCATGTGCAGATGGACCGGCAGCAGTCCTTTTATCCGTTAGAATCTTCCGCAAGGGCCACTCGGGGATGGACCATGAGCGACATCAAGCTATTCAAAATTATCGCCGGCAGAGCGTCGGAACTGCCAGGCGAGTCCGTCACTGTCGAGCGCTCACTGCAGACGATAATCGAGCATGACTGCGAAGTATTCCTCGGCGTTACGTTCCTTGCCAGTGAGTATTCGACAGGAAAGATGCATGGCGGCCGGATCGACTCGCTCGGCATCGACGAGGACGATTGCCCGGTCATCATCGAATACAAGCGGGCCACGAACGAGAACGTGATCAATCAGGGTCTGTTCTATCTGAGCTGGCTGCTGGATCACAAAGCGGAATTCAAGCTGCTCGTGCTCGAAAGGCTGGGGAAAGAGCGGGCAGATGCAATCGACTGGTCCTCGCCCCGTCTGCTGTGTATCGCCGGGGATTTCACCAGATACGACAAGCACGCAGTCCAGCAGATCAATCGAAACATCGATCTATTCAGATATCAGAAGTTCGGACCGGACCTCATCGCGCTTCAGTTGGTCCACCGGACCAGCAACGTGGTGCTTGCCGACGCGGAATCAGCTGACGCCCGAGAGCCCTCTCGCCCTCAGAAGCGGGGCGCCGACAAGCCTGTTGAGCAGGCGATCGAGGACGCAGAGCAGGAGATCAAAGACCTGTTTACCGCGGCGCGCACGTTCATCATGTCGCTCGGCGACGATGTTCAAGAGAAGCAGCTGAAGCTGTACATGGCGTACCGGCGAATCAAGAACTTCGCTTCGGTCGTCGTGCAGAAGCGCGCGCTGATCATTTACCTCAAGGTCGACCCCGCCTCGGTCACGCTGGAAGAGGGGTTTACGCGGGACGTGCGGGAGATTGGGCACTGGGGAACAGGGGACCTGGAGGTCACCGTCGCCAGCCATGATGAGCTCTTGAAGGCCCAGGCGCTGATCAGTCGTAGCTATGAAGGCAGTTAAAACGGGCAGCTATCGACCGAGTGGCGAGCCCAAAGCCGGCTGAACCGATTCGGGCAGCCTCCCTATGTTTCTTGTGGCAGCACAACTCTGCCGCGATAAAGTTCAGCCATCAATACCTGAATGCCGGGGTTGATGCCGCGCAGTGTCGTCTCAAGGGTGTGAACTTCATGCAGCCCCGTGCCATCGACGAGCGCCACCGGCCACAGCTCGAAGAAGCGCCTTACGGTAAACGCTGAGACGATCTTTGCGCGGGTCCCTCTGGCGAGGTTATGCGAGAAATTTTCGTATCGGATCTCGCCGAGACAGTACTGGCAGACCCGCAGTTCTTCGAAAGATGTTCTGGTCTCGCTGCGATCCTGAATCGGGTTGATCTGGAATTTCCCGTCATCTCGGGTATTCGAGTCGGCGAACGCACGATATCGGAGCAGCGGTAGGAATGCCATCCGGGACGCCGATGGAGGAAATGATGAGGTGTCCTAGCGAACAGCACTGTCCGACGACCGGCGGGTCTGGACAATAGTGCGGTAGAGAACTATAGTGCGTAATAGAGCGTAATTACTCTAGGTTCTGAACATGCCTCAGATCGAAATCGACTTCGAAGTGTTCAAGCAGCTGACCAACATGCGTCCCGCTGAGTCGGTTACCTACAACGACGTGATCCGAGGTTTGCTGAAGCTCCCTTTGGTCACAAAAAGTGGTAAGCAGGCCGCAAGCTCAGGGCAGCCTTGGGTCGTCTCCGACACAAGTTTCCCTGCAGGTTCTGAATTTGTAGCGGACTACAAAGGGAGGTCTTACTCGGGCATTGCGAAGGACGGAAAGCTCGAGCTCAG
>JBDZVF010000486.1:0-4499 GCA_040255575.1 Pseudomonadota bacterium | reverse complement strand
GTCGAGCCTGCCATGCGCCTGAACGGCGCGATCGAACGCCGCGTCGTGCGTGGCGTGGTCCCGCACGTCGACGACTTCACCGCGCGCGGTGTGCCCCGCCTTGTTGAGGCGGCTCACTTCCTGGTCGATGCGCTTGCCGTCGACATCGAGGAGCGTGACCTTTGCGCCATTCACGGCCAGCGCTTCGGCGAAACCGAGCCCGAGGCCGCTCGCGCCGCCGGTGACGATGACCCCGTAACCCTCGACTTTGAAAAGGTCCGCTATTTTCACCGGCCCATCCCCCTGTAACAGGCGCTGGAGTGTCCCGACCGGACGGGGCGGGGGTCAAGGGGGGAGTGAGCAGCGGTCCACTTCGACCCTTCAGGCCGGGCCGTCAACGCGCTCCGCGTAACGCCGCGCCAGCACCGCGCAGACCATCAGTTGCAGCTGATGGAAGATCATGATGGGCAGGATCACGAGGCCCACCATGGTGGCCGGAAACAGAATGTTCGCCATGGGCACGCCGGTGGCGAGCGACTTCTTCGAGCCGCAGAACACGACCGCGATCTCGTCTTCTTTCGAGAAATGCAGGGCGCGGCTGGCGAAGCGCGTGAAGAGCAACACGATCGTCAACAGCACGGCGCTGATCGCGAGAATTTTCAGGAGCTCGATGGGTTTGAGCGCCGACCAGGCGCCCGCCAGCATCGCCGCGCTGAAAGCGGCATAGACGACCAGCACGATGGAGCCGCGATCTGTGATGGTGAGGAGGATCGGGTGGCGCTTGGCCCACGGACGGAGCCAGCGGCTCACGATCTGGCCAGCGATGAACGGAACCAGCAACTGCAGAACGATTTGCTGAACTTGCTCGAGCGGTGCGATCTCGCTCTGCCGATTCAACATGCCGGCAACGAGCAGCGGCGTGATCACGATGCCCAGCAAGTTGGAGGCGGTGGCCGCGCACACGGACGCCGACACGTTACCGCGCGCGATGGACGTGAACGCGATGGACGATTGCACCGTCGAGGGCAATGCGCAGAGGAACAGCACGCCGAGCCAAAGCGAATCGCTCAGAAAGCCAGGTATCGCGAAGTTGAATGCGAGCCCGAGTATTGGGAAGAGGATGAAGGTCGAGCCCAGCGTGAGCAGCTGCAGCCGCCAGTGCGTCATCCCTGAAATCACGGCGGCGCGCTCCAGGCGCACGCCCTGCAGGAAAAAGAGGAGTGCGATGGCCGCGATCTTCAGAACGTTCACGATTGTCGCCATCACGCCACTCGCGGGCAGCAGCAGGCCCAGCGCGGCGGCGATCAGCAGCGCAACGATGAAAGGATCGATTCGGAAGGCTCGGGTCGCAGGCGCGCCCGGTTTGTTCGACATGCGCGCAATGTTAATGGGAAAGAAAACCGGCTGCGGCGCTTTTTTTCGCGATGGCCGCTTAGTTTCCCCCGGCAGGGAACCTCCCGCCGCCCCGAGCGTATCTTCAGCGACGCCTGCGCGTCATACCCGGAGACTCCCCGTGAATCTCACCGTCGCCATTGGGCCGCTGATCGCGCTGATCGCGGGCATCCTGATCCTCATCGTGCCACGGCTGCTGAATTACATCGTGGCGATCTACCTGATCATCATCGGGCTGCTTGGCCTCTTTGGCGGACGGCTGCTGGCGTAGCCGGGCGCGCAGGCGTTCGCGGGCGTGCATGGGGGACCTGCGGAGGACGTGCGTCGCGCGGCGGCGGCCCAGTGGTGATCAGGAGTTCTGGCCCGCTTCGCTATTCACCCGGCCGAAGCGGCGCGCGCGGCCGGCATACTCCTCGAGCGCGGATTGGAACTGGTGCTCGTCGAAGTCCGGCCACAGGCAATCGGTGAAGTGCAGCTCGGCATAGGCGCTTTCCCAGAGAAGAAAGTCGCTGAGCCGCTTCTCCCCTCCCGTGCGGATCAGAAGATCGACTTCCCCTGCCTGGCGTGCGGAATGATTCACCTCGTTCAGCAGGCGATGAAAACGCGGTGCCGTGAGGTCGTGCGCGCGGCGTGCACGGCGCGCGGCCTGCAGGATGCTCTGCTGGCCCGAGTAATCGATCGCGATTCGCAGGTGCATGCGCTCGCCCTTCGCCGTGAGCCGCTCGCTCTGCTCGATGGCACGCAGCAGGCTTTCATCGAGCCGGTCGCGACGGCCGATGACATTGAGTCGAATGGACTCTTCCTGGCATCGGCGCGTTTCCGTGAAGAGGTAACGCCGCAGCAGGAACATGAGCCCTTCCACTTCGCCGCGCGGGCGCTCCCAGTTGGCCGCGGAGAATGCATAGAGCGATAGCGTTTCGATGCCCGCGCGAGCGGCTGCCTCGACCGTGATGCGCACCGCCTTGGCGCCTTCTACATGACCTGCGGGCCGCGGCAGCCCGCGCTGCGTGGCCCAGCGACCGTTCCCATCCATGATGATTGCGACGTGCATGTGGGGTGAAGAGAACTTTGTGATGCAGAGTGAATGAGCAAATTTTTTTGGCGCGGGCGTCGCTAGGTGCGTCGCGTAGCCTTGATGACGGCCTCGATGTGCTCGAGATATCGATGCAGCGCCTTGCGGCCCGCGGCGGTGATGCGGTATTCGGACTTTGGCCGGCGGCCTTCGAAGGACTTGTTGCACTCGAGGTAGCCGGCTTCCTCCAGCTTGCGGGCATGCGCGCTCAGGTTGCCGTCGCTCACATCGAAGAGGGATTTCAGCTCGTTGAACGTGAGCCGCTCGTTCACGGCGAGCGCGCTCATGATGCCGAGACGCACACGCTCATAGACGAGGCGATCGAACTTCGCATCGTCACTCGTCTGCGCGGAGCCCGGAACGGGCACAGGCCTGGACGGCTGTTTGGAAGGCGCGCGAGCCGGGGTGTCTGCCCCACGCTTTGCGACGTTGGATTTACTCGCCATGATTGACTCGACCGATGAGAATGCCGGAGATCACATGCAGCCCGCCGAAGCCGGCACCAAGCAACAGCGTGTGGGCGGAAGCAGGCAGCGCGAAAGCCGCACCACCCAGAAGAATGAAGAGCGCGCCCATCGAGGCAACGATCGGCAGGCATTTTGAGTTCGTCGCGGTGCTGGCGGCGATCACCGCGCAGCCATAGAGCAGCAGCCATGTGCCCGGGATCAGCCGCTGCATCTGGGCCAGCGACAGCACGAGCGTCAGCACCGCGCCAGCGAGGAGGCCCGGACACAAGCACATGAGAAATTTTCTGAGCGGCCCCGAGAGCAGCGACCCGCCGCGCTGACTCACCTGCCGGGCCACGAGCGCAGCGCCGAGCCCGAAGGCGAGGCAGGCGGAGACCAGCCATAGGGCTAACCAATGTCTACTGATTGCCGGGACGTACGTGAGGACTGCGGCCGCGGCGCCGATGGCGCCCATCACGATGCCGGCAAGGCCGGGCACCGCGAACGAGCTCGCCGCGTCGATGGAGGCACGAATGTAGGAAAGCGTGCCGAGTGCACGGCTCTCGATGGGCACGGGGCGGTTGGTCTGCATGAGGAGTGCCGCGCTTTCCCTGAGCATGGGGCGGGACTCTAGGCAGGGGGCGGTGCGTCGTCAAGTACTCTGCGGTGCAAAGTGAAGTCCGGGTTCGGGGTGAAATTCCCGTCGAAGCGTCGCTCGACCGGCCGACCGGCGGTACCCGGGCGCGAGCGAACCGAAGCTCCTCATTCGATCGGTTCGAGCGTGCGACTGGCGCGGGGCAGATAGTGATGGTCCGGGTTCAGCGAGAACGCCACTCGCGTGGCATGACCCACGATGTTCCGGCGGGGCACGAAGCCGAAGTAGCGCGAGTCCGCGCTGTTATCACGGTTGTCGCCCATGACGAAGTACATGCCTTCGGGCACACGGGTTGGCGGCACGAAGCGGCGGGCGTAGCGGTTGGGTAGCGCAAGCACGTCGTGTTCCGGGCCGAAGCCCGACTCGCGAAACACCTCTGGCTCCATGGCGATGGTCGCCGTGAGCAGCGTCTGCACGTGGCTCTCATCTCCTGCGGCGTAGTGAGCATGCCGGCCGTTCACCGTGAGCCCCTGCTCGTCGAGAGACACCACGTCACCAGGCACTGCGATGACTCGCTTCACGAGCGAGGTGCCATCGGCGGGGGAGTCGAACACCACGATCTCACCGCGCATAGGGTCGCGTCCCGCGGTCACCCGAATGAGCGTCCACGGGATACGCACGCCATACACGTGCTTGTCGACCAGCAGCCGATCCCCTTCGAGAATCGTCGGATTCATGGACCCAGTCGGCACGTGCACCCAGTCGGCCCATGCCGAGCGGAACGTGAGGAGCAGCAGGGCGAAGATTGCGAAGTTTCGGTATTCGCGCCAGACGTTGCGGCGATGGGTCATGACGATCTCCCTCATGGCGGGAGTATGACTGCTCGTGAGTACAACTGTTCCGCGCGGATCGGGGGAGCAGGTGCTCGAGCTCGGCGCGTGATGGGCACGGCGGCTCCGAAACCCCATCGCCCGGCAATCTCTTGTAGAATCCGCGGCCCACGCGCCCGTAGCTC
>JBDZVF010000485.1:0-4451 GCA_040255575.1 Pseudomonadota bacterium | reverse complement strand
GTGTTCGGTGACGGGCAGCAGACGCGCAGCTTCTGCTACGTAGACGATCTCATCCGCGGCATGGTGCTGCTCATGGAAAGCCCGAGTGGTGTGACGGGGCCGATCAACTTCGGCAACCCCGACGAGTTCACGATACTCGAGCTGGCGGAGAAGGTTCTGAGCAGAGTGGGCGGTCGATCGAGAATCGTGTTCAAGCCGCTGCCACACGATGATCCGCGGCAACGTCAGCCCGATATCTCGAAGGCGAAGTCGCAGTTCGGCTGGGCGCCCGAGGTCACTCTGGACGAGGGCCTCGAGCCAACAATCGACTACTTTCGGAGATTGCTGGCTGCGTAGTCCGCGCGCCGGTGCAACGGTGTAGTTACTTCTTCTGCTTCACCGGCCGTACCCAATCCTCGATCACGACCTGCCTTGCGCGTGCCAGCGTCAACTTGCCGGCGGGGACGCCGCGCGTGACGGTGGAGCCGGCGCCGACGGTTGCGCCTTCGCCGACGGTAATCGGCGCAACGAGCACGCTGTTCGAGCCGGTGTGCACGTTGTCTTCGATGATGGTGCGGTGTTTGTTGGCGCCATCGTAATTGGCGATGACGGTGCCGGCGCCGAGATTCACCTTGCTGCCCACATCCGCATCGCCGACGTAGGTGAGGTGGTTGGCCTTCGAGCCCTGGCCCATCGTCGAGTTCTTCACTTCCACGAAATTGCCGATGTGCACGTCGTCGGCGAGGGTCGCCGTGGGTCGCGTGCGCGCGAACGGCCCGACGTTACAGCGGGCGCCGATCTCGGCGCTGTCGATGACGCAGCTCGGGAAGATTTCCGTGTCATCGCCGATCTTCGCGTTGCGGATGACACAGTTCGGGCCGATGCGCACGCGGTTGCCGAGCGTGACCTCGCCTTCGAACACCGTATTCACGTCGATGAACACGTCCTCGCCGTGAGTGAGCGTGCCGCGCACGTCGACCCGAGCCGGGTCGGCGAGCGTGACGCCGGCGATCATCAGCTCCCGGGCCACCTGCGCCCGGCGCAGCGCTTCAACCTCAGCGAGTTGCACCTTGTCGTTGATGCCCAGCACTTCGGCCACCGTCGGCGCGACAAGCGGGTTCACCTTCACTTTGTCTTTCACCGCCATCGCGATGACGTCCGTGAGGAGGTACTCGCCCTGCGCATTGTTGTTCCTGAGGCCGGCAATCCATTTCTTCAGCAGCTTCGCGGGCGCAGCCAGCACGCCGGTGTTGCACTCGCGGATCTTGAGCTGGGCCTTCGACGCGTCTTTCTGCTCGACGATCTTCAGCACCTGACCTTTCGCGTTGCGCACGATGCGGCCGTACCCGGTGGGGTCGTCCACGACCATCGTCAGCAGGCTCATGGCCCGGGGACCGGCAAGCCCCACCAGCTGTTCGAGGGTCTCGCGACGGATGAGCGGCACATCGCCATACAAAACGAGCACCAGCGCATCGTCTTTCACCGCGGGCAAGGCCTGCCTGACCGCATGGCCGGTGCCGAGCTGCTCGGCCTGCTCGACCCAACTCACCTCTTCGGCCTTCAACGCCTCGCGAACCTGTTCGCCGCGATGGCCGTAAACCACGGTGACCGAGGAAGGCCGCAGCGCCTGGGCGACGTCGATGACGTGTTTCAGAAGCGGCTTGCCCGCGAGCGGCTGCAACACCTTGGGGCGCGCGGATTTCATGCGCTTGCCCTGGCCCGCGGCGAGGATGACGACGGACAGCGTAGACGAGGTGGGACTGCGTGACATCAATGAGACTTCCTCCGCCGGGCCCTGGATTTTAGCGGCGCTTTGCGAGGGATGGGTGCAACACTCTGCCGCCAGCGGCGAAACTCGGACGGGCGCAACCGGAATCGCGCGATATTTCCCTCGTGCAGACCTTCAAGCTCCGCGAGCGCCATCTGGGTGAAGCGCTTCAGTTCTGCGCCCTTCATCCTCGGCCCAGCAAGTGTCGCGACCCGCTGCGCCGTCGGGCGTAGCTGATCTCGCACGATGCTCCCCACGACGTCGATGAACTCCTGGCGATGGGCAAGCCGGAAGGGATCCGGCTCAGGCAGCGAGTCACGCACAGTCTTGTACCGAAGGCAGGAGCGCTCGTATGCCCAGACGAAAACATCCCGAAGCAATTCCACGCGGTTGCGCTCGTAGACTCCGATCAGGCCGTCGACGTACGCACGCTCGGGCACGTCTACGAATGAAAGCGGCACGTAATTGTCGCGGATGAGCGAGATATTGGCGGCGAGGCGCGAAGTGCGCTTGTTGACGTCCGCGAAGGGCTGCAGATAGGCGGGAGGCATCTTCGAGAAGGTTCTCCGCCAGCACCGCATGAAGATTGAGCAGCGTGAAGCGGTTTACGCCCACCTCCGCGGACCGATCGACGAGCAGTTCGATTGCCGCTTTGGCGCATATCCTGATTTACGCGCCAGAAGCCTACCAATTTGGCGCGTATTTTGACATTGCGCGCCAATTTGGGGCCTATCAGGCCCTCCCCGGGGCCGCGGGCCGAGCCCTTTGCGAAGGGCGAAGGCGCCTCAGCGTCGATGACGACGGGACCCATGGCACCCGTTTACCCAGTCCCCAAACAAAAAGCCCGCTCCGCCGGCACATTTCTCGCCGACGGAGCGGGCTGGGCTCAGTGGCTATCAGCCGCGCAGTTTGCGCAGCTTTTCGATCATCTTCAGCTGCGCGGCCGCGCGAGCGAGCTCGGCGAGCGCTTCGGCCTGACTGATATCGCCTTCGCGATTCTTCAGCGCCTCTTCCGCCTTCTGTTTGGCGGCAAGCGCGGCGGCTTCGTCGATGTCCTTCGCGCGCAGTGCCGTGTCGGCGAGCACCGTCACCTTTCGAGGCTGCACTTCGAGGGCGCCGCCGCCGACGAAGAAGCTCTGCTCTTCACCGCCGGGCAGCTTCACGCGCACTTCCCCAGCCTTCAGGAGCGTAAGGAGCGGTGCGTGCCGGGGGGCGATACCGAGCTCGCCCATGATGGCCGGCGCGAACACCATCTCCGCACTGCCGGAGAAGATCTCGCCTTCGGCGCTGACGATGTCGACGTGGATCGTGTGAGCTTCAGCCATGTGTCTCTCTCGCCCGCTGCAGGTGTCGTTCGCCGGGGTGGGCTCGCCCCACCCCGACAAAGCGCACTTACTGCAGGGTCTTCGCCTTTGCGACCGCCTCGTCGATGGAGCCGACCATGTAGAAGGCCTGCTCCGGCACGTTGTCGTACTCGCCGCCGATGATTCCCTTGAAGCCGCGGATGGTGTCCTGGAGCGAAACGATCTTGCCGTCCTGCCCCGTGAACACCTTCGCGACGTTGAAGGGCTGCGACAGGAAGCGCTCGACCTTGCGCGCGCGGAACACGGTGAGCTTGTCTTCGGCCGACAGCTCGTCCATGCCCAGGATCGCGATGATGTCCTGCAGCTCCTTGTAGCGCTGGAGCACGCCCTGCACGCCGCGCGCGACGTTGTAATGCTCCTCGCCGACGATCAGCGGATCGAGCTGACGGCTCGTGGAGTCGAGCGGATCCACCGCCGGGTAAATGCCCTTGGCGGCGATCTGGCGGGAGAGCACGACGGTCGCGTCGAGGTGCGCGAACGTGGTGGCGGGTGAGGGGTCGGTCAGGTCGTCCGCCGGCACGTACACGGCCTGGATCGAGGTGATCGAGCCCGTCTTCGTGGAGGTGATGCGCTCCTGGAGCACGCCCATTTCCTCGGCAAGCGTCGGCTGGTAACCCACCGCCGAAGGCATACGGCCGAGAAGCGCCGACACTTCCGTGCCGGCGAGCGTGTAACGGTAGATGTTGTCGACGAAGAACAGCACGTCGCGGCCCTTCTTGCCGTCTTCGCGCACTTCGTCGCGGAAGTATTCGGCCATCGTGAGGCCCGAGAGCGCCACGCGCAGGCGGTTGCCGGGCGGCTCGTTCATCTGGCCGTACACCATCGCCACCTTCGAGTTCTCGAGGTGCTGCGGGTCGATGACGCCCGACTCGATCATCTCGTGATAGAAGTCGTTGCCCTCACGAGTGCGCTCTCCCACGCCCGCGAACACCGACAGACCGCTGTACTGCTTCGCGATGTTGTTGATGAGCTCGAGCATGTTCACGGTCTTGCCGACGCCGGCACCGCCGAAGAGGCCGACCTTGCCGCCCTTGGCGAACGGCACGAGCAGGTCGATGACCTTGATGCCCGTCACCAGCAGCTCACCGCCGCCCGCCTGCTCATCGAACGCCGGCGCCGGGCGGTGAATGGGCAGGGTGTCCTTCGCATTGATGGGGCCGCGGTTGTCCTGCGGCGTGCCGAGCACGTCCATGATGCGACCGAGGGTCGCCTTGCCCACAGGCACGTTGATCGGCTTGCCGGTGGGCTCCACGTCGAGGCCGCGACGCAGGCCTTCGGAGGCGCCCATGGCAATGGTGCGTACCACGCCGTCGCCGAGCTGCTGCTGCACTTCCAGCGTG
>JBDZVF010000484.1:0-4500 GCA_040255575.1 Pseudomonadota bacterium | reverse complement strand
TTGCTCGACGTTCCGCCTGCGCCTGCGGCGAAGGCTGGTAACAGCGCAGAGTTGGTGGCGCGTGCGGCTGAGCTGGCACGCTCCAGCGATTGGAAAGCGCTATCGGAGCTCGATAGCAAACTCGCCAGCGTTGCCTGGACTGAGGCCTCAAAGGTTGAGGCAATCCAGCTTCGCGCAGAGTGGCGCAGTCGCGTGATCACGCCTGCGCTTCGCCAACAGCTGGGTGACGAATGCGTGGAGATCCTGGATGAGGCAATCGTGTCCCACCCCACGCTCTCGCAGTATGGCCTGCGGGCGCGCTGCGGGCTCATGGCCACCCGCAACGACGTGGTGATCGAATCGCTCTGGCGCCTGGGCAATGGCACGTACCACAACGCGCTTCGCCAATCGCCAGAGAAACACGAGGAGGCGCAGCAAGCCCTTCGAACCATCATCACAGCGTTGGAGAAGAACCTGCCGGTCGATCAATCAAGCAGCTGGGATAGCACGCGGCGCGATGAGGTGGCGCTGAAGTTGCGGGCTCACATCAGCCGCCTTCAGTAGTGTGACGCATGCACGGTGTCGGCATGTTGCGAAGCGATGCATTTCACAGGTTTACGCCTGCATAATTCCGCCCCGCCCCAGTGCTTCCAACCGCTGCATCCGCGGCTCTGAACAGGACGTATAGAGGAACATGGCGCCTAACGCACCACAAAACTCCGCCGCGGGAAGATCGCCGATCGCCGCCCCTGACGTGGACACGGAAGATCTCGAGCTCACGCGCCTGATTGCGGCATGCGCTGCGCGCAACTCGCAAGCGCTGCGTCAGCTCTACGACCGCACTGCTCCGCAACTGCTCGCGTGCATGGTGAGAATCCTCAAGCGCCGCGCGCTGGCGGAGGAAGCTCTGCAGGATGTGTTCGTGAGCATCTGGCAACGGGCCGGTCAGTTTGAAAGCCGCCGCGGTCGACCGCGCGCCTGGCTCATGTCTATCGCACGGTATCGCGCCATCGACGTGCTCCGATCTGAGCGCGCCGAGTTGTATCGAGAAGCCGAGATCGAGCAGTTGCCGCAGCTCGTGACCGAAGGCGGATCGGATTGGGCCGGCGCCGGGCGTTCGGCGGCAGCGCTGGCACGCTGCTTCGAACGACTGAGCCCGGACCAGCGCAGGGGAATAGAACTCGCATTCGTAGAAGGGGCGTCGCACGCGGACATCGCGCGCGTCACGCAACAGCCGTTGGGAACGGTAAAGAGCTGGATCCGGCGCGGGCTTGCCTCGCTCCGGCAGTGCCTTGAGAGATAGATCAGCCACGATGAAACACGACGATCCCAAGATGATCGATGCGTTGGCGGCCGAGTACGTGCTCGGCACGCTGAGCGGCCGCGCACGGCGCCGCTTCGAACGCTGGCGATCCCGGGAATGGCACGTGGAGCGTCGCGTGCAGGCCTGGGAAGAGCGTCTTTCCGGGCTGGCCCTGAGGTTGCCGCCTATGCGCCCGTCCCCCCACGTCTGGAGTCAAATCGAGAAGCGCATCGGTGCCAATGCGGGCCCGCGCACGGCCCCGGCCCCGCCGCAGCGAGCGTCTCGTTGGCAGGCCGTCGCAGCCAGTGTCGCCTTGCTGGTGGTTCTGGTTGGCGGCTTCTTCATGTATCGCTCGATGCTGGGTCCCCAGCTTCAGCCGCTCGCCACGCTGACTGCGCAGAACGCCACCGAACCCGCGTGGGATTTGAGCGCTGACAAAGACCTTCGCCATCTGCGTGCTCGTGCCGGAGCCGGCGCAACGGCACAGGCCGGCAAGTCATACGAGCTGTGGGCGCTTCCGGACAACGGCTCTGCCCCGGTTTCCCTGGGCGTGATCCCTGCCATCGGCGAGATCGACCGTGAGCTGACGGACGCGCAGCGCGCCGCCCTTCGCGGCTCATCGAAGGTGGCGGTGAGCCTCGAGCCGGAAGGGGGCTCCACCACCGGTGCACCCACGGGCCCGGTGCTCTTCGTCGCCGAGCGTGTGAAGCCCGCGTAGCGCGGGCCGGTACTGGACACGATCGTTCAAGAAGTCGCGCGCCTCGCGCCCGCATCATGCTGACGTGGGTTTAGCGGGCGGCGCGGCTTGCTTCACCTTGCGAGTGCGTCCGGTCCCTGCGACCTCCTCCTACCGGTGTTCGCTGCCGCGGGTACGCCGCTTGCGCCCCTTCCGCGCCGACGAAAAACACACACGGTGGTGGTCCAAAATGCGGGAGTTGTCGCGCGACACGTTTGCACTGGTCCTTGCGGGTGGCAATGGAACACGTCTCGGCGAGTTGACGAAGTGGCAGTGCAAGCCCGCAATCCCCTTCGCAGGCCATTTCCGTAACATCGACTTCACGTTGTCGAACTGCGTCAATTCCGGCGTACGTCGAATCGCTGTTCTGACTCAATACAAGGCACACGGGTTGATCGCGCACCTGAATGGTGGCTGGAACTTCCTCCCGCGCGCGACGGGTGAGTTCCTAGAGGTGTGGCCTGCGCAGCAGCGCGTTCATTCGGGATGGTACGCGGGCACCGCGGATGCGGTCTTCCAGAATCTGGACCTCGTGTCGGCACAACACAGCCGTTACACGCTGGTGCTGGCCGGTGATCATATTTACAAGATGGATTACCGGGCGATGCTCGAACAGCACGTAGCCATGGGTACTGGTGTGACCGTCGGCTGCGTTCCCGTGCCGACGGAAATGGCGAGCTCGTTCGGTGTCATTGGCGTGGATGCGCAGCGAGGTGTTCACAGCTTCGTAGAGAAGCCGTCACCCGCCATGCTCGCCGCAGGGACCGAGCTCGGCACGTCGTCGACGGTGCTGGCTTCCATGGGCATCTACGTCTTCACCACCGACTACCTGGTTGAGCTGCTCAATCGGGACGCTTCCGTGAGCGGCTCGTCACACGATTTTGGCAAAGACATTCTGCCCACTGCCGTTCGCGAAGGTCGGGTGGGAGCCCATGAGTTTCTTGATGAGGCGGGTGCGCCGGGCTACTGGCGGGACGTTGGCACGCTGGACTCCTACTGGGGAGCACACATGGAACTGCTGGAGCCGACGCCAGCAATGGATCTCTACGACGAGGCATGGCCCATCCACACGATGGCCACCGTATGTGCGCCGGCACGCATTGCGGACGACGCCGATCGACACGCGGTCACGACTTCCCTGCTCGCAGGGGGCACGGTCGTGGGACGGTCGAGCGTCACCCGCAGCGTGCTTTCGACAAACGCACGCGTTGCGGATGGCTCGGTCTTGGATGAGGTGGTTGTGCTGCCCGGCGCACGCATCGGGTCCGGCTGTAAGCTTCGCCGCTGCATCGTCGATAGCAACGTACACGTTGCCGACGGCACGGTGGTGGGCTTTCAGCCGCCCAGCAACATCGAGCGCGCAGGCGCGCCGCGTATCGCGCTCATCGCTGCGAGTGCGACCCGACCCAAGGATTTTCGATCAGTCGCTTGACTCAGACCGTCGCGCGCGCGACGGTCTGGCCCTCAAATGACGAGCCACCCTCCACCGCCCGACGAGCTCTGGGCCTTGCTACAAAGACTCACCCACGTGTCACGCCTGGCGACGATGGGTGAGATGGCTGCTGGCATTGCCCACGAGCTCAATCAGCCGCTGACCGCGATCGCCAGCTATGCACAAGCGTGCGACTGGCTCCTGGCCCGCGGCAGCACGGATACCGCCGAGATCCGGGATGCTCTTCAGCAGATCACCGCACAGGGGTTGCGCGCGGGGGAAATCATCCGCCGGTTGCGCAATCTGGTTCGCACACCGGACACGCAGCGCGTGCTCACTGACTGCAACAGCCTGGTCGAGGAACTGCGCGGCCTGGCACTCACCGATGCGCGGGTTCACAACGCGCGGCTCGAGTTGGACCTCACGCCCAACTTGCCTCAGGTGCTGGTCAACCGCGTGGAAATCCAGCAGGTTGTCCTCAACTTGGTACGTAACGCCATCGAAGCCCTCGAGAGTGTGCCGCCAGAACGGCGCGATGTCCTTTTGCGCACCGCTTCAGGCCCGGAAGAGACGGTTGAGATCAGCGTGGCGGACACGGGACCCGGGGTGGATCAAAAAATAGTCGACCGATTGTTCTCCCCGTTCGTCACGACCAAGCCAGCAGGCGCTGGATTAGGTCTCGCGATCAGTCGTTCTATTGTGGAAGCCCACAAGGGCACGTTACGCTACAGGGCACAGAGCGCCGGTGGCGCCTGTTTCATGCTCCGGTTACCTCACGCACAAGGTGGCGCGTGACTAAAGATTCGCAAGCACTCGTAATCGTGGTGGACGACGATGAGGCGGTACGCAGCTCCACTAGGCTGCTTTTAAAATCCGTCGGTCTTCCCGCTGTCACTTACTCATCGGCACAGGAGTTCCTGGACAACTACGACCCTGCGCAGCCCGGCTGCGTCGTTCTCGACGTGCGCATGCCAGGCATGAGCGGTCTGGAGTTGCAGCAGTTCCTGAACCTGCGCGGAGCGGTCATTCCGGTGATCTTCATCACCGGGC
>JBDZVF010000483.1:0-4532 GCA_040255575.1 Pseudomonadota bacterium | reverse complement strand
CTCGACGTGCAGATGCCGAAGCTTTCGGGCTTCGAAGTGCTGGAGCTGCTCGGCGAACGCGCGCCGGCGGTCGTCTTCACCACCGCGCACGATGAGTTCGCGCTCCGTGCGTTCGAGGTGCATGCGGTCGACTACCTCATGAAGCCCGTGGAGCCGCAGCGCCTGGTCGCGGCGCTCGAGCGCGTGGCGCAACGACTCGCGACGAAAGCCCCGCCGCCGCCCGCTCAGGAGCTCGCCGAGGCCGCCCGTCCGCCGGGCCGACCGCTCGAACGCATCCTGGTGCGCGAGGGCGGCCGCGTTCATGTGCTGCCGGTCGATAAAATCGACTTTGTGGAAGCGCAGGACGATTATCTATCCTTCGCTTCAGGGGGGAAGCGCCAGCGCAAACAGCAAACGATGTCGGACCTGGAGGCGCAGCTCGACAAGACGCGCTTCGTGCGAATCCACCGCTCGTTCCTGCTGAACGTCGAACGGCTCGCTCGCATCGAGCCCTACGCGAAGGACAGCTGGCTCGCGGTGCTCGCGGACGGCACTCGGCTTCCTGTTTCGCGCACCGGCTATTCGCGCCTCAAGGAGTTGATTGGCTGATGGATGACAAGAACGCATTACTGAATCAGCTACGCATCGATCGCACAGCCGACGTGGAGAGTGACGGCAGCACCCGGCGCTGGGTGTTCATCGGGTGCGCCGTGGTGCTCGTCCTGGCGTTGGGGGCCGGGGCATGGTGGTTCCTGCTGAAACCCAGCGGCACTCCGGTGGCCGACGCCGTTGCGAAAGAGGCGCCGGGGGGCAGCGTCGCGGGCGGCCGGTCGGTGGGCGCCTCGATGCTCGATGCGTCCGGTTACGTCGTGGCGCGTCGCCAGGCGACCGTCGCGTCGAAGTCGATCCTCAGGGTCACCGATGTCCTCATCGAGGAAGGTCAGCGCGTGGAGGAAGGCGAAGTGATCGCACGCCTCGACGACTCCAACACCCGAGCGAATCTGCTCCAGGCGCAGGCGCAGGTGACGCAGGCTGAGGCGAACCTGAAGGCGGCGAAAGTTGCGCTCGATGACGCCACGCCGATCTTCCGGCGCAATGAGCAGCAGTTCGAGGCGAAGGTCATCAGCGAGCAGGCGCTGGATACGGCGCGGCAGGCATTCAACGCCGCGCAGTCCGACTACAACGTGCGTCAGCAGGCACTCGAGGTCGCGCGCGCAAACCTGCTGGTCGCACAGCGCATCCAGGAGGACACCATCGTGCGTGCGCCGTTCTCGGGCGTCGTGGTGACCAAGGCCGCGCAGGCGGGTGAGATCGTTTCGCCTTCGTCTGCCGGCGGCGGCTTCACCCGCACCGGCATTTGCACGATCGTCGACATGGATTCGCTCGAGGTGGAAGTGGACGTGAGCGAGAACTTCATCAATCGTGTGAAGCCGAAGCAGCCCGCGACCATCAAGCTGAATGCGTACCCGGATTGGGAGATTCCCGCGGAAGTCATCGCGGTGATCCCGACGGCGGATCGTTCCAAGGCCACCGTCAAGGTGCGTGTCGGATTCAAGGAGAAGGACGAGCGGGTGCTCCCCGAGATGGGCGCGCGCGTGTCCTTCCTCAGCTCACCGGAAGCCGAGGGGCCGGGGGGCTCGCCCGCGCAGCCGGTGCAGGCGGTGATCGTGCCGATGGATGCTGTTCAGTCCAACGGCGACACCGGCACGGTGTTCGTCATCAACGGGGACACCGTCGAGCGCCGGGTGGTGCGCCTCGGCAGCCGCACGAGCGAAGGCCAGCTCGTGCTGTCAGGGATTTCGAGTGGCACACGAGTGGTGGTCGGTCATCTCGAGTCGCTCACCGACGGCGCGAAAGTCTACGTAGACGCCAAAGCAGCAGCCCAGCAAGGAGAAGGTTCATGACGACGCTCGTTTCCGTGAAGAACGTGGTGAAGACCTACACGCGCGGCAAGCAGAAGGTGGAAGTGCTTCATCGGCTGAACCTGGACATCGAAGCGGGCGAGTTCCTCGCGCTCATGGGGCCTTCCGGCTCGGGCAAGACGACGCTGCTGAATCTCATCGGCGGGCTCGATCGCCCCGACCAGGGCGAGATCGACGTCGCCGGCCAGCGCATCGACAAGCTCTCGAACCGGGAGCTCGCGAAGTGGCGGGCGCGTAACGTCGGCTTCGTGTTCCAGTTCTACAACCTCATGCCGATGCTCTCCGCCGAGCGCAACGTGGAATTGCCGCTGCTGCTCACGAACCTCTCGCGTTCGCGCCGCAAGCAGAACGTGCAGGCGGCGTTGCAGCTCGTCGGCCTTGCGGATCGCGCGAGCCACAAGCCTTCCGAGCTTTCCGGTGGTCAGCAGCAGCGCGTAGCCATTGCGCGTGCGCTGGTGGCCGATCCGAGCCTGCTGGTGTGCGACGAGCCGACGGGTGACCTCGACCGTCACACTGCCGAGGAGATCCTGAACCTCATGCAGACGCTCAACCGGGAGCAGAAGAAGACCATCATCATGGTCACGCACGATCCCAAGGCGGCGGAGTACGCCTCGCGGCAAGTCCATCTCGACAAGGGGGCACTGCTCGACGAGACCCGGTCGGCTGCGTGAAGGGGCGCGGAGTGGCTTCGCGCTCACGGTGACGCCGGTTCGGTGAGGGCGGGCTCGTTACCGCCGAGCCGGCACCGTGAGCTAGCCGAATCCCCGTTTGAGCTGCAGCGCTTCGGCGACGTGATAGTCGCGAACGGCTTCGCTGTCTTCCAGATCGGCGATCGTGCGGGCGACGCGCAGCGTGTGGTGATACGAACGCGCCGACAGCCCGAGGCACGCCTGGCTCTGCCAGAACACCCTGTCCGCGCGCTCGTCGAGCCGACAGTGAAGGTTGATCTCCTGGATCGACAGGCGTGAGTTGAGCTTGCCGGAGCGGTGCAGCTGGCGCGCGCGGGCGCGGGCCACTTTCGTCGCGGCGATGGCGCTCGAATCGCCGACAGCCAGGTCGGCACTGAGCTCGTGCCGAGCGAGCGCCGGCACTTCGACCCGCAAGTCGATGCGATCGAGCAGCGGGCCGGACACGCGGGCCTTGTATTGTGCGATGCGCCCAGGCGTGCATTCGCAGCGCTCGGTGGGGTCGCCCAGGTAGCCGCAGGGACAAGGATTCATCGCCGCGACGAGCTGGAACTCCGCCGGATACTCCGCGCGCATGGCCACCCGCGACACCGCCACCGCGCCCGTCTCGAGCGGTTCGCGCAACGCCTCCAACGCACGTCGATCGAACTCGGGGAGCTCGTCGAGGAAGAGCACGCCCCGATGCGCGAGGCTGATCTCGCCGGGGCCGGCGTGCGAACCGCCGCCCACCATCGCGAAGACAGACGCCGTGTGATGTGGAGCGCGATAGGGCCGCCGGCCGTATGAGCCTCTGTCGAAACCATTGACGCTCGCGGACGCGATCATCGCGGACTCGAGCGCTTCCGTGGCACTCAGCGGCGGAAGCAGCCCCGGCAATCGCTGCGCGAGCATGCTCTTGCCGGAACCGGGCGGACCGATGAACAGCACGCTGTGATTCCCCGCTGCCGCGACCACGAGTGCGCGCTTCGCGTGCAGTTGCCCCTTGATATCGAGCAGGTCGAGCTGCGTTGTCGGTGGCGCGTGCGGGCCAGTCAATGAACCGGAATGTGCGGGCAGCACCTCCGTGCCTTGAATGTGGGCGCAGACGGCGCGCAGGTTGCGAGCACCTCGCACGACATTGCGACTGCCGGTGGAAGCCTCCTCCAGATCTTCCTGGGGCACGATGAGCTCATGCTGTGCGCAGTTGGCGTTCGCCGCGACGAGGAGCGTGCCTGGCACCGACTTGAGCTCTCCGTTCAACGCGAGCTCCCCATAGAACTCGCAGCGATCCAGCACGGATGAACCCTCAGGCAGCTTCAGCTCCCCCGAAGCCACCAGGATCCCCAACGCGATCGGCAGATCGAACCGCCCACCCTCCTTCGGCACATCCGCCGGCGCGAGATTCACGGTGATGCGCCCCGAAGGGATCTTGAACCCGGAGTTCACCAGCGCCGACCGCACGCGCTCCCTGCTCTCCTTCACCGCGGTTGCGGCGAGCCCGACGATCGAGAACGTCGGCAACCCACTCCCCAGGTGCACCTCGACGTGCACCAACGGCGAATGCAACCCGATCTGCGCGCGACTCATGATCCGTGCGACGTCCATAACGCTTCCTGCGACAAGTGTTCGGACGCGAGGCTACCGGGCGCGCGGGCTCGAAGCCGCTCGCAAATCGACTGCGAACGTTGAGAAATGGGCGCAGCGCGCAAACGCGCCGCGCCGGCGGCGATCAGTTGCCGCTCGATTCGGCCCGGGAGGCGGCCTGCGCCTCGAGCTCCGCCACCTTGGTCTCGAGCGCTTCGAGCCTGGCGCGCGTGCGCTCGAGCACCTTCAACTGAGTGTCGAACTCCTCGCGGGTCACGACATCGAGCTTGCCCAGCGTCGAGCGCAACACCGAGCGGAAGTTGGCTTCCAGATCGTGCTGCACGCTGCGGAACGCGGGCGGCACGGCCTCGAGCAGCCGTCG
>JBDZVF010000482.1:0-4540 GCA_040255575.1 Pseudomonadota bacterium | reverse complement strand
GCACCCAGGCGCCCCTGAAGCATCACACCGCAGTTCGGGAAGATGAGATCCGCCGTGGTCGTGCCGAAGGCGATGAAGTCCACCTCTTGCGGCGAGACGCCCGCCATCTCGAGCGCGCGGCGAGCCGCGGGCTCCGCGAGGTCCAACGTGGTTTCACCAGGGGCCGCAATGTGCCGGCGCTCGATGCCGGTGCGCTCGCGGATCCATTCGTCGGTGGTATCGACCATCTTCTCGAGATCGGCGTTGCTGACAACGCGTGCGGGCAGATGGGACCCCGTGCCGACGATTCGCGAATACATCAAGACCTCTGTGTCTGCAGCGCCTGCGCGATGTGCGCCGTCAGGCCGCGGCGGGCAGCCTGCGCTGCCATGGATACTGCTCTTGAAAAGGCCAGGCTGTCGGCTCCGCCGTGGCTTTTTACCACGATCCCGTCGAGCCCCACCATGCAGGCGCCGTTGTATCGGCGCGGATCGAGGCTTGCGGCCGCGCGCCGGAGCACGGGCCGGGCGATGAGCCCGGCGAGCTTGCCGTACAGGGAGGCGGCGAACTCCGCCTTCAGCCGGTTGGAAATGAGATGGGCCACGCCTTCCACCGACTTCAGGGCCACGTTGCCGGTGAACCCGTCCGTCACGACCACATCGACATCGCCCGAGAAGATATCGTCGCCTTCGACGAAGCCGATGTAGTTGAGCGCGCGCGCGGCGCCGCTCGCGCCGAGCAGCGCGTGCGCCGCCTGCACCACTTCGTGACCCTTCATGTCTTCTTCGCCGATATTCAGCAAGCCGACGCGCGGGTTGCTCACGCCGTAGATATCCCGCGCGACGATGCTCCCCATCCAGCCGAATTGCAGCAGCTGCTCCGGAGTCGCCTTGGTATTCGCGCCGAGATCGAGCATGTGCGTATGCCCGTGCGCGGAGGGAATCGCGGACATGATCGCCGCGCGCTCGACGCCAGTGAGCGTCTTCAGCACGAAGTGAGACATGGCGGTGAGCGCGCCGGTGTTGCCGGCACTGACGCATGCGACCGCGCGCCCGTCCTTCACGGCATCGATCGCGAGCCGCATCGACGAGTGCTTCTTGCGGCGGATCGCCTCCCGCGGCGATTCGCCCATGGCGACCACCTCGCTCGCCGGCACGATCTCGATGCGCGCGCGGACCTGCGCCCTCGAGGCGCCATTCAGCGCTGGCTCGATGGCGGAAGGGTCGCCCACCAGCAGCGCACGAAATGCGGAATCGTCCTGAAGGGCTTGCGCGACGCCCGCGACATAGTCGCGCGGCGTGCGGTCGCCACTCATGACGTCGATCGCTATCGACGGTTCGTTCATTGGAGAAAAGTCGCCTCCGGCGCTTTTCTCGGAGCGGCGACTGCGTTCACGGCGGCAGGCCGCGCAGCTCCTGCCGCCAGCAGTGACGCGCAGCTACGCCCCTGGGCGGGCAGACTCCGCAAGGTATGGCGCCAAACGGGCCGGGGTCGTGACCCCAGCAGATCACTTAGCCGGCGTCCTCGACGTCGGCCGGCTTCTCGATGACGCGCTTGCCGCGATAGAAACCGTCCGGCGTGACGCGATGGCGCAGGTGGGTTTCGCCCGACTGCGGATCGATGGACAGGGCGGGCTTCGCGAGCCCGTCGTGCGAACGGTGCATGCCGCGCTTCGACGGTGTCTTGCGGCTCTTCTGAACGGCCATTTTCCAAACTCCTCGTGGGCGTCACTCGCACTCGGGCGCGAGCAATCATTGGTTGCGTTTCAACAGCTCGCCCAGCCGTTCAAACGGTTTCTGTGTTTCCGGCGCCGGCGCTGCCTCTTCATCAGGCGCCGGCACCTCGTCCTGCACTGCCTTGCACTCTTCCGCGCTTTCATGCAGCGGCACGAGCGGCAGTGTCAGGAGCAATTCTTCTTCAACGAGATCGGCTACGCGGATGCGATCATCCGGCGCATGCAGGGTCTCGAGCTCCTGCGGCACGCTGTCTGCTTCACGCTCGTTCGCGAGAATCGCTACGCGCGTTTCGCTTGCGAGCGGCCACGTCATCGGAGCCAGGCAGCGCTGACAGACGAGCTTCGCTTCGCCCTCCATCTCAAGGTCTGCCACACGATGACCTGCGTCACGACGAAAACGCGCGACACCGTGAACCGTCCCCTCCGCGCCAGCAATCTGTGCTTGCACGCGAGGCAGACGACTCAGCGGAATATCGAAGGCGACTTCGGCTTGCCGGTCAGCGAGCCGGTCGACATCACTCAGTTGCGACCACGGCTCCGACATGGGGCGCGTATGATAGGTATCGACCCCCCTCAAGTCAAAGCCGCCTGCCCGCTAAGCTGTTGTTTCTCGTAGCCGATTTCAACAACGCGAGCCGTTTTCGAGTGCGACCTCTCATCCTGGCCTCCACTTCCCGCTACCGCCGATCCCTGCTGGAACGGATTGCTCCGCCATTCGAGGCCCAGAATCCCGGGGTCAACGAGGCATCCCTGGGCGGGGAAACGCCCCGTGAACGCGCCCTGCGGCTATCGGTGGCGAAAGCCCGTGCCGTGGCGGAAAAGCACCCCAGCGCTGTCGTCATCGGCAGCGACCAGGTCTGCGCAGCGGGCCAGCGCGTGCTCGACAAGCCGGGTGACGAAGCCACCTGCCGCAGCCAGCTCGCCGCGCTGAGCGGCCATACCGCCAACTTCTATACGGGTTGTGCCGTGGTCTGCGTCGAGGCAGCCATCTCCCTCGATTACCTGGACACGACGACGGTGACGTTCCGACGGCTGACCGAGACGGAGATCAACCGCTATGTCGCGCGCGAGAAGCCCTTCGACTGCGCGGGAGGCTTCAAGGTCGAGGGTCTGGGCATCACGCTCTTCGAGAGCATCGACAGTCAGGATCCGACCGCGCTCATCGGCCTGCCCTTGATCTGGGTTTCGCACGCCCTCCGCCAGGCCGGCTTCCTCCTGCCCTGACGCTGAGTGCGTCGACGATGGACGCGAGCTCCGCTGGCAGCGGAGCGCTGGCACTGAATACCCCCCCGTGCGCTCCCTGTTGCCACTCGAAACTGACGCTATGGGAGTGAAGGAACATACGGTTCAGCCCGACTTCCTTCATTTCAGCATTGAACGCTTCATCGCCGTACTTCTCGTCGCCGGCTACGGGATGCCCTGCGTGCGCGGCATGCACTCGAATCTGGTGTGTGCGCCCGGTATGCAGCGACACTTCCAGCAGCGTCGCCCTCTTCCCGAACCACTGAATGGGCCGGAACTCGCTGAGCGCCTCCTTGCCTGAGGCGTGCACTTTCACCGTGCGCTCGCCACCCACACGAATGTCTGTGCGCAGCGGCTGATCGATCTTTGTGTGCCCGAGATTCCAGTGGCCTTTCACTAGCGCGAGGTAACGCTTCTCGACCAGCCCCTCGCGCATCAGCTCATGGAGCGTGCGAAGCGCACTCCGCTTGCGCGCGACCAGAAGGCAGCCGCTGGTGTCCCGGTCCAGCCGATGCACCAGCTCCAGCTCTTCATTCGGTCGCAGGGCGCGCAACGTCTCGATGATGCCGAAGCTCAGTCCGCTGCCACCGTGCACGGCCACACCGGCTGGCTTGTCCAGAACGAGGAGCCTCGGGTCTTCGCTGATGATCGCGGCCTGCACGGCCTCGAGCATTCGGGCGGGCACCCGCTTCGGCGCACCCGGTGCAGGCTCCGCTTCGATGCGAATGGGGGGCACGCGGACGATGTCGTGCTCCTGCAACCGCTGGTTCGGGTCGGCTCGCTTGCCATTCACCCGCACCTCGCCCTTGCGGACGATGCGAAACACCCGGCTGCGCGGCACGCTGGGAAGCAGGCGCAGGAGGAACTGGTCCAGGCGCGTGCCGGCGCCCTCCGAATCGACCTCGATCTGCCGGACGGCGGGCCGCCTTCCGCCCGGTTGTGGCTCGGTCACCGCGACCCTCATCGTAAATTGTTGTTTCTACTGCGGTCCAACGAGTATACTCGCGCGTCCGCCTCGGAATAGGCGGCACACAATAGCGGTAGCCGCCGGTAGCAAGACCCGAAGAACATCACCGGGCCAAAAAACCCAAGGCGCCGCATGGTAGTTGGTCCTCCCATACGAGGCCATCGCAATTGGGCCGACAAGCCGCGCAACTTCCGAGTCGAGTCTCCCATGAGCTCCCGGGTGCGCCGTCGGTTGAGAACACGAAGGTTTCCCGGCGCACCGCCTGAGGGCGGGCACACACACTCAAGTGATTAACGAGTGACTCAAGCTCCTCCAGCGCCTACCTCCCTGATCAGGAATCTTCGCCGCCGCGAGGGCAGCCGTTTGCTGCCCGCGCAGCCTCCCGTCGTACGCGTGTCAGCCCCCCAACGTTCAGAAGGGGCACATGAAAAGAATGCTCGTCAATGCAACTCAGCAGGAAGAGTTGCGGGTTGCTCTGGTTGATGGACAAAAACTTTTCGATCTGAGTATCGAACTTACTTCCCGAGAACAGAAAAAAGCCAACATCTACAAGGGCCGCATTTCCAGGGTCGAACCCTCCCTCGAGGCCTGCTTCGTCGACTACGGCGCCCAGCGCC
>JBDZVF010000481.1:0-4543 GCA_040255575.1 Pseudomonadota bacterium | reverse complement strand
ACCAGCAGCACACCCTCGTCAGGATGAAATACGGTGACGTTACCGCCACCGCCCGAGATGACGAACAGGCGTTCGCCCAGCTCGGTGACGGTCAGCGGCGCGCGACTGCCAGCCCATGCGGGATGCAGGCTGCTCGCGGCAGTGACCGCGCCCATCGTCACAAGAAAGTGGCGGCGGTTCACTGCGCGCCACCTCGCGAACCCGTGTCCGCCGTCAAGCGTTTCAACAAGGCGACCGTCTCCGGATACTTCTGCGCGGGACCTCGCCCGAATCCGCCGCCACCCACGCCGTTGGCGACGTCTGCAGCGGTGCGGCCGCGCGCGTCCTTGATGGTCGGATCGGCTTTTTGGCTTACGAGCAGGTTCACGAGCTCGTTCCGGCCGCGTCCCGCGGCACCGTGAAGCGCCGTGCCCCCGTCATCCGCGCGCTGATTGATATCGGCACCCGCTGCGATGAGCATCTTGATGATCTCGGCCGCTTCGCCTTCCGTCTGATAGCGACCGCGCGAATCGCGGCCGGAATAGCCGGTGCCCGCGGCCATCATCATGGGCGTGACACCGCGCACGGTCGGCAGCATCGGGTTCGCGCCATGCGCGAGCAGCAGGCGCACCACCTCGACGTCTCCACCTTTCGCGGCGCGCGCAAGCGCTGTAGTGCCGGCCTGGAGCACGGCGTCGGGGCCGCGGTCATCACGCAGCGAACGCAGCGGCGGCACGATCTTGATCTGCAGGTTCGGGTTGGCGCCGCGCTCGAGCATCATCTTCACGAGCTCGGTGCCCGAGGTCGCATCGGATGACGGCCGGTCCGCGCGGCCGCCGGTCGGCAGCGTGTTCATGTCCACCACGGCGTAGAGCGGCGAACGACCCCACGTATCCCACACGTTGAGCTCCGCGCCCTTCTTCACGAGGAACGCCCCGACATCGAAGCTGAAATTGAGGCCCGCCATGATGAGCGGCGTGATGCCTTCGGGATCGGGCAGATTGATGTCGGCGCCGCCGCGCACGAGCTCCTCCGCGCAGCCGAGACAACCCGAACGCGCAGCGTACAGCAGCGGCGTGAAGCCGCCCGGCGGGCGCTGCTGCATGCGGGGCTCCGCAGTCACCTGCCGCTCGAAGTTCGTGAGATTGGAGCGCGCATTCACTTCCGCGCCGTGGCTCACGAGCAGCCGAACCATTTCGGGCTGCGATTGGGCCGCGGCCCACATGAGTGCCGTCTGGCCGCGCCAGGCTTCACGGGCGTTGACGTTGGCGCCCGCTTTCAGGAGCAGCTTCGCCGCTTCGATATTGCTGGAGCGCGCGATGACCATCAGCGCCGTCTGCCCATCGGCATTCGCGGACTCCACATCCGCGCCGGCCTTCAGCAGTCTCTTGATGACTTCAGCATTACCGACGACGGCGGCTTCGACGAGCGGCGTGGAGTTATAGTCATTGCGAACATTCGGGTTCGCACCGGCGGCAAGCAGATGCTCGACGAGCGGGACGTCGTTGTTATAGACGGCCCAGTGCAGAGCCGTGGTGCCATCCGCGGAACGCTCGTTCACATCCACGCGAGGCTGAGCCGCGAGCAGCTCGAGTGCCTTGGCGGAGTCGCGGCCGCGCACGGCAGAGATGAGCGCGGGAGGCGAATTGCCGGTCGCAACCGACGGAGCCTTCTCTCCGCCCATCGCCACCGCTCCACAGGACAACACGAGCAAGCCCCAATACCACCGACGCATCCGGAAAATCCCCTCCGCCACTGTAGCTTGGCGCGATTAAGATACGTCGGCGGAGCGTCGATGGAATGAACGCGCGCCCAAAAAGTCGGACACATCACTATTACTGCGAGTAAGTGCTCCGCGAGCGCCAGGTGAAGGGTGACTGCCCCGTGTGAGCCGCCGTTCCGGAGGACCTCAGGCGCCGGTCGCACAATTTCTGAAACGGCGTGTCGGAACGCAGCCGCCTCACACGTCCTGGGGCTGTAGCCACCGCAAACCCCATCAAGGAGATTCGACAATGGCCGGCAATACCGTTCGTCTGCACCGCGTCCTCCGTGCCAGGCCCCAGAAGGTGTATCGCGCCTTCGTGGAGGCGGACGCCCTCGCCCGCTGGCTGCCGCCGAACGGGTTCACCTGCACGGTGGATCACCTCGACGGACGGGTCGGCGGCACGTTCAAGATGGCCTTTCGCAACTTCACGAGCGGCAACGGCCACTCGTTCGGCGGAACGTTCCTCGAGCTCGTGCCCGGGCAGAAGGTCCGTTACACGGACAGATTCGACGATCCGAACCTGCCGGGCGAGATCGTGTGCACCGTCACGTTCAAGGAGGTCTCCCTCGGCACCGAGATGAATGTGGTGCAGGAGAATGTGCCGGACGTGATTCCGCTCGAGGCCTGCTATCTCGGCTGGCAGGAGTCGCTGGAGCACCTTGCGCGCCTGGTGGAGCCCGAAATTCCCGGCTGACGCACGCATTCAGGATCGCCAGGCCCCCCGAGCCGCGCCCGCCCCCCAGGGCGCGGTTCATTGCAAAGCGTGCTTCCAATCCGATCAATCCAACGGTCAAGCTGGATCAAAGGCGCCCGGGACCCTGCCCTTACGATGGCTGTGATCAAGGCCTCTGCCGTCGGTACGCCTTCCACACCCGAGGGGGATTTCCATGCTCGACCATCCGGCTCGTGCCGCAAGCGCCTTGGCGCGCGGCACTGATCTCCATTCCACCGCGCGTGCCCGTTCGCTCGTCTCCGCCGCGGTTGCCTTCGCACTCGCCTGCGCCGCAGGCGGCGTGACGAGCGCTTTCGCAGCGCCCGCGCCTGAGCCGCAGGCGCAGACGACCGGCGCGAACGAAACCGCCTCGTCCGAGGAAACCGCCGAGCTCGCCGAGATCGTGGTCACAGGCTCGCGCATCGCGCGCCGCGACTTCCAGGCCAACTCGCCCATCACCACCGTGCAGGAAGACCTGCTCGAGCAGACGAGCAGCTTCGCCCTCGAATCCAAGCTCCTGCAGCTGCCGCAATTCTCCGGCGCGCCGAACAGCCAGTACGCCACGGGCTACTTCAACAGCGGCGCGGCGACGCTGAACCTTCGCAACCTCGGCGACAACCGCAACCTCGTGCTGCTCGATGGGCGCCGGCTGCAGCCCTCGACCGCGGCGCTCGCGATCGACATCAACACGATCCCGGCCGCGCTGATCGACAGCGTGGAAATCATCACCGGCGGCGCCTCGGCCGCCTACGGCGCCGACGCCGTCTCGGGTGTGGTGAACTTCAAGCTCAAGAAGAACTTCCAGGGCGTGCAGGTCGATGGCTACTACGGCATCTCCGAGCGCGGCGACAACCAGATCGTCGACATCAGCACGGCCATGGGTGGCAATTTCGCCGACAACCGCGGCAACGCCGTGATCGCGCTCAGCTACTCCGACCGCGGCAAGGTGGAGAACCGCGATATCGACTTCCTGCAGGAGGGCTTCCGCGTCGGCGGGGTGCCGGCCTCTTCGAGCTTCCTCTCGACCGGCTATTACGCCCCGCTCGCGAACCAGCCGAGTCAGCAGGCGCTCGATGCCTACTTCGGCCAGTTCGGCGCGCCCGCCGGCGCCGTCACGCGCCCGACGCAGCTCGGCTTCAACAACGACCAGCAGTCGTTCTTCAACATCACCGGCGCGAACATCTACAACTACCAGAACCCGCTCTTCCCGCGTTACGTGATCGACTCGTTCACGGTGCCGGGCTCGAAGACGGTGAAGCAGAACTTCAGCGCCGACACGCTCGCGTCGCTGCCGCTGACGCGCTATTCAGCGTTCGCGAACATCTCGTACAACGTCACTGACGACGTCCAGTTCTTCACGCAGCTCACCTACACGCACTACAACAGCACCACCGTGGGCGGCGCGCCCGTCGCGGCGAACACCTGGCGTGCGGACATTCCGCGCGACGGCCTGCACCCGGTGCCGGCGGCTTTCGAAGCGCTGCTGGACTCGCGCGCGAACCCGGGCGCCGACTGGGCTTACAACAAGGACCTCACGTTCATGGGCCTCGGCATCGTCGATCACACGAACGACGTGTACCAGCTCATGGCCGGCCTGCGCGGCACGGTGCCCAACACCGACATCACCTGGGAGCTGAACGGCTCGCACGGCGAAACGCAGCTGATCGACAAGGGCGTCTCGGGCTTCGCCTCGCTCGCGCGCTACCAGGAGCTGATGCGCGCGCCGAACTACGGCGCCAACTTCAAGGGCCAGTACGGCAGCTGCACGAGCGGCATCAATCCGTTCGGTGAGCAGAACGGCGTCGGCGCCGGCCAGTTCGGCGACCCGTCCCTGGCGCAGGTTTCCGCGGACTGCATCGACTACCTGAACCCGTACTGGACGAGCGCGACCAAGCTCGCCCAGGACATCGTCGAGATCAACGCCCAGGGCAAGGCGTTCGAGCTGCCGGCGGGCGAAGCGCGCTTCGCGGTCGGTGCGGACTATCGCAGCAACAGCGTCCACTCCAAGCCCGACAAGGCGTTCACCCCGGACGCGGGCTACTTCGCGGACATCATCGGCCAGTTCGGCGTTCAGCCGGTCTCCGGCT
>JBDZVF010000480.1:0-4553 GCA_040255575.1 Pseudomonadota bacterium | reverse complement strand
CGGGGTGATCGCTGCGCGTCGGCTCGGGGCGGAGCAGATCATCATGCTCGGCCGCCACGCCGATCGGATCGCGCTCGCCCGCGAGTTCGGCGCCACGGATGTGGTCAGCGAGCGCGGGGACGCGGCGATCGAGCGCGTCCGGGCGCTCACGCGAGGCCTCGGCGCGCACTCCGTGCTCGAATGCGTCGGACACGGCGACGCGATGCGTACCGCCATCAACATCGCGCGCCCAGGCGGCACCGTGGGTCGTATCGGCGTGCCGCAGGAGACTGAAATTCCCGCGTCCCACCCGGCTTTTTTTCGCAACATCACCATTGCCGGAGGGGTGGCGCCGGTTCGCGCCTACATCCCGGAGCTGATGCCGGATGTGCTCGAGGGCCGCATCCAGCCCGGCCGCGTGCTCGATCGCGTGACGGATCTCGACGGCGTGCCGGATGGCTACCGCGCGATGAATGAGCGCGAGTCGATCAAGGTCATGATCGCGTTCTGACGGGATGCGCCTCTACGCTGAGCGACAGAAAACTGTGCACTCCGTGACATGCGGGCGCGCGGATGAACGTGTTCAGATCGGGTCTTTGAGGCGCGCTGATCAAGCATGGCACAACGAGTGAACGGCCCGAGCGAGGCCAGGGGATCGGCCGACCCAGGCGCACCGCCTGTTGGCGGCCGCCGCAGAAGGTCCGGTGGCGCGCGAATGACGGTTCTTTCTGCGGTCGAGCCAGGCGCCGAGCTGCTCCAGCCTCTGAAGCTCGGTGGCATGACATTGCGCAACCGGATCGTCATGTCGGCGATGACGCGGTGTCGAACCCCGGGCGGCGTTCCGAACGAACTCAACGCGCTCTACTATCGCCAGCGAGCGAGCGCCGGAATCATCTTTGCCGAATCGACCGCCGTTTCGCCTTATGGGATCGGCTTCGCCAACACTCCGGGAATCTTCACGGAGGAGCAGGTCGAAGGATGGAAACGTGTGACGGACAGCGTGCATGCGGAGGGCGGTCACATCTTTCTGCAGCTCTGGCATTGCGGGCACAACTCCCATCCGTCGCTGCTGCCCGGTGGTGCAACCCCTATCGGACCGTGTGCGATTCCCGTTCCGGGCACCGTGCGCACCGAGGCGGGCCGGGTGCCCATCGGCGTACCGCGCGCGCTGGAGGTCGACGAGATTCCGGGGGTGATCGATGAATATCGGCAGGCGGCGCTGCGCGCGATGCAAGCGGGGTTCGACGCTGTGGAGATTCACGCGGGCAATGGTTACCTCGTGGACCAGTTCCTGCGCGACTCCACGAACCGGCGCACCGACCGGTACGGAGGACCACCGGAGAACCGGATGCGACTCCTTCTCGAGATCACCGCCACGATCATCGACGTCTGGGGAGCGGATCGCGTGGGCGTACGCATCTCGCCTACCAACCCATCGGTGTTCGGCATCACGGACTCGGATCCGCAAGCCCTGTTCGTGCCCGTCGTCGAAGCGCTCGAAAGCCTCGGGATCGGGTTCCTCGACGTCGTCGAAGGGGCCACCGGGGGCGCCACCGAACAATGCCCGTTTGACTTCGCGCTGCTGCGCGCGCGCTTCGGCGGGATCTATATCGCCAACAACAGCTACACGTTGAGCTCCGGCAGCGCTGCCATCCGGGCAGGCCGCGCGGACATGATTTCGTTCGGCCGCTCGTTCATCGCCAATCCGGACCTGGTCGAGCGTTACGCGCGCGGGCTCGCGCTCAACCCCGTGAACACCTCAACGATCTACGGAACAGGGGAGACAGGCTATACCGACTATCCGGTATCGAGCGCCGGTCCGGGTGCGGCCTCGTGAGTAGCCAGGTGAACGAAGACGTACCGGCTGGCGTCGCGACGGCACCTCCTCTGGCACCTTCGATCTTCACGCGCCGATCGGTGCTCGTGCTGATTGCCTGCTTCGCATGCGCCATCCTGGATGGCTACGACGTTCAGGTCATCGCCTATGCCATTCCGGAAATGGCGCGCGACTGGTCCGTCGATCTCTCGACGTTCGGCTTCGTCTTTTCGGCGGGTCTCGTCGGGCTCGTGGGTGGCGCGTTGTTCCTGGCGCCGCTGGCCGACCGGCACGGGCGGCGAATAGTGGTCATTCTCGCGGCGCTGGGGGCCGCGGCGGCGACCTTCGCCAACGCAGTCGTCACGAACGTCGAATGGCTGATCCTGTGCCGCGTGTTCGTCGGGCTCACGATAGGAATCATGACCGCGCTGGTGGTGGCCATTGCCTTCGAGGCCGCTCCGGTGCGCTATCGCGCGCTCGCCGTCGCAGTCATCGGCACCGGCTTCTCGCTCGGCAATATGGCGAGCGGCATGATCGCCTCGGTCGTGATACCCCGCTACGGCTGGGAGGCGTTGTTCGTTGGCGCCTCGATGTTTTCACTGCTCGTCGCGCTTCTGTTCTTCGTGAGCTCGTTCGACACGCCGCTTGCGGTTCCCGGATCGCGCGCCGAGCGGCGTGGGGCGGTACGCACGCTGGTGAGCGGAGAGTTCAAGTCTCTGACGCTGATCATGTGGCTCCTGCATTTCGGCGGGGTCGGCGCCATGTACGTGCTGCTCTCGTGGCTGCCATCGTTGCTGACCCGTTCGGGCTACACCACCTCCGAGGCGGCGTTCACCACGTCGCTGGTCAATTTCGGAGGGCTGTTCGGGGGCATCGCGGCCGGGTTCCTGCTGGCACGCTTCGGACTCAAGTGGCTGCTCATCTGCTACGTCATCACGTGCTCCACGATCGCTTTGCTGCCGCTGTCCTTTCACACGAACATGCTGCCGATCATGAACGTGGTGATAGGCATCTGCATGATCGGCGGCTACGTCTCCAACAACATCGTGGCGTCCGCCGTGTATCCCGTGCACCTGCGTGCGAGCGGCGTCGGCTGGGCGCAAGGAATTGGCCGCTCGGGCAGCGTTGTGTCGCCGCTGCTGGTCTCGCTCGCGCTGACCCTGAATGCCCCCAACGCGGTCATCCTGCTGATCGCAGCGGTGTTCCCATTCCTGAGCGGGACTGCAGTATTCCTGCTCATGCGCAGGCTTCGGGCGAGGTCGCCCCTGGGTCCGGGCGAGGGCGAGTTCGCTTGACCGAGCGCGCCTGCGAGCTTAGGTTGGCGCGATCAAAAGCGGAGCAAAACGAATAATGTCGCGAACGATGCGGGAGGAGCTCGCCGAGTTCAAGCGTGCCTCGGTGCTGAAGGAGGCGGCCCGGCAGTTCTACGAAAAAGGCTATGACGGCACGCGGATCGAGGAAATCGTAGCCACTCTCGGTGTCACGAAGCCTTTCATCTACTACCTCTTCAAGAACAAGACCGAGTTGCTCGATGAGATCTGCGTCGAGGCGACCGGGGTCTCGGTCGAGACACTGCAGGCGGCGATCACGGCCCACGAGTCCACTTTCGATCAGCTGAGGGATGCCATTCGCCAGCTGGCGTTGCAGGTCGTGGCCAACAAGGTCGGCATCGCGATCTGCTTTAGGGAAGAGAAGTACATCTCCGCCGCGGCGCGTCGGCGGCTCGAGGCCAATCGACGTCGCTTCGACGTGCTGATGAACGACCTGCTCACCCGCGCGAAGAAGGAAGGGCTGATCGCGATCCGCGACTCCCAGATCGCCGCGCAGGTCCTGACCGGCGCCATCACCTGGAGCTTCGTGTGGTTCCGCGAAGGCGGGCGGCTTTCGACGGACGAGTTCGCCGACCACATCGTCGAGCTCGCGATGTCCATGCTGAACGCCAAGCCCTACTGATCGCTCACACCGCGCCTGCCAGCCCGCCGAGGGACTTGCCGCCGTCGACGAAGAGCGTTTGACCGGTGATGAAGGAGGCTTCCGGGGATGCGAGGAATGCGATCGCCGGGGCGATCTCCGATGGCTGCGCCGGACGGCCACGCACCTCGAGCGCCGAGGCCGCTGCAATTCCTTCCTCACCGAAGGCGCGGATCATCGGCGTATCCGTGAAGCCGGGCGCGACCGCGTTGACGGTGATGAAGCGCTCCCGCAGCTCGAGCCCCATGGATCGCACCATCCCGACGACCGCCGCCTTCGAGGACGCGTAGGCGACGTTGTTGCGGCCGCCGAGGACGCCGCGCGAGGCAAGCATGACGATGCGTCCGCCATTGGGCATCCGCGCGAGCGCTTCCTGCGCCAGCATGAAGACGCCGTGCACGTTCACGTCGAACGTGCGGCGGAAGTCCTCGTCCGTCTGTTCCGCGATCGGCTTGGGAATGACGATGCCGGCCGCACAGACGACGACATCGATCACCTGAAGATCGGCGAGGGCCTGGCGGATCGCCGCCCGTTGGGTCATGTCGGCGACGCGACCTTCCACTGCCAGCCCCCGGGATTTCAGCTCCGCCGCGCGTTCGAGCACCGTGGGTTTGATATCGAGCGCAATGACCGAGTAGCCCTGCCGCCCGAGGAGCTCGACCGTCGCAAGACCGATGCCCTGCGCGCCGCCCGAGACAATCGCCGTCTGTTGCTTCATGTGCCTGACCTGCTGTGGGACTGTGCGGGCCGAGTGCGAATCTCGTTCGGCCTCGGATGGATTCTGAAA
>JBDZVF010000479.1:0-4555 GCA_040255575.1 Pseudomonadota bacterium | reverse complement strand
CGAGGCCAGGTACAGCGCCTGGATGTCGTCCGGGTTCGGCTTCATCACCAAAGACAGGAAGCCGACGCTGCCGCCTCCGGAGAAAGAGGCGCCGCCGCCACCCACGCCCGCCGCGGCCGCGCCGCCGACTACGGACGGCTGAGCGCAATCGCGGCCCAGCGCTGCGTGAATCAGCGACGCGTCGCGCGTCGCTGGCACTGCACCTGCTGACGGCGTCGCTCGCGAGGATCCGATGCGAGCGGGCGATAAATCTCGATGCGGTCGCCATCCGCCGGCACGTCTGTGCGGTGGCAGGCCTGGCCGAAGATGCCGAGCGGCGCCGAATCCCACGGCACATCCTCACGATTTGCGAGCGCCCGCGCCGCATTGAGCGCGTCCGCGACAGTGGCCTGCTCAGGAAGCTCCACAGGCCATAGCCATTGCCGGTCGCGCGTGGCGTACGCGACCACACAGCGCTTGCGAGGCTCGGTCATTTATCCAGCGATCGGGCGCGGGAGACGAACGCGTCGACGAGCGAGGCCGCCGTCTGCTCGAACGCGGCGTCCAGGAGCATGGCGGACATCGGATTGCGAAACGCGAAACGCATGTCGAGCTCCACACGGCAGCCGCTCTCGCCGACGGGCGTCAGCGTCCACACGCCTTCGAGCTCCTTGAACGGCCCCTTGACGAGCGACATGGTGACCCGACGGTCCTGCTCGAGGTGGTTGCGAGTGGTGAGCTCGGTGTGCAGCGGGCCCTTCTTCACCCCGAGCGTCGCCACGATCTCCGAAGGCGAGCGGCTTTCGATGCGCGCGTGCGTACATCCGGGCACGAAGGCCGGATAGCTCTCGACGTCATTGATGAGGGCGAACATGCGACTCGGCGGCTGTGCGACGAGGGCCGAGCGCTTGACGTGTCGCATGGAGAGGATTGTTGCAAGAAGGCCCTCGCGTAGCAACGCGCGGAGGGCGGGCAGCGCCAGCGAGGGCTCGGAAAAACGCCGCGGGCGATTTTTTCCAATGCATTAGAATCGCGCCCGCTTATGGCCAAACCGACCAAGAACACCGAACGCCTGATCGCCGAGAACCGCAAGGCGCGCTTCGACTATTTCATCGAGGAGCGTTTCGAGGCGGGCCTCGTGCTGCAGGGCTGGGAAGTGAAGGCCATGCGCGCCGGCCGCGCGCAGCTCGCCGAGGCCTACGTGTTCGTGCGGAACGAGGAAGTGTTCCTGACCGGCGCGCACATCACGCCGCTCAAGACGACCTCGACGCACATCGTCGCCGACCCCGTGCGCACGCGGAAGCTGCTGCTCAACAAGGGCGAGATCAGCCGCCTCATCGGGGCCGTGGAGCGCAAGGGCTACACGCTGGTGCCGCTCGACCTGCACTGGAAGGACGGCCGGGCGAAGCTCGAGGTAGGCCTCGCCAAGGGCAAGAAGCAGCACGACAAGCGCGCCACGGAGAAGGATCGCGACTGGCAGCGGGACAAGGCGCGCATCATGCGCCGAGGTTAGTTGACTCCCCTCGGCCTTGGGTCCGCTGGCCAAAAGCGCAGCTTTTGCCAGCTGGGCATCCGTTTCGCTACGCCCGGGCAGGAGTTGAATCAGCGCATCGGGCCCCCAAGCTGGGGTATGCTTCGCAAGCTCTTTGGGGGCGACCGGTTTCGACGTGGGTCGTGAACCTCGAAGTGCGTACCGAGCTGCAGTGCCGCTCGTTAAACACTCTGCAAATCATAGTTGCCAACGACGACAACTACGCTCTGGCGGCCTAAGGGCCGTTGACCTCAGACCAGCTTGTGCCCATGCAACTGAATCTGGGGACGCGTTCATGGGATCGCTAGCCAGTGTGCGACAGGCTGTCTAGTTAAGAGTCACTTTCGCTGGCGTATCGTTTTCCCTGCTGCTCGGGTAGCGGTGCGCGACAACTAAAGAGACAGCTACGTACGTAGGTCTTCGAGCTTAGCACTTACGGACGGGGGTTCGATCAAAGGGTCGCGTCAGCCCGCGAGGGCTGAATGAAAACGGAGCTCACATCGGCGAAACCTCACTCCAGCGATGGAATGGCAACGCCGAGGGGTAGGAAGAGGGCCAACTTCAGGCCTGCCCTGTAGAGACTCATGGACTCGCCGAAGCACGCGCAGGCGTGCCGGGCGGGCCCCAGGATCCGGCTCGAGTGTGAAGGGCCGGATAACACGCTCCGCATCCTGCGAAGGATGAAGGCATAGTCCAGTCCGCAGCGAAAGCCGCGGGTGAACTGTCCCCCCGCCTCCACCATATGGCGTTCCCGGTAACCGGACCGGGAACGTTACTTTTCAGCATGCCGAACGTCGTTCGCACATTAACGGACACAGAAGCAGCCTACATCGCCGGTATCGTCGATGGTGAAGGCACCGTCTCACTGGTGCGGCATCACGGGACAGAACGTCGGCGGCCCGTCGTCAGCGTGGCCAATACAGAATACGATCTTCTCGCATATTTGAAGGCTCGCATCGGTGCCGGGCGAATCACAAGCAAGTGTGTCGCCAAAGACCACCACACGCCGAGCTTCGTGTTTGTGATCTATAGCCGTCAGGCGCTCGACCTGCTTCAACGGATTCTGCCGTACCTGCGGACATACAAGCGCGCCCGAGCGGAGCTACTGCTTCGGCGTTACGTTCTCGCCACACCGCGCAACGGCCGATACACGCCAGAACTGATCGAGGCACGCGCGGCGCTGGAAAGAGACTTCTTCGCCATTCCCTCGCGGACGAGCGCATGCGCCATCGCAACGGGAACCGCCTCCCCACCTCGAACATTGTCGGGGTGTGGTTACCAGAGATCATCGGCCGGGGGTTCGTGAGGCGCCTGCGCGCGAAGAGCGCGAGCGTGGCGCTGAGATCGGGCGGCATCTCAATTCGCTGAGCGAGCTGCGGGATGCGGTGAATGCCTGCAGACGATGCATGCTTTACCGGCACGCCACGCAGGGTGTGCCAGGCGAAGGCCCCTCGAAGGCTGAGCTGATGCTCGTCGGCGAGCAGCCCGGCGACGCGGAAGATCTCGAAGGGCATCCGTTCGTCGGGCCCGCCGGCGCGATTCTAGATCGCGCGCTCCACGATGCCGGGATCGATCGCAAGAAAGTGTTCGTCTCGAACGCGGTAAAGCACTTCAAGTTCGAGCCGCGTGGCAAGCGCCGCATCCACTCGAAACCGAATGCGGGGGAAATCGAAGCCTGTCGCTGGTGGCTCACGGAAGAGCTGAAACTCGTGCAACCCCGTCTCGTGATCGCATTGGGCGGCACCGCCGCCCGAAGCCTGCTCGGTCACCCGGTGACGGTGTCATCAATGCGCGGCCTGCCTACTCCATTCACAGACGCCGCGCACGTGTGGGTGACCATTCACCCGTCCTATCTGCTGCGCATCCCAGAACAGTCTCAGCAGCGCGCCGAATACTCGAAGTTCGTGCAGGACCTCGAAGGCGCCGCCGCCTGGCTCACGCGCAAAGCAAAGTAGGCGTAGCCTGCAGGCCGGTGCTCAGCCTCACCGGTGCTGGTCGCAGGCCGGTGCTCGGCCTCACCGGTGCTGGTCGCAGGCCAGTGCTCAGCCTCACAGCTGCTCGTCGGTCGTCACTGCCTTCGCAACGTGCTGCTGCCGACCGTCCAGCGTAAGAAGCGGCCCGTAAAGATCCGGGCGGCGATCACGGAACACGAACCAGTTGTCGCGCTGCTGGGCCAGCGACTCCAGATCAAACGTGGCCGTCAGCACCGCATCGCCCTGCTCGCCCGCCTCGGCCACTTTCGCGCCCGTCGCATCAGCGATGAACGATGAGCCGTAGAAGGTGATGTAGAGCCCATCCGGATCCTGCAGCGAACGCTCCAGCCCATAGCGATTCGAGGCGATCAGCGGCGTGAGATTCGCAGCCGCGTGCCCCTGCTGCGTGCGCTGCCAGTGCTCGCGCGAGTTGAGCGGCAACGCCGGCGGCGGCTCCGAGCCAATCGCAGTAGGAAAGAACAGGAGCTCCGCACCCATCAGTGCCATCGCACGCGCCGTCTCCGGGAACCACTGGTCCCAGCAGATACCCACACCAATGCGCGCGTAACGCGTATCCCAAACCCTGAACCCGGTGTCGCCTGGGCTGAAGTAGTTCTTCTCCTGGTAGCCGGGCCCGTTGGGGATGTGTGCCTTTCGATACACACCGAGCACGCGACCATCCGCATCGACTATTGCGATGGAGTTGTAGTACGCACGCCCCGCGCGCTCGAAAAAGCTCACGGGTAATACCACTTCCAGCTCGCGAGCGATCTTCTGGAAGTGCTCAACGGCACGGCTCTTCTCGAGCGGCTGCGCCAGGGCGAGATGCCGCACGTCCTGCTCGATGCAGAAGTAAGGCGTCTCGAACAGCTCCGGCAGCAGGATGATCTGTGCGCCTTTGCGCGCGGCCTCGCGCACGGCAGCCTCTGCCTTCGCCATGTTGGCGTCGACATCCCAGCTGCAGGAAAACTGCGTCGCCGCGACCGTGACCGGGCGGGCAGCGCGATTGAAGTGTTTGGGTTCCATGGTAGGGGACGTTACCTCGCACGATGCAAGGTGCGCTAGCGCACCT
>JBDZVF010000478.1:0-4558 GCA_040255575.1 Pseudomonadota bacterium | reverse complement strand
GTGGCGAAGTGGTGACTCGGCCGGGCGGCCAGGCTACCCAGCGGCAGGCGCCACAGTCTCAACCGCCGGGCACGCAGGCGGCGCCTGCAGGGACGTCGCCTACCCCGAGTGACGATCAGCAGCGGAAGAAAGACGGACAGAACTCGCGGAATTAGGGGCAGTGCCTCATTGCGCCAGGCCTCGGGGGGAGCGCCTTCCGCTGCGCTCCCGGCTGGCGCGGAACGGCGCGAGCCGCTTCATCGAGCGCATCCGGATGATCGGTCAGGACGGCCTGTGCCTCTCGTCCTTGCCTAAACCCTCGGCGCTCTGTGTACCCTTCGGCGTCTCGGTAACCTTCGGTGCCTCTGCGTAATCTTCGGCGCTCTGCCTAATCCCTCGGCGCCTCGCTACTTCTCGATCGTGTACACGAGGTCCGCGCCGCGCGCCTGGCCCATCTCGGTCTTGATGGTCCACCGGTCGCTCAGCGTGTAGCGCAGCTTCAGCGTATTCAGCTGCTCCGTGAAGCTGATGCCGTAGCTAACGTACAGTCGCGGCGACAAATACTTCCCGAGCACCAGCGACGTCTGATTGTCGAGGTCCGACTCCAGCGCCACATCCTCGATGCCCACGCGCGAGCCGATCTGCTGCGCGAGGATGGCGCTGCCCTGCGCCAGCAACTCGTTCCCCGTCTGCGCGTTGTTCGTCTTGTTCTGCGCGGTCTCGAACGATCCCCCCGCAAGAATCAACGACAGGATCTGCGACTGCGGCAGTGACGGCTCGGAGAAGAACGTGAGCCGCGGCTGCGTCAGCGTGCCGCGCACGTTCACACCTGCCTTCACATCGGGGTACTGCTTGACCGCGCGGATATCGACGCCGGGGTTATTCACCGGTCCACCGCTGAACACGAGCCGCCCGCGCTCGATGTCGAGCCGGCGCCCGTAAGCGGTGTACTTGCCTTCCTCGATCGAAAGCTCACCCGTGCCGCGCGTCACGTCATCCGTGCCATCGCGCAATCCGAGCGTGCCGGTGAGGCGCGCCGTCAGCCCGAACGTATCCAGCGTCACCTTGTCGCCGAGCGTGAGCGCGATGTTGCTGCTCACCTCGAAGCGCTTGGAAGGATCTTCCGGCTCGGCGCCGACCAGCACTTCGTCGGACGAGGCGCGCACGGCGTTCGTCAGGTCCTGCGGCACGATCTTCGCCGAGGGCACTTTCACCGCACCCTGCACGTCGATGCGCCGGCCATCCACTTTGAACTCGAGATCGGGCGAGGCGTCGATCTGGGCTTCCGGCACATCGACGACGCGCAGGTCCTGGCCCTTGAGCTGGATCGTTCCGAACGGCTTCGCGTCCCGCCATTCGATGTGCCCCTGGGTGCTGACATTGCCGCTGCCCATGCGCGCGGATCCGCCGAACTCGAGCGCGTTGTCATGCAGCCGCGCTTCGAGCTGCGCGCCGCGCATCGCCAGGTTCACCTGATACAGATCGATCTCGCCATCCGTCAGTTTCAAGGTGCCATCGAGCAGGGGCGCGCCGATGGTGCCGTTGACACTGAGATCGGTTACGACCTGACCCGCCACGCGATCGATATCGGGCGCGTACAGGGTGATGAGCCCGAGCCCCGCGGTCTGCACGTGCAGCTCGCCGTTCACCGGCATGTCCTGCCAGCGCGGGGTCGATCGATGCGCGTTCAGGCTTGCCTTGATGTTGCCGGTTTCGCCGGCATCGAGCATCACCGTCGCTTCCGCCATCGTGTCGGACGCATTGAGTCTCACGAGACCCGTGCCGAACGTGACGCGCTCCGTGCGCCCGTTCGCGAGCTTGTGCGTGATGGCCGCATCAATGAGATCTGCACGAAGGCTGCCCTGCACCGGCGCATCGCCGCCGCCGAACGCACGGCCATTCACGGTGAGGCGACCGAGATAGTCGATCGAAGGTGTGAGACCAGACGTGAGCGTGCGCATCGGCAATTCGTTGGCATTGACCGCCGCGGTCCATTTCGTGGGGGTCCAATCCGCTTCGGCGCAGAGCTTCGCCGGCTCGCCGTTGAGACAGAACCAATCCACGCGCGTGTGGTCCGCCGACACCCTCACGGGCACCGGTGAAGCGAGTGCCAGCTTCAGAGATTCGCTGCCGTTCACATCAAGCTTGTGCAACTGCCCCTGCCACAGGCCGTGCGCGAATGCACCGGTGAACTCGGATTCGAGCGAGAGCCCGGGCGCTTTCGCATCGAGGTGTGCCACATGGTCGTTGGCGCTGCCGTTGAGCCTGAAGCGGATCTCGGAGACGGTGCGCTGGTCGTAGAGCAGATCGTGAGCCTGCACGTCGATGTGCGAAGGGCGCGCGCCGCTCGAGTCGAAATCCACCTTGCCATCGATCGCCGCGAGGGAAATGCCTGCGTGCTCGATGCCGGTGCCGTGCACTTCGGCATTCACGATGGGGTCGGCCCAGGTGCCGCGCAAAGTGCCCTGGCTTTTCAGCTTGCCGCGGCTGTCCTGCTTCAACAGGCTCAGATCCTCCGTTTCGATCGCGAAGTGCAGGTCGAGCGCATCGGCGATGCGCCCATCCGCCGACAGATTCGTGTGACCCAGCGAGAGCCGCACGCCCTCGAGCCCCCAGCCGTCCGCCTTCCGCGCGATGTGTCCGCTGCCGCTTGCAGCGTTGCCGCGCAGCCGGCCGGTGAGGTTGCGCACGTTCACCGAGAAATCGCTGTTGCCGTGGAAGCCGAGCCCTTCCGCCGCGAAGTGAAAGTCCAGCTTGCCGGGAAGATCCTCCCGCACGCGGCCGGGATTGATCCCTGAGGCATCCCCCATCACCGCCCAGCGATCGAGCGGCGCCCACGCGACTTCGCCGGAGACCGTGGCCTCGCCATCGAACGCTTCGACGTTCGCCGCGGTGACGGTGAGCTTGTCCCCCGCGAGCTTGCCTTCCATCTCCACCTGCATGGGATCGAGATCGACCGCCTGGATCGGGCCGGTGAGGCGCACATCGAACGGCCGAACGCCGCGAATGCCGAACTCGCCGGCCGTGCTCTGCACGGCGATGCTGGAGCCCACGAGCGGCCAGCGAAAGTTCTTCCACGTGCCCCGCAGATCGAGCTGCGGCCCGCCGGGCACCACATGGAATGTGCCCGAGCCTTCTGCGTGCGCGCCCGAGGCGATGTGCGTGGCTTCCATGTGCGTGGCGGTGACGACGCGATCCGCGTAGTTGCCGACGAACACGGTCTGGAATGCGCCGGCCCCCAACCCTTCGGGCGTGAGCGGGCCGCGCCCTTCGAAGCCGTCCGCGTCGCCCTTCACTTCCAGCTGGCCGAAGACGCGCCCGAGCGCCTTGCCGCCACCGAACGCTTCGAGGTTGAAGTTCTGCACCTTGGCCTGCCCGGACCAGTGCCAGCCGGTGGTGAGATCCTCCGCCACGCCAGTCGCCGTGGCCTGGAAGGGCGAGGTGAACTCCGCGTGGATCGGCAGCTTGTCGAGATCGCCTTTGCCGGACGCCGTGATCACCCACAGCGGCTGGTTCTCGAACTGCATGAGGATGCGCACGTCGCCGTCGATCGCCATCGGATCTTCGGCGCGCAGCGTCGCCTTGCCAGAGACGTGGATCGCGTCCTGTGTGAAGTTGCCTTCATAGAAGCGCAGCGTGCGGTGGCGCGCGATGCCGGATGTGTTCACGTCCGTCCAGTCGAAGCGGCGGCCGTTCTGGAGGATCAGCGTGCCGTTGTCGACGTGAACCTTGTTGCCCTGGATGATGAGCCCGCGCGGCAGGAAGAACGGCGCGGTCCTCGGCCGTGGCGTCGTGCGGCGGCGGACCTCGACGTATGCGCTGCGCATCGTCACGTCCTGCACGTAGACCGTTTGCCATATGAGCGGCAGCAAGCGGACATGTCCCGCGTTGCCCTCGAAGCGCAGGTGCACCCGCTCGTGCTCGAGCTCGAAGCGCTCGAGCGTGAAGCCGCCGGCCAGGGTGCCTTTCGCGCCGACGAACTCCATCTCGGTCCTGCCCACGTGCCGGGGCAGGTGCGCGACCAACCACTGCAACCCGGGCTCCGTGCAGGCGATGTAGTAGATGAGCGCCGACGGCACCGACACCACGAGCAGCAGTGTGATCCCGAGAATGATGAAGATCCGGCGGCGCATTCGAAAAAACGGCTTCCGATGAGCTCTAGAGCTTGGGGGTGAAGTTGATGTGGAGGCGCGGAGAGGCTCCCCTGACCGAGAGCGGCTGCGCCACGTCGATACCGAGCGTCACGGCAGGCAGACGCCAGCGAAAACCAATCCCGACCGAATACTCGAGTGGGTCCCCGAAATTGTCGAACGCGTTTCCGAAGTCGAAGAACGTCGCCACGCCGAAGCTGCGGGGCAGGTCTCTCTGTATCTCGACCGTGCCAGTGATCAAATGCTTGCCACCGACCTTCACGAACAGGAGGTTGCCGTCGTCGTCCGTCTTTTGGGTCCCGTCGGGGTTCAGCACGGGCTCCTGCGGGGACAAGTCGTTATAGGCGAAGCCTCGCACGCTGCGGTCACCGCCGGCGAAGAAACGCACGGTCGAGGGCAGCTTGCTGAACTCCGAGACGAGGCTCGCG
>JBDZVF010000477.1:0-4565 GCA_040255575.1 Pseudomonadota bacterium | reverse complement strand
GCGGAAGCTGGCTAATCAGACTGGGGCAAGACGATGAACAGATTCGAGCGACAGGTGTACGAGTGCATGCAGCCGACGGCGAAGCTTCTCGAGCAGACCACAAAGCCGCTGCATCGGGCCATCCTGCTGAATTTCTGGCGACACGTGCATCTGGAAGGGGCCGGCGAGTACGACAAGATCCTCGCCTCCGACATGACGGTGGATCATCCCGTGTATCGCGTCACGTGGGGCGCCAACCCCGCGGTCATCGAGGGCAAGGACGGTGTCCGCGCGTTCTACAACGCGGTCGGCGAAGCGGTGCTGTGGCATTCCGACGATCGCCTCGCGGTGGCCGACTGGGGCATCTGCGACGAGATCACCTTCCATCAGCTCGCCAAGGGTTCGGACCTCCAGGCGCTGGGCTATCAGGTGGAACGGGCCGACCGGCTCTATCACGTGTACAGCCGTCAGGCGTTCATCTGGCCGTACGACGAGCGCGCGCGCCTTGTCGGGGAACATCTCTACGAGGACAAGACGAGCCTGCGTATCGAAGAAGTCGACGCATCCGATGCCATCACGCCTGCGCGGGTGCGCGAGATCCATCGCGAGCAACTCGCGAAGCTCGAAGCCGAGCGCGGGCCCAATTTCTGGGTGCTGGGGAAAGCATAAAGGCCCGGATCACAGCGCCACGGATGGCGCCGCGCGGCTGCCAGGGCAATCCCCGATCCCCGGCGACTACTCGTTCTTCACGTCGGCCTGATCCGACCCCTGCTCCGTCGACTGCTCCTCGCCCTCAACGGCTTCGTCGCTTTCGTCGGGCGTGAACTCGACAGGTTCCTCGGCGAACGGGCGAACGGTGGTGGGCACGAAGGGATTGAAGAGTGGGTCGCGATCGAGATGCGGCTGCCACGGGCGATGCGCTTTCATAACGCCTCCTCGGCACCCGCGGCTGCTGGTGGCAGGGCGGGCACCCATGCAGGGATTCTAGCTCCGTTTCGAGCGGCCGGAGTCAACACACTTGCGGAAACTTCTGCACCCGACGCGAAGATTTCGCGCGCGAACTTCAGCGTACCGCGGCCCGCGGACTTCGCACGATAAAGCGCTACATCTGCCCGGCGGAGCAAGGCGTCCGCGTCCTCACCGTCCCCTGGATAGATGCTGATGCCGATGCTGACGCCCACGCATACCTTGCTTCCGTTGCTCAACCTGAACCAGCGCGTGAGCCGGCGAATGATGGAGCGCGCCACGTCGTCGGCGTCCGCATCGTCAGTGAGTTGCTCGAGCACCAGCACGAACTCGTCGCCACCGAGCCTTGCCAGCGTGTCGATGTCTCTCAATCGTTTCGAGATCCGCCCCGCCACACGCCGAAGCAGATCGTCACCTGCGTCGTGACCGAGGCTATCGTTGATGGCCTTGAATCCGTCCAGGTCGAGGTAGAGAACGGCGCATCGCCCTCCGTCACGGCGCGCGCGCTCGATCGTGTGCCGCAGCCTCAGCGAGAGCAGCGATCGATTCGCAAGGCCGGTGAGGGAGTCATGGTGCGCGAGATACTGAAGATGGGACGTCGCGTGATGCATGCGGCCGATGTCCGCGCACACGCCGACGTAGTACTGAGGCTCGCCGTACTCGTCACGCACGGTGCTGATGCCGATCCATTGGGGCGAGATCTCCCCGCTCTTGCGCCGGTTCCAGACCTCGCCGCGCCAATGGCCCGAGTGGCGCACTTCCCTCCAGACCGTGTCGTAGAACTCGGCCTCGTGCCGGGGCGAGCGCAGCATGTGCAGCGGCTGCCCGATCAGCTCGGCGTCGTTGTATTCCGTGATGGTGCGGAACGCCGGATTGACGGCCACCATGCGACCGGAAAGGTCCGTGATGAAGAGACCCTCCTGCATGCTTTCGAACACGGCGTGGGCGAGCCGCGCCCGCTGCTCGGCGCGCTTACGCGGCGTGATGTCTTCCACGATGATCATGATGCCGCCGATGTCGCCCGCCTCATCGCGCCAGGGGCTGACCGCCCAGCTCACCCATTGCTGGCGCCCATCTGAATGCGACCAGATCTCCTCGTCGCACTTCAGGCAATCTCCGGCGAGAACGCGACGATGCACGTCTCTCCAGCGCTCCGGGATATCCGGGTGGACCTCGTAATGGCTGCGGCCGGCAAGCTCCTGGTATCCCGGTGCGAACTCGTGCACCCAACGCTCGCTGGCGGCGATGTAGCACATGTTCCGATCCAGCATCGCCATGGAGAGCGGCGCCTGCCTCACGAGCCTGCGCCATTCGTTGAACGCGCTATGGAGGCGCACATTCGCCTGCTCGAGCTCATGCGTGCGCGCGCTGACGCGCTGATCCAGCGTCGCATTGAGCTCTCGCAGGGCCTGCTCCGCGCGCTGGATGCGCGCGAAGTCGCGACGGACCAGGAACTGCGCGCCGAGAGCGATCGCTACGGCAAGCACGCTGCCAATCGTGATTGCGATGAGGGCGAAGAAACTGCTGTCGCTCGTCTGGGCGTTCCGGGTGTCGAGCAGCTCCCGTTCCGTCCGCAACATCTCCCCGATCATGCGCCGCTCCTGCGCCAGGTTTGCGTGTGAGGGAGCGCCGAAAGCGCGTTCGATGAGCGCTTCGAGTGAAACGAGCCGCGCCTGCTGCTCGGGATTGTCGGCCGTGAGCTCGCTCGCGACACGAAGGTGCTCGCGCGTTTCCAGTTGAGCACGCGTGACTCCGGTCGCCTGCTCGACGAAGAACGATGAATCGATCGCACGCAGCTCGCTCAGGACATCATGCGTGTGAGCGACCCATTGAGCATCGAGCCTGAGCTGTGAAACGCTGTTGTAGGAAAGAACGCCGATCAGGGCGGCAACGCTGCCGGCCAGCGCGAGAATCGCCGTGAGCTTGCGCTGTGTGTCGAGCACGAGACCCGCTTCGCCTTTCCCTGCGACCCTTTCAGGCTTTCAGTGAGCGAGCGCACTTTAACGCCAGTGGGACAAAAAGTGATACAGGTGGCGCGGGTTGCTGAAACACCACGCCGCGCGGGATCCCGGGCTGTTTTCGCAGAGCAGGCGCGGGCATGGTCGCTGCAATTCGCGTGAGCAACCGTTGCTCCCGCAACCCTGCGCCTTTGTGAGCTCGGCCGTGCCGGCGATGGAAACAATATTCTCCGGCCCGCGACGTCAGCCCGTTCAGGAGAGCGCACACAGGTATTCCAATGGATCAGCAGGCTGTCGACGAAGTGAATCGGAAACTCGCCATTCTCGCCGCGAAACATGGGTTCGCAGCAACCGCGCGCAAGGCGCCGCGCAGCCAGTCGCACCTGGTCTTCGACGCCTTCCGGTGGCGTGAGCAGGGCATTTGGAACTACTGCACCTCGTATCCCGAGAGCGAGCTTGCAAGCATGGGCTCGATCGCGATCGCAAACCGCTTCGTCGAGGAAGCGCGGGCGGAGCTGGCCTGAGCGCAACCTCCGCCAGAAAAGCCGCAAGCCAACGGGATCCCGCGCTCGCGCGCGCTGCTCATGCCACCGATGCTTTCGAGCCCCGCGATTGCTGCGCTTCCCAGAGCGCGGCGTATTTGCCGTTCCTCGCCAGAAGCTCTGGGTGAGTGCCGGTCTCCACGATCGCCCCTTGTTCCAGAACGATGATGTGGTCTGCGTGAACGACGGTGGAGAGACGGTGAGCGATGATGAGCGTGGTGCGAGCCCGCGAGATCTCGATGACGTTGCGCAGGATGGCGCGCTCGTTTGCGGAGTCCAGCGCGGAAGTGGCCTCATCGAAGACGTATATCCGCGGCTCTTTCAGGATTGCGCGTGCGATGGCGATCCTTTGGCGCTCCCCTCCGGAGAGCTGCGCGCCGCGTTCACCGACGCGAGTGTCGTACCCTTGCGGAAGCCCCATGATGAACTCGTGGAGCTCCGCCGCTCTTGCGGCCGCCTCGATCTGCGCCCTGCTCGCCCCCGGCCGGCCGAGCGCAATGTTGTTCGCGACGCTGTCGTCGAACAGCGCGGTGTCCTGACTGACGATGCCTATCGCCCCACGCAACCGTGAGAGCGGAATCTGTTCCAGCGAAACCCGGTCGATCAAGATGCGTCCCGAGTCCGGCTCATGTGTTCGCACGAGCAGGCGAACGATGGTGGATTTGCCGCTGCCACTGGCGCCAACGATTCCAACGGTCCGGCCGGCCTGCAGTTTGAAGCTGGCCTGCCGAAGTACGGGCTTGCCCGGCCGATACGATGCAGAGACGCCGCTGAACTCGATCTCCCCGTCGCCCTGGAGCGCCGGCGCATCTTCGGGGGCATCGTTTTCCGCTTGTTCTGAAAGCAGAGCCAACATCTTTTTGAGCATGGCGCCGCCCTGGGAGAAACCTTGCATGGCGTATCCCAGCATTTCTACGGGCCGCACCACTTGCAGCATGTATGTGTTGACGAGCACCCACTGACCCACGGTCATCCTGCCCAGCTGCACTTCGTATGTGGCGTATGCGAGGGTGGTCGCGAGAAACAGTGCGAAGATCGTGGCCACCACGATGCCGTTGTAGGCGTAACGGCGATAGAAGCCGACCCATTCGTTCTCGGTGCGTGCAAGTGCGCCGGCGAT
>JBDZVF010000476.1:0-4588 GCA_040255575.1 Pseudomonadota bacterium | reverse complement strand
GTGGCGAGGGGCCGGACTTCATGACCTTCCGGCTCGGGCTCTTCGGGCTCGAGAAGTGGCACCACGTCGATCGCACGGTCGGGCACCTGGCCACCGCGCTCGACAAAGTGGCGCCGCGTAAGTAGCCGCGCAAGTTACATCTGCGCGATCGCGCCCGTGCTGTCGCCCAGCTTCTCGATGTTCACCCCAGAGCGCTGAAGCATCGTCAGCAGCACGTTCGCGAGCGGCGTGCGCTCGGCGAAGTTGATGTGCTGCCCGCCCTTCACCTTGCCGCCCGCCCTGCCGATGACGGCGGTGGGCAGCGGATACTGGTTGTGGGCGTTGCTGTTGCTCATGTTGCTGCCGTAGAGGAACAGCGCATTGTCGAGCATCGTGCCTTCGCCTTCCTGCATCTTCGAGAGCTTCGTCAGGAACTCCGCGAACTTCTTCGTGTGATAGCGCTGGATCAGCACGAGCCGCGCCTTCTTGGCCTCATCGTTCGCGTGATGTGAGAGCGCGTGGAAGGCGTCGGGCACGCCGATCCAGCCGTAAGTCTGCTCGCTCACTTCGGGCGCGATCATGAAGGTCTGGATGCGCGTCAGATTGCCCTGATAGGCGAGCGCCATGAGGTCGAACATCAACCCCAGATGCTCGTCGAAGTTCTGCGAAGTCGCCCCCGGCACTTCGGGCAACTGCAACTTCGTGACGGTGCCATGGGCCACGTTGTTCACCCGACGCTCGACTTCGCGGACGTTGTCGAGATAGTCATCCAGCGTCGCGCGATCCGCGCCGCCGAGTTTCTTCTTCAGGCTGTCCGTCTCCTCGGCAATCATGTCGAGCAGGCTGTTCGTCTGCTGCGCCAGATATTGGCGCTCGCGCGCAGAGTCGCCCTGCCCGAAGAGCCGCAGGAACAGCGAACGCGGGTTGCTTTCGATCGGCAGCGGCGTCGTCGCATTCCGGAACGAGAGCGTGCTGGTATACGCGCAGCCGTAGCCGCGCTCACACGCACTGCCCTGCCCGTGCCCCTGTGCCGTCGCCACTTCCAGTGAGGGCCACGCCGTGTCCTGGCCCAGATGCCTGGCGGCGATCTGGTCGGCCGTAGGCGCCATCTCGGGCGACAGGCTTTCCTTCGGGTGCACGCAGGACAGCCACGTGGCCGGCACCAGCGCATGCACCGCGCGGCTCTCGCCCGGCTTGTTGCCGATGTTGCTCACGACGGTGAGGTGATCGCGGAACGGCTGGAGCGGCTCGAGAATCGGGCTCACTTCGAAATCCGCGCCCTCCTTCGCCGGCTTCCACTTCTCCATGATCGCGCCGTGCGGGAAGTAGAAGAAGCCGAGGCGCGTCTTCGGTGCCGCCGCGGTGTTCGCGAGCGCGGTCGACGCCGGCACCATCGCATCGAGGAAAGGCAGCGCGACCGCCGCGCCCACACCGCGCAGAACCGTGCGACGAGAGATGTGCTTACGGGTGATGAACATATCGCTTACCTCTTCTGATCCGGCGCGATCGCCGCCGTCTGCGTGCTCGGAGAGCTCACTTCTTTCATCCGGAAGGCGGGGCTGTCGACGACGCCCTGGATGAGAGATTCGAAAGTGTTTCCCTGCGTGGCCGCCTTGCGCACGATCGCGCGGATCGTGGGCATGTCCTGATAGCGGAGGCTGCGGCCGAGGCCGAAGGTCATGAGGCGCTCGGCGACCGCCTGCACGAACTGGTCGGGCCGTGAGGCGAGCGTTTTGCGCAGCTCCACCGGGGAACCGAGCACCGTGCCGTCGGCAAGCTGGCCCCCTGCGTCGATGTCCACGCCGGCATCGAGATCCCGCGTGCGCCACGCACCCGTGACGTCGAAGTTCTCGAGCGCGAAGCCAAGCGGATCGAGCACGCCATGGCAGCCGTTGCACGCGGGGCTCGCGCGATGCATTTCCAGACGCTCGCGCACGCTCAGGGGTTTTCTACCAACTTCCGTTTCAGGGAACGCCTGCACGGAGGGCAGCGGCGGCGCAGGCGGCGTGCCCATGATGTTGTCGAGCACGAACTGCCCGCGCAGCACGGGCGAGGTGCGGTTGCCATAGGACGTGCTCATGAGCAACGCGCCCTTGCCAAGCAATCCCCAGCGATTCGGATTGGCGAGCTTCACCGGGCGGAACTGCGCACCTCGCACGCTCTTGATGCCGTAGTGAAGCGCCACGCGCTCGTTGAGGTACGTGACATCGGAGGTGAGAAGGTCGAGCACGCTACGGTCGCTGCGCAGAATGCTGTCGAGGAAGAGCCGGATCTCCTCATGCAGCGCTTCGCGCAGGTTGACGTCGAAGTCCGGGTAGAGCTCCGGCGTCGGCTCGATGTTGTCCATGCGCGCGACGTTGAGCCACTGGAACGCGAAGTTGGTGACCAGCGATTCGGACCGGGGATCCTTCAGCATGCGGCGGATCTGCGCATGCATCTCTTTCGGGTCATGCAGCTTGCCCGCCACCGCGGCGTCGAGCAGCGTCTGATCGGGCACCTCGCTCCACAAGAGGAACGAGAGGCGCGAGGCGAGCGCGATATCGTCCAGCGGCACGGCGGCCGGCACGTCCTCCCTGGCGGCGGTCTGCACCTGCGCAGGCCGAGCGCTCACGGGCTCGGCCCGGAACAGGAATTTCGTGCTCGAGAGAATGGCGGTGAGGCCGCCCTCGATGCCGGTTTCGAAACCGTCCTGGTCATGGCCCATCTTGTAGAAGGACATGGGCGCCTTCAGGTCCTCCTCCGTCACGGGGCGGCGAAACGCCTGCTCCGCGAGATTGGCGAAGATGCGGCGCGCGCACGGCTCTTCTTCCGCCGGCGAAGCCGGATAGCAGACGAAGATGCGACGGCGCGCTTCGGTGTCCCCGAGCCCCGTGACGTTGAAGGGGCCGGAGATGTCGAGCCCCGGAATGCGCGGGATGCGCTCCATCTCCGGCAGCATCGCGACCGGGCGCAACGTCGAATCCGACTCCGCAAACGAGCGCTGGATGAACGCGACGCCCACGCGGCGCTGCCCCGCCTTCACTTTCACGTGGATGTCGTCGAACCGCGCCTGCATCTCATCCGCCGCCTCGGCCTGCCGCTGATCGACGGCCTGCAGATCCTTCGCGCCGCCTGCGGATGCCTGGAATACGCGCTCGTCGTCGATGGTCAGGATCACATCGTGCCGCGAATCGACCTTCGTCACGTAACCCGCGCCCATCCAGAGGAAGTCGCGGATGTTGAACACGTACTCGCCATCTGCCGGGAAGTAGAAGTCCACGTAGAACCCACCGCGCGTGCCGAGCGGAAGGCCATCCACATGCGAGTTCTGCTCGAGGTAGATGGGCACGCGATATTCGTGCGTGCTGGACTTCGCATCCGCGCGGCCGACGGCCTGCCGGCTGATGTTGCGCGCCGCCTGGATGTACTGTTCGAGATACGCGGGCGAGGTGCGCAGCACGGCCGCAATGTTGTCGAAGCCGTCCATGGAGACGTCTTTCGGCAGCATCGTGTCGACGTTCACGTCGAGACCCAGCATCGCGCGGATCGATCGCGCGTATTCGGTGCGATTGAGCCGATGCACGCCGACGGAGCCGGGGGACGGGCGCTCCGCGGCGAGCGCATCGAGCTTGCCTTCCATCCAGCTCACGAACCCGCTGATCTCCTCGTTCGAGGGCTGCGGGTTGCCGGGCGGCGGCATGAGGCGGCCGCGCAGCTTGCGCACCGCTTTTTCCCACGTTTCCGCGTCTTCGGCGATGGTGTCGGGGCTCATGGCGTCGAAGGCGACGCCGCCGGCCCAATCCGTGGTGTTGTGACACTTCTCGCAGCTGTCGCTCAGCAGCTTCCAGTGGCTCGATGCGTCGTCCGCCGCGAACACCGGGGTCGCGGCGAGCGCCGACAGGGCAATGCCCGCAAGCACCGCGCGTCGCAAATCCATCATCGAATACCTCATACGATCGAGACTCCCATCTGCTGCGGTCGCAGGGAGATCCCGCGGAAAGCGTTGCGGATGAACTGTTCGGGGTCGCCCCACACAGCGTCGAACTCCGCGGTGGGCTTCGCGTCCAGCATTTCCTGCGCGCTCTTGCCCTTGGCCAGCATCTTCGCCATTCGTTGACGCACGGTGGTCAGCATGGTCGCCTGCGCTTCGAGATGCGCGGGCGCCTGCACGGCGCCGAGGCCCGGGACGATCCGGGTGTCTGGCGTGCAGAGTTTCTTCAACGCCGTGACGCCATTCAGATTGCCGGTGATCCAGCCGTTCGAAGCGATATCCAGAATCGGATACGCGCCGACGGACACGACATCTGCGCCCACCAGCACATTCGCCTTGCGGAAGAACACGTAGATATCGCCGTCCGTGTGCGCTTCGGGCATCAGCGCGTAGTCGAGCGTCTCGCCGCCGAACTCGAGGCTCTGGGGCGTATAGAAAGTCTGGTTCGGGCGGGCTTTCTCCGGAAGGCGCGGGTATTTCTTCCCTTCCCACTTGGAGTCTACGTCGACACCGAGCCAAAGCTTGGTGTTCTCGTGCGCGATGATCCGCGTTCCCGCCTTCGCCAGCGTGACGTTCGAACCGGTCTGGTTCCAGTGCCAGTGCGTGTTGAAGAGCGTGTGGATTCGCTTCTGCCCGGTG
>JBDZVF010000475.1:0-4590 GCA_040255575.1 Pseudomonadota bacterium | reverse complement strand
ACCGCCGCCTACTTCGAGCGATTGGTGCAGCGGCCGTCAGTGCGGCGCGTGCTCGAGGAGGCGCGGCCTCACTTCAAGTTCTACCCATTCAAGGACGCGATCCCTGCGCGATTCCTGTAGGGCGCCACGTCACAGCGAAACCGGCGCCACGCAAGCCACACTGGTAGACCGTGACCTTGCCCCCGTGCCAATCGACGATCCGCTTGACGATCGTGAGGCCCAGGCCGTAGCCGCTCTTGCGGCGGTCGGGCGCATCGAGCTGCACGAAGGAGTCGAACACGCGGGCGCGATCCGCCTCAGGAATCCCCGGCCCATCATCCTCGACTGCCAGACGATACTGCCCGTCGCGCAGGATGGTGAAGGTCACGTGAATCTCGCGCTGGGCGTAGCGAACCGCGTTGTAGAGCAGGTTACGCACGACGGTTTCCATCAGGTGAGCGTCGCACCGGACGTGTGTGGCGGCGGGGGACACCTCGCAGCGGAAACTGAGTCCCTCACGCGCTGAGCGCCTGAAGGTTTCCACCACGCCCGGCAGAATCAGCGTCAGGTCGTGCTCGTGGACGTTCAGCGCCACTTCGGCGCGCTCGAGAATGGCGTAATCGAGCATCGCGGTGATGAAGGCGTCGAGCTCGGCAACGTCGTTGTCGAGATGACTCAGGTGCGCGTCGAGCCTGCGTGGGTCTTCCGCCGTGCGCGCCATCTCGATCTCGAACCGCATGCGCGCGAGCGGCGTCTTGATCTCATGCGACATGGCGTTGGTCATGTCCTTCTGGGCGCCGATCAGGCTGTCGATGCGCGCCGCCATGCGCCGGAACGCTTCGGCGAGCGGGTAGACGGGCGAGCGCAGCCCTATCTTTGCATCGAACTGCCACGCGCGATCGCCGAAGCGCGTGGTCGAGCGTTCGAGCTGTCGCAGATCGCGCGTGAGCGGCCAGAGCCACGCCATGATCACGAGCGCAATCGCCGCGTAGAAGAGGAAGGCGAGCGTCCAGTCGAGCGCGCTCCGTTCCAAATCCGGCGCGGCGTAGCGGAACGCGAGCACGCGGCCGTCATCGGCAACGCTCTTCAGCAGCCAATCCTCGTTCGCGGCGTGCATGTGCGCGAGATCGCCCCGAGCGAGCCCCGCAACCGTGTCCGCGCCGACGATATCCTTCGCGTCCAGCAGCTCGAGATTCAGGCCGGTGCGCGCCGCGAGTGTCGCGACAAACTTCTGCCGGCCCTCATGCGGCACGTCGCGAAGCTGGTCGTTCAGGATGTTCAGCGCCGCGGCCTGCGGCTGACTCTCCGCAATGGTCGCGTCGTGCGTGCGCGCGGCGAACGTCTCCCACAGCTTGCCTTGCGCCCAGCTCGCTGCGGCCACGGTGGCGACGATCAGTAGATAGAGCTGCAGAAAGTGGCGAGCCATCGCTTACCAGGCGCTCGGCACGAAGAGGTATCCGTGGCCCCAGACGGTCTTGATCCGCTCCGGGTCGCCGGTGTCGCCCAGCTTCCTGCGCAGGTGCGAGATGCGCACGTCGAGCGTGCGATCGACGCCGTCGTAGTCGCGGCGATAGAGCTGCTGATAGAGCGTCTCCCGCGACTGGATCTCGCCCGGATGGGTCGCGAGATAGAACAGCAGGTCGAACTCGTTGCTCGACAGGGTGACTTCCTGCTCGCCCACGCGCACCGCTCGGGCCGCCGTATCGATGAAGAGGCTGCCGAATCGCAAGGTGCGATGCTCGTGCGCCACCGTCCCGCGGCTTCGGCGAAGCAGCGCGTGAATGCGTGCTACGAGCACACGCGGCTCGACGGGCTTGATCACGAAGTCGTCTGCACCGAGCTCCAGGCCGAGCACCTGGTCGATGTCGCTGTTGCGCGCGGTCAGGATGAGAATCGGGACCGAGTGCGTGGCGCGCACGTGCTTGCAGACCGTGAACCCGCTCTGGCCGGGGAGGCCGAGATCCAGAATGAGGAGATCCGGCCGCCCCTGTTGCACGCGCTCCAGCACGCGATCCCCGCGATACTCCACCGACACTTCGAAGCCGTTGCTGTCGAGATAGCTGCGCACGAGCTCGGAGAGGCGCTCGTCGTCTTCGACCAGCAGCACGCGCGGACGCTCACGAGGCCGATCCACCGGCATGGCGGGCGCGCTCAGGAAAGAATGTCCCACGGCTGACGCCGCTTGCGTCGCAGTCGCAGGGCCTCCTTGATGACTGCGATGGTTTCCGAGGCAAGCACGTTCTGCAGCGGCAGGTCCCGCAGCTGCACGAGCAGATCCCGATCGAATATGAGATGCACGGTGTATTCGCCTTCGGTGTGATTTTCCCAGCACTGCCGCACCTGAGGCTGCCCCACGATCAGCAGGCAGAGCGACTCATCGCGCGGCGAGTGCCATTTGGCGGTGACAACAGTGTCGCAATTCTCCTTGTCGGAGGCCAACGTGCACACGCGGGGACTCAGCTCGAGACGGATGTCACCGGGATCCGGGCGGGTCGCGGCCGTGACCTCGTGGCTCAGGAGGCCTGAGAGCAGGATGCTGGCGGCAAGGCAGGTAAGCTTCCACTTCATGTCAGTGGATCCTGAAGGTGACGCCCGCGAACACAGTCGTGACGTGATCTTCGTTCACGATGGGGCTGCTGGATATCGCGCTGGCGAGATGCTCGTAATGAGCAAACGCGCTGATCGTCCAGCGCTCCGCGAGCGGGCGGGAGTATCGCAGCTTCACGAACGGATTGAAGGCCGAGCCGGGCTCGTAGAGACCGTCGACGCCGTAGTAGTAGTGCACGATTTCCTGGCTCTTCCAGGTGAACCCGGCACTCGCGACGAGTGAATGCGTCGGGCCGCTCAGGAGCGGGGCTGCGAGCGCGGCGCGCATCTCGTACCCCTCGTTCTCGCCGGTGACTTCGCGAAGGGCGTTCAGCTGGCCCGTGACGTCGCCGTAGCTGAAGCTCCATTCGGGGCCGACGAGATAGGTGGTGCGCCGACGCTTCACAGGAAATTCGCGGCCTTCCGGCGGCACCATGGCGCCGGCGGCCGTGAACGTCGCGTTGCCCGCAATGCCGGTGCCGGCGATGAAAATATTCTGGAAATCGTTCTTGTAGAAGAAGACCCGATCGTAGCCGGGCGCCGCGATCAGGTTGAGCGTGTTCGCCTCGCCGTCGTGCAAGGTGTAACCGAGCTCGAGATTCTCGAGGAAGAAGCGTTTGCCATACCAGCTGATGCGCGGGATCACCACCAGAGGAATGTCGGATCGGCCCTCCACGGGATTCGAGCGCTGGCCCAGGCCGAGCGAAGCGCTGATCTCCCACTGGCCGACGATGGCGCAGTCCGCCGACGGCTGGGTGCATTGATTCGCTTCAGCGGCTGACACCGGCGCGCCCAGCGCGACGAGGCAGGATGCGAGCAGGATTCTCTTGAGACACACGACAAACATTCTGGCAGAGCGAACTCACTTCATTTGTTGAGCAATCGTACGAACCTGTAACGCAAACGTACGCCGTCCCTACAAAGGCGCGACAGACTCCGCGCTCTGAGGCACCTAGGATCGGCCACTGGTGAAGCGCGGGCAAGAACGCGCGCCAGGGGGCGCGATCCTATGTCGTCAATATCAAGGATGCTTGGCGTCGGAGCACTGCTGCTGATGGGCTCATGTGGTGGCGGCGGTGGCGAGACGCCCGTCGAAGATCTGCCGCTCAACCTCGACTATTCCACACTGCGGCTGGCCGAATCCCACGAGACGCCGCTGCAGTATGCGAGCAGCGATGCGCAGATGCTGCGGCCATTGCGAAATGGCGTTCGGCTGCTGACGCTGATGAGCCCGCTCCCCACACTCATCGCAGCGACCACCGCGCCCAGCGGCGGCCAGGGCGTGCACTCGGGCACCACGGTGTAGGTAGAAGGTGTGGATGAAGCAGACGCCGTGCAGTACGACGGCCGGAATATCTATTCGGTTCGACAGCAGATTGCCGACGACGCGACGATCTCGCCCGGCCCGACGCCTTACCGGAACGTGCTCGCGGTTGCGCGCACCGATGCCGCGGTGACAACCGTTCAGCCGCTCGCGAACTTCGTGTTGGAAGGCGAACAGAGCACGACGCCGCTGCTCTACCGTTTTCCGAGCGGCGCCAGCCCGGCCGAATATCTGATCGCGGTGAGCCAGGACATCAGCGGCTGGTACTCGCCGCTGGCCTCCCTCACCGCATTGGTGGCTCAGCCGGATCGCACCACGGTGCAGCTTCTCGACGTTCGCGATCCGCTGAATGTCTCCGAGGCCTGGAAGCTGCAGATCGACGGCTGGCTCAATACCAGCCGGCTGATTGGCGACACGCTGTATCTCGTCACCAGCTATCGGCCGAGAGTTCCTGATCTTGCGTTGCCGGCGGATACGCCGGAGAAGCGCGAAGCCAACGAAAGACTCATTCGCAACAGCACCGCCGCTCAACTGCTGCCTCACTACAGTGAGAACGGCGGCGCGTTGCGAGGGCTGGTGCCGGCGCGCGGTTGCCTGATCGCCCAGGAGCTCGCGCAGAACGAGGGTTATACAGATCTCCTCGTGATCGCCGCGATCAACGTGCGCACGCGCCGTGTGACCGACGTGAACTGCCTGAGCAC
>JBDZVF010000474.1:0-4592 GCA_040255575.1 Pseudomonadota bacterium | reverse complement strand
GCCGGGCCACGCGACCGATCACGGCGTACTCCGGATCCATTCCGTTCGAAAAGAAGAACGACAGGTTCGGCGCGAACTCATCGATCTTCATGCCGCGCGCGAGGTAGTACTCCACGATGGTGAAGCCATTTGCGAGCGTGAACGCGAGCTGCGAGATCGGATTCGCCCCCGCCTCCGCGATGTGATAACCCGAGATCGACACCGAATAGAAGTTGCGCACCTTGTGATCGGTGAAGAACTGCTGCACATCCCCCATCATTCGAAGCGCGAACTCCGTGGAGAAGATGCACGTGTTCTGCGCCTGGTCTTCTTTCAGGATGTCCGCCTGCACAGTGCCGCGCACGGCTTGCAGCGCCTCGGCGCGAATGCGTTCGTACACCTCGCGCTCCACCAGCTGATCGCCAGTCACCCCGAGCAGCGCGAGACCCGAACCATCGTGCCCCGGCGGCAGATCACCGCTATAGCGTGGAGGCGCCACGCCCGCCTGCTCCGCTGCGCGATGGATCGATTCGATCTTCGCCTGCGCCTCCGGCCAGCGGCCCTGCGACTTGAGATATTTCTCCACCCGCTGATCGATCGCCGTGTTCATGTACATGGCGAGGATCATCGGCGCCGGCCCATTGATCGTCATCGACACCGAGGTGGTCGGGTTGCACAGGTCGAAGCCCGAATAGAGCTTCTTCATGTCGTCCAGCGTGGCGATGGAAACGCCAGAGTTGCCCGTGCGGCCATAGATATCCGGGCGAGTGTCCGGATCCTCCCCATACAAGGTCGTCGAATCGAACGCAGTGGAAAGGCGCGCCGCCTTGTGCCCGCCGGCGAGGTAATGAAAGCGCCGGTTCGTGCGCTCCGGCGCGCCTTCGCCCGCAAACATGCGGGTAGGGTCTTCTTCCTCACGCCGATAGGGGTACACGCCTCCGGTGTAAGGGTAGGCACCCGGCAGATTCTCGAGGGATACGAAGCGCAGGATCTCGCCCCAATCCTTGTACTTCGGCACGGCGAGCTTCGGAATGGGCTGGCGACTGAGACTCTCGGTGTAGTTCTCGCCCGTGACGACGCGGTCCCTCACCTTGTAGGAATAGGTTTCGGCCGTCGCCGCTTCGACCCGCGCGGGCCAGCGCTTCAGCTCCGCCACGCCTTCGACACCCACTTCGTCGAGCGCCGTGTTATAGGACGTGCGCAGCGCGCGCAGCGTCGGATCGACCGAAGCGTCCGCAAGCGCAGGCTCCGGGTAGCGTTCGAGCGGCTGCGGAAGTGACGCATCCTTCAACGCGATCAGCGACTGATAGATGCCGTACGCGCGACTCGCCGCCTGCGCCTGTTGCGCGACGCGCGCGTTCACATCCCGCCCGCTCTGCGCGATCTCCGCAAGGTAACGCACGCGCTGGCCGGGGATGAGCGGATCGCGAGCCGTCAGTTCCGTGGGGCCAGGGTCCGCGACCGGCCACTTCACTTCATCCGCCGCGCACACCGCCGCGAAGAGCCGGTTCACACCGGGGTCGTTGAAGCGGCTCGCGATGGTCGGGAATACCGGAATCTGCGCATCCGGCAGCGACGCCTGCTCCGGATGGTTGCGGCGCCATTGCTTGCGCACGTCGCGCAATGAATCCGCAGCGCCGCGTTTCTCGCTCTTGTTGAGCACGATCATGTCGGCAAAGTCGAGCATGTCGATCTTCTCGAGCTGGCTCGCCGCGCCGTATTCGCTCGTCATGACGTAGAGCGCGAGATCCACGAGATCGACGATCTCGGTGTCCGACTGCCCGATGCCCGCCGTCTCAACCACGATCAGGTCGAAGCCCGCGAGCTTGTAGAGCCCGATGACATCCTTCAGCACCGCTGAGGTCGCCATGTGCTGCCGGCGGGTGGCCAGCGAGCGCATGAAGATGTTCTCCGACGAAAGGCTGTTCATGCGGATGCGGTCGCCGAGCAGCGCGCCGCCCGAGCGGCGCCGCGTAGGGTCCATCGCGACCACCGCGATCTGCTTGTCGGGAAAGTGCCGGATGAAACGGCTCAAAAGCTCGTCATTCAGGCTGGACTTGCCCGCACCACCCGTGCCCGTGACCCCGATCACCGGCGCGGGGCTGCGTGAGCGCGCCACGGCGCGGCGCACCTGATCGACCGTGGCCTCCGAGCCCGCCGCTCCTTCGAGCACGGAGATCGTGCGGGCGAGATGCGCATGATCCTTCACATTGAGAGGCCGGAACTCGTACGGCGCGCGCGCCGCGCCGCGCACCCGACGCATCACGTCCTGAATCATGCCTACGAGGCCCATCCGTCGCCCATCTTCCGGCGTGTAGATTTTCTCGACTCCGTGAGCCTCGAGTGCGGCGATCTCGTGAGGGGCGATGGTGCCGCCGCCCCCAACGACCACGCGAATGTGATCCGCCCCGAGCTCGCGAAGCATGTCGACCATGTACGCGAAGTATTCGTTGTGCCCGCCCTGATAGGAGCTGACGGCGATGCCATCCGCGTCTTCCTGGATGGCCGCGCGCACGATATCCGCAACACTGCGATTGTGGCCGAGATGCACAACCTCGGCGCCCTGTGCCTGCAGCAGCCGCCGGATCACGTTGATCGCGGCGTCATGCCCATCGAACAGGGAGGCCGCCGAGACGAAGCGCACTGGCGCGGCGGCGACGGCTGGGGATTCGGGCTCCTGGCGCGCGACAGCGCCACTGTCTTGTCTGGCGTTCATGGGATAAGGACGAATAAACCTACTTGCGAGTAGGATACTCGGCTACCATCTCGGATACCATGGCGAACCCCTGTAATTTCCCCCTGCTCAACCCGATCCAAGCATGAGTCGCACCGCACGCAATGCCCGTACCGCTCCGCTGGGGGAGGCCGCCCGGCCTGCCCTGTCTCAAAGACCTGGCGGAGACTCCGCCTCGGCCTGGCGCGCCAATCGCAAGCGCCTGCGGGACCATGACGTAAAGCGGGATGCCGTGGTGCGCACCGCCGCGCAGGCGTTCGCCGACCGCGGGTTCCACAACACCTCGCTCGATGACATCGCCAGGGCGCTGGATGTCACGAAGCCCACCATCTACTACTACGTCACGAACAAGGAAGAGCTTCTTTTCCAGTGTTTCGTCACCGGCCTCGAGCCGATCCGCGCAGCGCTGCGCGCCGTGAGAGCCGCGAAGGAGCCGGGGCGTGACCGGCTCAATACCGTGCTCCGGCAGTATGCGCAGGCCGTCGCGTCGGACTTCGGCTGGTGCATGGTCATTGCCGAGCATCAGGATCTGTCGCCTTCGATGAGCGAGCACATTCGCGCCCTGAAGGTGGAGATCGACCAGGGCATTCGCCGCCTGTTGCGCGAGGGCGTGAAAGACGGCTCCATCCAGCCGTGCGATGTGAAAATGACGGCCTTCGCGCTGGCCGGCGCGCTCAACTGGATCGCCCACTGGTACCGGGCCACTCACAGCATGAGCGCGGCGCAGGTGGCCGATGCGTTCGTGACTATTTTCGAGGAAGGCTTGCGACCGCGGGCGGCAGCCGCTCGCAGCAAACGCACTACGCGCCAACGGGCGCGCACCGGCAGCGCCGTCGAGCGTGGCACGGCCAACGGCATCAGAGGTAAATCATGAGCGAGCACAACGTCGTCATCGTTTCCGCCAAGCGCACCCCCATCGGCGCGTTCCAGGGCGTGCTGTCACCGGCAACCGCACCTCAGCTCGGCACCGCTGCGGCCAGGGCCGCAATCGAGGCTGCCGGCATCAAGCCGGAAGATATCCAGGAAACGATATTCGGCTGCGTGCTGTCTGCCGGCCTGGGCCAGGCGCCTGCGCGCCAGGCTGCGCTCGGCGCCGGGGTCCCGCCCGGCGTGCCCGCGACCACCCTCAACAAGATGTGCGGCTCGGGACTGAAGGCGGTGATGCTCGCGGCGGATCAGATCCGCACCGGCGATGTGGAAATCGCGCTCGCCGGCGGGCTCGAGTCCATGACGAACGCGCCGTACCTGCTCCCGAAGGCGCGCGGCGGTTATCGCATGGGTCACGGGCAAGTGCTCGATCACATGTTCTTCGACGGCCTGCAGAGCCCGTTCGATGGGCAGATGATGGGCGCCTTCGCCGAGGCCACCGCCCGCAAGTATTCATTCACGCGCGCCGAGCAGGATGCCTTCGCGGCCGAGTCAGCGCGCCGGGCACTGCGCGCGGTGGAAAGCGGCGACTTCGAGGCGGAGATCACGCCCGTCACCGTGAAGGGCCGCAAGGGCGAAACCGTGGTCGCGCGGGATGAAACACCGTTCACCTGCGACATCAACAAGATTCCTTCGCTCAAGCCCGCCTTCGCGAAGGATGGCACGGTGACGGCAGCGAGTTCCTCCTCGATCTCGGATGGTGCCGCTGCACTCATCGTCATGCGTGAGAGCACAGCCAAGGCACGCGGTCTAAAGCCACTGGCACGCGTGCTCGCCTACGCCAGCTACGCTCACGAGCCGGAGTGGTTCACCACGGCACCCGTCGGGGCCATCCAGAAGACACTCGCAAAGCTCGGATGGAAGCCCGGCGATGTGGATCTCTACGAAGTGAATGAAGCCTTTGCCGCCGTCACGCTCGCCGCCATGCGCGATATCGATATCGATCATGCGC
>JBDZVF010000028.1:0-25421 GCA_040255575.1 Pseudomonadota bacterium | reverse complement strand
GCGGCCGCGCCGGTGTCGATGCATTCACCGAGCTGCGATGGATCACCGTGCAGCTCACACCGCGCCAGTACCCGTTCTGAACGTGAGATGAGGCTCATCGCACGGCTCGTATGGCAGTGCCTGCGGGCCGTGCGCGGGACGACTGAATGACCGCGACGATCACCGCACCCGTTGCAATCGTCGGTGCCGGGCCCGTCGGCCTCACGCTGGCGCTCGATCTCGCGGCACGGGGAGTCCCTTCGGTCATCATCGAGCAGCGCCGGCCCGGGGAAGCGCCCAGCGTGAAGTGCAACCACGTCTCTTCGCGCACGATGGAAATCTTCCGGCGGCTGGGTCTCGCCGCGGAGATCCGCAGCGCCGGCCTGCCCGACGATTATCCAAACGACGTCGTGGTGAGGACACGCGCCACGGGCTTCGAGTTGACCCGCTTGCCCATCCCCTCGCGACGCAGGCGTTTCAACGCGACGGAGGGCGTGGATGCCGGCTGGCCCACGCCCGAGCCACCCCACCGGATCAACCAGATCTTCTTCGAGCCCATCCTTTATCGCCGAGCGGCGCGCGCCCCGCAGATCACGATGCTCGAGCGCAGCCGCTTCGAAGGGCATGCGCAGAACGAGGATCGCGTGCTGATCACGGCGCACGACCTCGACACCGGGCGCGACGTTGCGATCGAATGCCAATATCTCGTCGGCTGCGACGGCGCGCGCTCGGCCGTGCGCCGGCAGATAGGCGCTCAGCTGGTCGGTGAGGGTTTCATCCAGCGGGTGCAGTCCACCTACATCCGCGCACCGAAACTCCTGAGCCTCATCCCCTCGCCCGCGTGGATGAGTTATCTCTATAACCCGGAGCGCGCCGGCAACCTCGTGGCGATCGACGGCCGGGAAACCTGGCTCATCCACAACTACCTGCTGCCGCATGAGCGGGATAGCGATGAGGTGAATCGCGACCGGTGCATTCGCACGCTGCTCGGCGTCGACGAGGACTTCGAGTACGAAATTCTTGCGCGGGAAGACTGGGTCGGCAGGCGACTAGTAGCCAACACGTTTCGCGATCGGCGCGTGTTCATCTGTGGAGATGCTGCGCACTTGTGGGTGCCTTACGCGGGATACGGCATGAACGCAGGCATCGCGGACGCGATGAATCTCTCCTGGATGCTGGCCGCGCACCTGCAGGGCTGGGCGCCGCCGGAGATTCTCGACGCACACGAGGCAGAGCGCCACCCCACAACCGAAGAGGTTTCGCGATTCGTTGCGAAGCATGCCGAAGGCGCAATTGCCGAACGAACCACCCTGCCCGCCGACATCGAGGTGGACTCGCCCGCCGGGGCCGAATCGCGCGCCAGGGTCGGTCGGGCCGCATTCAATCTTCATGTGCAGCAGTTCGCGTGCGCTGGCCTCAACTACGGTTACGCGTATCGGGACTCGCCGATCATCGCTCACGATGGCGAACCGCCGCCGCCATACACCATGCGCGATTACCAGCCCTCAACCGTCCCGGGTTGTCGTACGCCGCACTTGTGGCTGAGGGATGGCCGCTCGCTCTATGACGCGATGGGGTCGAATTTCACGCTGTTACGGTTCAACACCGAGGTCCCGGTCAACGCGCTGATGGATGCCGCCTCTCGCAGGAATGTGCCCCTCGACCTGCTCGACGTAACCCCTCGCGACAGCCGGGCGCCCTACACGCACGCATTGCTGCTCAACCGCCCGGACTTTCACGTCGCGTGGCGCGGCGACGCGATCCCCGCCGATCCGGGCCGCCTGCTCGATTTGATACGCGGCTGCCCGGACCTGCAGGAACACCATCAGGCATCCTGAAGCAGTTCCTTCCTGATGCTCACGCCGAGCCCGGGCGCATCCGGGAGCTGCATGTACCCGTCTTTGTCGAGGCGTGGCGCGCCTTCGTACACGCTCCAGATCTGCTCGATGTCGAGCGCCGGCGGCTCATAGAACACTTCCCAGGTGGGACCCGTGCCGTGCGCCGGGCCGAAGAACACCGCGTTCTGCAATGAGGCGTTCATGTGTCCGGCGCAGAAGACGCCCGGACCGAAACCGACGTGCGCCACGCAGGGCTTGTCGTAAGCGGCGGCGAGCGTGGTGATCTGACGAGCGACGGTCGGGCCCACGACACTGATCTCGAACTGGATGATGTCGAGCGAATCCCGCTCCAGCATGCCGCGGTACTCGTGCAGGCCCGTGCTCGCTTCGCCTCCTGCGAGGCGGACGTTCGCTGCCTGCCTCAGCTGCGAGAGCTGGGCGAAGTCCCAACGCGGCAGCGGCTCTTCGAGCCAGTAGAGTCCCAGTCGCTCGTACTCGCGGGCCGTGTCGAGCGCGCGCTTGTAGTCCCAGCGCACCGGGCCCGAGCCCGCGCCGTCCGGCCCGTCTCCGGCCTGGTTGGCGTCGGTCAGGATGATGAAGTCTTCACCCATGAGCTTGCGCGTCTGCTCGATGAGCGCCACGTCTTCCTTCATCGTCGGGAAATGCGACCTGAACTTGATCGCACGCCAGCCGCGTGCGCGCACCGTCTGCGCCATTCGGGCACGCTCTTCCGGTGTGCCCGTCGACCATTGGCTCGCATACGGCATGAGCTTGCCATCGCGCCCGCCCCACAGGCGGTACAGCGGAATCTCCAATATCTTTCCGACGAGGTCCCAGATCGCGATCTCGACGTTCGCTCCGCTACCGATGGAGTTGAACGTCCCGCCGGGGTTGAAGAGCAGCCGCGCGAGCCGTTGCACATCCAGCGGATCGGCACCGATCAATCGCTGGCGCGCGACGTTCAGCATCGCAGGGGTCACACCCGGCCCGATGCCCGTGAGCCCGGCATCGGTGTGAATCAAGGTGATGAGGTCGCCGCCTACGCGATAGGCGCGCCCCGATGCAACGGTGCCCAGTTCCTTGAGAACCCGCACGCGCTTCACCTGCACATCGGTGATCTTGACCTTGGGTCGTCCCGCAGCAGCGAGCGCCGGGATCGCCGTCGTCGCGGCGGCAGCGGCCGTGAGAAGACCCAGGGCACCTGTCATGAACGTTCGTCGACGCATTTCCCCTCCCCCTTGTCTATTTCTCTAGAACGGCAGCCCTACATAGTTTTCCGCCAGCGAGGCCAACGCCCGCTCGGATGAGAGCAGATACGCAAGCTCGGTCTGCTGCAACCTGTGGTCGTAATCGCTGTCGTCCGGGAACCGGTGCAGCAGATTCGTCATCCACCACGAGAAGCGCTGCCCTTTCCAGACGCGTGCGAGCGCGCGGCTCGAGTAGCTTTCGAGGCCGCTATCGTCCCTGCTCACGTAGTGATCCACGAGCGCGTGATACAGGTAATGGATATCCGACGCGGCGGTATTGAGGCCGCGCGCACCCGTCGGCGGCACGATGTGTGCCGCGTCCCCTGCGAGGAACAGATTGCCATAGCGCAAGGGCTCCACGACGAACGAGCGCAGCGGCGCGATGCTCTTCTCGATCGATGGGCCGGTGACCATCGCCTCGGCCACCTCGTTGGGCAGGCGGCGTCGCAGCTCGTCGAAGAAGCGCTCATCGGACCATTCGTCGATCGAGTCGGTCAGCGGCACCTGGACGTAGTAGCGGCTCAGCGTCGCGGAACGAAGCGAACAGAGCGCAAAGCCGCGCTCGTGCATCGCATAGATGAGCTCCGATGACACGGGCGGCGTGCGCGAGAGCACGCCCAGCCAGCCGAACGGATAGACCTTCTCGAACGTCTGGATCCGCTCCTTCGGGATGGATTGGCGACTCACCCCATGGAAGCCGTCGCAACCGATCACGAAATCGCAATCGACGCGGAGCCGCTCATCGCCGTGCCGGTAAGTGATGTACGGCCGGGTGGTCTCGAGATCGTGCAGTTGCACGTCGATGGCGTTGTCCACGACGAGGCCGCCCAGCCGGTCGCGCGCCTCATACAGGTCGCGCGTCAGTTCCGTCTGGCCGTACACCATCACCGTCTTGCCGCCCGTCAGCTTGTCGAGGTCGATGCGGTGAGGGGTGCCGCCGTGGGCGATGAAGAATCCCTCGTGGATCTGCCCCTCGCGATCCATTCGGTCGCCGACCTGCGCTTCGCGCATCAGCTCGGCGAAGCTGTGCTCCAGCACGCCCGCGCGAATGCGCCCGAGCACGTATTCCCGGCTGCGCCTCTCCAGCACGACACTGTCGATGCCCCAGAGATGGAGCAACTGGGACAGGAGAAGCCCCGACGGGCCGCCTCCGACGATGCCGACCTGGGTCCGTATCGAATCTGCCATCAGGAACGTCTGCTCGTCGTCACTTCCGCGGTCCGTAATGGGTGGCCGGTGCACCCAGCTCGAGTGCACCCAGATCGGGGGCACTGCCAACATACCCGTCGTTGATATTCGGCAGGGGCAGCGCCTTGTCGACCGCCGCGCCGCCCGCTTTCAAGCTGAAATTGAGCGTTTCCACGTCGAACACGCGCGTGGGATCCTCGTACTTCGCGGGCGAAAGATTCTCGAACGCGTCGTAGCCGATCTCTACGCTATGAGTGTCCTGGCCGGTGGCCTGCGCGTACTCCTGGAGCGTGGCGTACGTGCGCTTCTCCAGCTCCCCGCGGTAGTCAGCGCTCTTGTCGCTGAAGGGTGGAGAGATCCAGCCGTAGCGGTACGGTGCGTTCGCGCCCGCCATGAAGCCGTTGTAATCCGAACTGGAGAAATTGGTGGCTGCACCCATCGTGAAGGCCGGATCGGCGGGGTCCTCGGCGAGGATCAGATTGCCGCGAAACTGCAGGTTCGATCCGCCGATGTTCAGCGAGCTCTTCGGTGTCTTGCCTCCGTACACCGATGCGAAGAACGTGTTGTGGTAGAACACCGCGGCCGTCGGCGTGGCGAGCTTCAGTGCGGCGAAGAGCCCGGGATCGTGATACACGATGTTCCGAATGAAGTACGCCAGGCCCCACACGGGCTGCGCCGAAAGGCCGCTACCCGCCGTGTTGACGCACAGGTTGCGATACACACGAATGTTGTAGACGGCGCCATCGGCTTCGATGCAGTCATCGTGCACGAGCGAGATGTCGTTATTGTAGAAGTCGTTCGAAACCGGCATGCGCTCGCGAATCATGTTGGGGTAGCCATCCGGCAGCCCGTAGGTCGCAAAGTCGATGCCGTCATGGAAATAGCGGATGCGGTTGTGGGCCACGACGTGGCCCGAGCCATAGATCTTGACCGCAAACTGGGACAACTGCTGGGTGTGCTCCTTGCGCACCCCCGGCACCTTGTCGAACGGGGGCCGGATGGCAAACCCCACCAGCGTGTTGGGATCGACCTTGCCGATGAACTCGTTGTCGGCGATGTAGAAGTCGCCCGAGCCGGACCAGTCGCTGTGGATGCCCACGCCGACGCGATCGAACCTGCTGTGCTTGACGGTGAGCCCGCGCGAGCCCGCGATGCCCTTGCGTCCCGCCTCGATCGCCACATCCGTGTTCCGGAAAGTGATGCCTTCGAAGTAGATGTGGTTGCCGCCCATCACGTTGAAGAGCGTGTGATTGCCGGCGCCGTCGAAGATCGGCTCCCCGTCACCGGCGGCCTTGATCACGATGGGCTTGTCGGCCGTGCCGCTGGCCGTCAGGTAGTACGTGCCATCGCCGGTCGTGCCACAACAGTTGCCACCGGCTCGGCGGCCGGCGCCGATTTTCGACGAACCGCCGCCGTAGTACTCACGAACCTCCCGATACACGCCGCCGTGTACCAGAATCGTGTCGCCGGGCTGCACGCGTAGTGGATACGCGTTGTAGTGATCGGCGCCAACGCCATTGCTGTCGTACCACGCCGCATAGAGGCCGTAGAAAGCCGGCTCCTCGAAGGGCGCTTGCTTCTCCGGGGGATAGACGTGAAAGACGCGGCCGCCGGTGGCCGGTTTCGGTTCGGCGCGCGTACGCACCGTGACGAGCTTCTGTTTCGTTCCCGATACGCCATCCGGATCGGACAATGTGAAGCGGCAGTCGTATTCGGTGCCGGGCTCGAGATCGAAGATGCTGCCGACAAAGACGTTGGGTGCCACGAACTCGCCGGGCCCCTTGTTACGCTCGCCATGCAGGCGAATCAGCGGCTGGGCTTCCTTCCAGCCCGGCTCGCCGCGCTTGCGATACGCGACCGCCACGACGGCGTTGCGGTTGTCGTCCCCTTTCACGTACCACTCGAAGCCGAGGGCGTGCAGCGTCGGGGGCTCGACGACGAGCTGATCCGCTGTGATACGTGGAGTCGTCGCGGTTGCCGCGTCGACATTCCCGGCGGCGAAAAGACTGGCCAGCGCGATGCAGGTCGCGCCCAGGCCCCGGAACCGATAGCGGCTTGCGTTGTTGCCCATTGAAACCCCTGCCTGAATCTTCAAGTGCGATGCGAACATCGCGTTCGCTGCGACAGTGTAGACAGCGCGCGAGAGCGTAGACGACACCGCGCGGCAGCGAGCGCCGCCGCGCGGTGTGCGGGCTCTTCAGATCCTAGAACCGATAACCCGCATTGACGTAGAAGTACCGGCCCAGGACGTCATAGGTCGACGCCAGGGTGTTGTACATACGGGTACCGATGACGTTGTAGGCAAAGGGTGGCGTCTTGTCCAACACGTTGTTGATGCCGACCGAGACAACGGGTGTGTTGCTGCCCTGGCCCTGCCAACGCACCGTGAGATCGTGCAACGTGTAGGAAGGCGTGCCGCTGTAACCCAGTGGGTTGTTGGCCGGGATGGATCCCCTGAGCACGGCCTGGTCCTTCATGGCACTGATATAGCGCGTCATCCAGGAGACGCTGAACGGGTTGAGCTGGTAAGTGGCCGTCAAAGTGCCGTTCCACTTCGGGAAGTTGTAGGTCCCGCGCTCCTCACCGATGACCACGCCGCTGTCATAGAAGCTCTTCAGCAACGAGAACCGGGCATCGAACGCAAGCGTGCCGGGTACCGGGCCCAGGTTGTTGAATTGATAACGGCCGGAATAGTCGAAGCCGTCCGTCTCCCTGCGGCTGACGTTGATGGCATACAGGTTGACACGCCCCAGGCTCTGGTCGGGATTGCGCGTGTTGTAGCCAAAGCATGAATCAGCCGGATTGGCCACACGCGTGAGGAAGTTGGGGTCCGCGTAGCAGCTCTGCAGGGCCTGGGTCAGGTTCGTCGTGCCAATCGCATCCGTCAGAGTGAGCTTGTAGTAGTCCAACGTCATGGAAAGGTTGGACGCGAATGTCGGCGTGAACACCGCACCCACCGTGAAGCTCTTGCCCTGTTCCGGCTGGAGCGAGGGGGAACCACCGGATACGACCAGCACGGTCACGCCCGGCGGGTTGGGCCCGGTCGGGGCGCCGGCGGCGATACAGTTCTGGTTCACCGTGGCATTGGTTTGCCGGATGCCGTTCGGGTTACACGGATCGGTGCCCGCATTGATGCTGAGGTTGCCGCCTTTGTACAGGTCGAACGGCGTCGGCGCGCGGAAGGAGGTGCCGTAGGCTGCACGGAAGCGGATATCGTCCGACGGCGCGTAGCTCAGGCCGGCCTTCCAGGTGGTGGCGTCCTCGAGATTGGTGTTCACCGCGCTGAAGCTGGTACGACGCGCCTGCAGGTTGATATCGAGGTTGCGCGCGAAAGGTGCGTCCTTCAGCAACGGTATCTGGATTTCCGCATAACCTTCGCGGGTCGAATAGCCCTCATTCCAGGGCAGGATCACCGAGCGGGCGGCATCCAGTGTCTGCGAAACGGAATCCGACAACTGTGATCCACGCGTGCGACGATATTCGAGGCCCACCGCCGCCTGCACTTCACCGGCGGGCAGCGTGAACACCGGCCCGCTGATGGTGGCCGTGCTCTGCTGAACATCGTACGTCGTCGTGACGAGCTGGGTGTACCAGCCATACTCGGCTTGTTCCCGCGTCAGGTTGCCGCCCGTCGAGAAGAACGTATCGAGGTTGCCGATAGCCCCGATTGGCTTACAGAGCGGATCAGCCTCGCACAGGCTGGGGATGAACAGATTGCGAATTTTCGAGGCGATCGGATAGTGCGTGTACTGCTGATCGCTCGACGTGCGGGAATTGGTTTGCAACACCTCCCAGTTCCAGCGGTTGGCAATCGTCCCCGTCAGGCCAAATGTGCTCCACAGCTGCGAGACATCGGTCAGCTGCGTCGTGTTGCCCGCGGAAAGCGTGAACCATTGGAGCCTCACATCCTGGCCGAAGGGATTGTTGGAGCTCGAGGCCGGGATCGGGAAACCGCCGACATACGCGCCAGTGGTAGAAGTCGTGTTGAGGCTGTACGCACCGATCGGGGCCGTGTTGTTGCGTCGTGTGTAGAAAACCTGGCCCTTGAACGTGACGCTATCGTTGAAGTTGTAGTGACCCAGCGCACCGATGTCGCGGATCGTGTTGCCCGTGTTGACCGCATACAGCCCGGCCGCGTTGTTATCGAACGTCGGGCAGGTGGGCGCAACGCTGGCGCCACCACCGGGGGGATAGCAGGCAAGCACGGTGCGCCCGTTGGCCCCGTAGATAGTGCCGCCGGGGGTGACCGGTGAGCCGCGGACCAGCGTCGAGGAGAGCGAGTACACCTGGTTCAGCATCCAGTCGCGCTCATTGGCCAGGATGGTTTGCTTGGTCAGCCAGTCCGCGCCGACCACCAATCCGCCCTTCTCGTTGTTGAAGCCGAGCTTGGCGCCGAAGCGCCAGGACTGGCCGTCACCGCGGCTGGAAATGCCGTAGGAACCGTCCACATTGAAGCCGCGGAAATTCTCATCGAGCAGGAAGTTCACGACGCCCGCCACCGCGTCGCTGCCGTAGGTCGGGCCTGCGCCGTCACGTTCGACATCGACGCGCGCAATGAGGCTCTTCGGAATCATGCCGACGTCCACGACCGCGCCGGAGTTGCCCACCGCATCGTTGAACGTGGAGACCCGGCGACCATTGATCAGCGTGAGCGTTCGCGCGGCGCCGAGATTGCGCAGGTCGAGGGTCTGCATGCCGCCGCCGCCGATATTGGTCTCGGTGCCGGCGCTGTTGCTGCCGAACTCGGGGAGATTGCGGAACGCCCGCACGATCTCGAGGGTGCCGGTGGACTGAAGCGCGTCCGGGCTGACGGTCGTGATCGGCACCGGCGAGTTGAGGTCACGCTGCTGCTTGATCAGCGTTCCCGTGACGACGATCTGCTGGAGTTCCTCTTCGACAGACGCTGTTGGGTCCTCGGGCGCATTCTGCGCCACGGCCACTTCGGTCATTCCGAGAATGAGGCTGGTCCCCATGATGAGGAATGACGAGTTCTTAACGGAAGTCATGAATCTCCCCCCAGTTGATATCGCACGGCCGCTCTAGTGTCTCTATATTGGTACACCGATGCACAGCCGTCACACTACGGTACGTTGCGTGGAAAATTTCGCCGGCTCTAGCGCGTTATGCGGATCACGCCGACATCGTTCTCGACCTTGATCACGGTGCCGAAGGGCTCGGACTCCTTCTGGATCCGGTCGAGGACCCGCTTCGCGTCGGCCCCGGTCGCGATCTTCGAGCCACCGAAGGCGGCCGTCCGATCGACGATCGTGGTGATCGGATAGATCCGCACCACGCTCGGCTTGCCGCCCTTGAACTCGGTCACGCCGACCGCGCTGTCGTAGAAGCCGGTCCTCTGGCGATGCTCGGGATTGGTGCCGGCCTGCGCGCCGCCGACGATGAAGAACAGGCTGTTCAGGCCGTAGAAGATCGGCTTGCCCTTGTAGATCTCGACCCCGCCCAGGACGTGCGGGCCGGAGCGAAGCACGATGTCGGCGCCTGCATCGATCGCGTCATGGAACAGCGGCGGGAGAAACTCCGCAGCCGAGGCCGTCGAACCGGTGGTCGCTACCTCGTGCGCGTGAATGGAGAACGCCACGAGGTCATTCGCGCGCTTGGCGGCGCTGATGGATGAAATCACCGCTTCACGATCGGCTTTGTCGACGAGATACGTGAGCCCGCGATCCGTGCCGGGCTTGAAGGTCGCTCCGCCGACGGTGACCGCGCCGGGCTCGTCGCGCACGCCATAGTTGGGGCGCCACCAGGCCGCGCTGAGACGTCGCATCAGAACCATCTGCTCTTCATTCAGCGCAACGACCGGTCTAACCCGCAGCACACTGACGCCCGGCCGCGGCTTGAGCGCACCGTCGCCATCCATCGCCTCGGTAGCGGGATTGAAGGTGGAAGCGGTCGCGATCAGCCCGACGTTTCCCCGCGGCGTATAGAGGACACCCGCGCGACGGGCATCGCTCATGCTGGCGCCCGCTCCGGCCTGCACGATGCCGGAGGCCTGAACCGTGGCGAGCGTGGCGAGCAGCCCTTCCGAACCCCAGTCGCCCGCGTGATTGTTGGCCATCGACACGAGGTTGATGCCCATCGTCTTGAAATCGCGATTCAGAGCGGTGGAGAAACGCGGATAGCCCCCGCCGTTCTGCGCGGCATACGTGGTGCCGGGAAGTCCGGGCAGGTCGAAGCTCGAGGCTTCATGATTCGCAAATCCCACATCGGCGTCCTGAAGCAGCTTCAACATCCTGTTGATGTCAGGGTCGCCGAGCTGGCTCAGAGGATTGTAGGGGCCCAGCAAGTCGCCCCCGGCAGCGAAGGTGAACCCGTCCTTCACCGTGGAGCGCGTGAGATCCGTCACATCGGTGCGGTAAACCGGAGAGCGTATGCCTCCCACCTGCTCGCCGCCGGCCAGTGCCGGACGCGACTCCTGTGCCTGCACTCCTACGGCCATGAGCAACGTGCTCGCCGCTGCGAGCAAATATTTCGACGTCATAGTACGAGATCCCCCCTCTACTCGAAGCCTGACGGTAGGCAAGAACGCCTGTATCTTCAATCGCGCAACACCGATATCGTTTATCGTTGTGAGCGATGCAGCCTCGGCACGGCTTGCGTCAATCGTCGAGATCACTGCGCACCGGCGGCAGCCAGGCGAGCACGATGGCCACCACGCTTCCCGCGATCGCGATGGGCAGCAGCTTCGACAACACACCAGAAGAGCCGAGTCCAAGAGCCGTCCAGATGCCGCCGTACTTTGGCCCGACGAACGAGCCGATGCGGCCAATTGCCACCGCAACACCTACGCCAAGACCGCGAAGCGCCTTGGGATAAATGAGCGGCGCGGTCGCATACAGGTAAGCCTGCGCGGCCAGCACGGCGCTACCCAGCGCCACAACCACCAGGATGAGCATCGACCGTTCCGACGGCATGGCGACCAGCGCCTGTATCAACAACGGCAACGACAGGAAGGTCACCGCGACCGCAAGGCGGCGCCAGCGAGACTCCAGGAGCCGGCCGATAATCAGCGCAGTGACGACGCCGCCAGCGTTGAATCCAACCTGGATCACCGTGACCGTGGAGCGCTCCAGGCCCGCGCCCAGCATCAGCGTGGGCAGCCAGTTGAGCAGCAGGTAGAGCGTGAAGAGCCCGAGGAAGAATGCAACCCACAGGAGGATCGTCTGCACGATCAGCGGCATCGACAATCCCGCTCCGCGCGTCATCGCGCTGGCGACCGGTTGCCCGGCTTGCGGCGTGATCGGCACGCTCACCGTGTCACGAATGTATTTGACCATGAACGGCGCAGCCAGCAGCGGCAACACGCCACCGAGCACAAAGATGACGCGCCAATGAGACAGCGGAATCGCCATGCTGACCAGACTGATCAACGCCCCACCGGCCGGCATGCCACTGTAGGCCGCGGCGATATTGAAGTTGCGGCGGTTGGGCGCACTGCTCTCTGCGACCAGTGCCAACACATTGGGTAGTGCTCCCCCAAGGCCCAGGCCAGTGAGAAAGCGCGTGGCGACGAGCGACTGGATATCCCATGCCATCGCGTTGGCCAACGTGAACACACCGAACACGACGACCGAACCGATCAGCGTCGCCTTGCGACCCAGACGATCGGAAAGCCGGCCGCCGATCAGAGCGCCGATGAACAGACCGAACGTGCTCGCGCTGAAGAAAGTCCCGAGTTGATCCGGGCTCGGATGGAACTCACCAGAAACGCCGGCAGCGGCAATTCCCGCCGCCTGCAAGTCCACGCCCTCGCAGACCGCGGCGAGTATGCATAGCGCTACGGTCATCGTGGATGAGGATCGATGCACAGTCATTTCCACCTCGTAGTGGGGGCGTGTGTTGAGTTACTTTGCGCGCGACAGCACACCGTGCGTGCGCGTGTGAATGCGGTAGACGGCGCCTTGCCCGACAATGAACAGATCGCGCTTGTTCTTGCCGGCGAACGCCAGGTTCTGAGGTCTCTTGGGCAACTCGATCAAGCCGAGCGCAGCGCCTGCCGCATCGAAGACCTGCACGCCCAGCGGTGTCGCGACGTACAGCCGCCCACTGGCGTCAACCGCAAGACCATCCGCGCCCGCTGCGGCGGAGCTGGCATCGGCCCGGCGCGCGAGACGCGCGAAGTTGCGACGCTTGCCTGGTACGCCGGCTGCCGTGACATCGTATGCAAGGACGTACTCTCCCGCCGTATTCGCGACGTAGAGGACCTTCTCGTCAGGACTGAGCTGGATGCCGTTCGGCAGATCGACACTGTCATCCACGAGACGCAATCCGTCATGCGGGCTGAGATAGTAGACGGCGGCAACGGCTGGCTCTCCGGCCTTCCGGAGTCCGCCCGGATCAGTGAAATACACGCCACCACTGCGATCTATGACCAGGTCGTTGGGCCTCTTCAGAGGCTTGCCCTCTGCCTTGTCGACGAGGATCGCGGCCTGGTCGAGCGGATGGATGACGCCGACGCCTGGCTGCACGGTGAGTGTGGCGACGAGGTTTCCTTGTGCATTCAGCGCCAGGCCATTCGGCCCGGCAGGGTTGGTGAGGAACTCCGCGACGCTGCCATCGAGCGCGATCCGAGTGACCCGCGCTGCGCGGTTTTCCGTGAACAGCAGGCTGCCGTCCGGCAGTGCGACCGGCCCTTCAGTGCCGGCGAAATTCTCGCCAATGACCTCGATCGGCGTTCCCGCCCTCACCACCCCTTCGATAGCGGTTGTGGTGAGCGCCGCCGCGTGCGCGCTGACCGCGACCCAGGCGAGCCCGAATCCAGCTGCCAGCAGCCCGAGCCTCATGAATCGCGTCAGCATCTCGACAGGGCCTCTAGTCGCTGCGCTCGAGATCGAACTCGGAGCACATTGTGTCGCGTGTCGCGACGCGCCTTGGTTTCGCCGGCATCGGCGCCAGACGTTTCACGTGACCTTCGGCGCTGGTGAAGAGGTAGCCCACACCGCGGCGACGTGACGAGGTTTCGATCTGCGCCTCGAGTATCACGGCCGAGGGAAACGGCCGTTTGTCGGCCGCCCTGGAGGCGGCCATCGAAGCGGGCGCCGATGCCGGCGAGCCCTGGCGTACCGCCGCGGGGGTTGCGGCGGCGGCCATCATGTAGTGTTCGGGTGCGCCCGCGCAGGCCTCATGCGTCATCGCCGCGCGCCAGGCTGCGCGCGCAGAATCCCGCTGATCGAGCTTCATATCGCTTCCCCCCCTCGACTGCATCATTGTCAGTACGCAGCGGGGTGACGGTAGGCAAAACCGCCCCTCTCTTCAATCGCGTAACACCGATATCGCATATCGTTGGCAGCGATGGACCGACCACGGTTCGATCGGATCGAAGAAGAGTCACATGATTATTTGGGCAATGCGCGTGATGGACCAGTAAGTGGCGACACTGCCGATGGCATACAGCGCGGGCGTGCGAGCGGCACTGAACTGCGGCAGGCGGGAGAGCGCCCGCCAAATGCCGAACGAAATGGCCACAACAAAGAGCTGACCCAGCTCCACGCCGACGTTGAAGGTCAGTAAAGCCACGACCAGATGCTCCTGCGGCAGCCCTATTTCCTTCAGTGCGCCGGCAAATCCGAGTCCGTGCACCAGGCCGAAGAGGAACGCCACCAGCGCAGGCCAGCGCTTCGACAGTGTCATTCGTTTATGCAGTGCCTCGCCGGCAACGAGCATGATCGACAAGGCAATCGTCGCTTCCACGGGCGGCGGCCGAAGCGTGAACAGCCCGAGCGCGCTGAGCGCCAGCGTCAGGCTGTGTGCCGCGGTGAACGCGGTGATCGTGATCAGCAGTTTTCTGTTGAATCCCACGAGGAACAGCAACGCCAGAACGAACGCGAGATGGTCATATCCCGTGAGGATGTGCTCCACGCCCAACACCACGTAAGCACGCGCAAGCTCAGCCATCCCACGCTGGTCCTCGGCCGAGCCGAACAGCCGCACTTCAGGCTGCACGGACGTGAGCGCATACACACGGCTCTGCCCGTCGAGCCAGTGCACTCTGACTATTGCAGAGGAGAACGACTTGCCGAGGCCCGCAACTTCCAGCGTGCCCTGCAAGCCCGCCTGACCACAATGCAAAGCGGATTCGTCCGCCTGGCACGCAGCCGGCCAGTGCACCGACAGCTCCCCGGCGATGGGCTGCGCGCTCGCGACCCACGTCCACAGGAACTCTCCCCTGGCCGTTTCGCGCAGCTCGAGCTCGGCCATCGTCATCTCGTGGGCAGGCAGATGCGCCGACCACAGCGCCGCGAATGTCAGCAACAAGAGCCGAAATACACGCTTCATTCCCCCGCCCTCGCGGCGGCGTCGGGGATAGCGGCCGTGGACTCCTCGGCCGTCACTTTGACCGTGTACCGCTTTTCCATCGCGAGCACAGCAGCCGAGCGCTGCTCCGCCATCGTGGCATCGATCCAGTCCTGTAGCACGACACCACCGAGTTGCTCGAAGTCCGCCGGGGCAGAAGGCTGCTCGTACCTGGCCCGATTCTTCTCGAACCAGGCGCGCAAGGTCTTCTCATCGAAGGTCGGGGTCCTCAGGCCCGCTTCGATCAGGTTCCGCATCTTGAAGATCACCCGATCGCGAATTGCGGGGTCACCCTTGTCGAGCTGCATGGCGATGCCTTCGCGATAGAGCACTTCGTTTTCGAGCCAGGGTTGCCGGAGCGCGTGCAGCTCCTCGGCGTTCGGATCGCGCCCGTGCTCCTGCCTGAAGAGCTCGCGTGCATATCGATCCACGCTCGCGTCCACAGTGATCGTGTGGGGATCGCCGGCGCGGTCCGCGACGATGTGATCCACCGCGAACAGCACTGCGCCCAGCACGACGAAATGCAACAGCGGCTCGCGCATCCAGGCGGGAAACTTCACGCGCCGACCGGTTGAAGGGACGACGTGTGGGCCGGATGCAGGAAGGACATTCGACATTGTCTGCCTCGACGCATTGACGAAAGAGCGGCGCAGCTTGCCGCGCCGTACCTCCTGCCATGGAACCACAGGCCCGATCGTGTCGCCACGTAGCACGTGACCATCTTCTGGCCGCACGTCAGCACTTCCGCCCGGCGGTCCTCATCAATCGGGCTGCTCGCCGAAAGTCGCCCGACTGATACTCTTGCCCCCTCTCGAACCGGAACGGGACAGACATGAACACTCGAGCCGCAAGACTCCTCACCGCCCTCTCCGCCTCTTTTTTGATCGGCCTGTACTCCTCCAGCACCGGGGCTGCAGAGCCAGGGCCCGCGGCCAGCCTGGCGAACGCATTTGCCTTCGAGGCTCACGTCACCATCGACGCGCCGATCGTGGTGGGAACCGGGCCTCAGGGATTGAGAAGGATCGTGCCCATCACGGGGGGCAAGTTCGAAGGGCCGCGCATCAAGGGCACCATCCTCAACGGCGGCGCCGACTGGCAGTACGTTCGTGGGGATGGGGTTCTGCAGATCGAAGCGAAGTACACGCTGCGCACCAGCGACGGTGTCACGATCATGATCACCAATCGCGGCATGAGGCATGGCCCGGCCGATGTGATCGATCGGCTGGCCAAGGGGGAGGCGGTCGACCCTTCCCAGTATTATTTTCGGACGGTCGCGGAGTTCGAGGCACCGAGCGACAGCCGATACGCCTGGCTCAACAAGGCGCTATTTCTCGCGACAGCCGAGCGTCAGGCGACCGTGGTGAACCTGCGCTTCTATGAGCTGAAATAGGAGCACGCTCCTCCCTTTGGTCACTGAGCCGTGACGGCGCGCTTGCACGCTTCCACGATAGCGAGATATCGACCCAGCTTTTCGCTCCCCTCGATGAACGGGTTCGCCGCCGACGGATTCGCCCTGATGGCGGCAAGCCTTGCCCGGGAACGCTCATCCGTGTGACTCGACCAGCGAACGGACACGTGCGCCGCGCGAGCTTCTGCAACGAATCGCTCGACGGTCTCGAGCGCGTACTCGGTGCCCATCGGCGTGCCGCCGCCCCACTGCATCACGGCTTGGGGTTCGCCCTGGTGCACGACGGTGAAAATGAGGCTCGAAGTCCCCGGCGTATGGCCGGGCGTTTCGAGGATCTTCATGCGCATCTCACCGAGGGTGAGCTCATGGCGCCCGGTGTATGCGATGTCTTGCGGGGCACGCGGCGGCTTGGGGGCCGGGTCGGGCGATCCATCGGACATGAAGTACGGCTGCTCGGAGAACGCCCAGTCCCGCGCGCTCATGATGACCTGAAACCCCGGCAGATGATCCCGCAGGTATCGCACCCCTCCGTGGTGATCCCCGTGCGCGTGTGTCAGCACGACCACCTTTATCTGCGCCGGATCCAGCCCGACCTTGCGCATGCCCGGCAAGAGGATGCGTTCCACGTCCTCACTCAACGTGAGCGTATCGATCAGCACCAGCCCTTCAGACGTGACCACCACGGTGGCGCCCACCTTCGGCGAGCCGAAGTAGTACATGTTGTCGAACACCCGCGTAGGCTCGAACCCAACCTCCGGTGGATCCGGTGGTCTTGGCGCAGGCCGCGCACCTGCGGGCAGTGGCTGCCCGAGAACGCGCGAACGGCGTGGCTTGCGGCACAGCGCTTCCATCTCCGCTGCGAGATCCGATCCTGCGATCGCTCTCGCCTCTTCGACGTGGCGTATGGCTTCCGGCGAGGTCAGCGCCTGCTCCGCCGCGTGACAGGCGCTCACCCCCGCACCGCTTGCGAACGCTGCTGCACATAGCAGCAGCGCCCGGCCAAGTGTCGTCCCGGCGCGGCGGGTCACCACGTCGCCCGCACATTGACCCCAAACAGGCGTCCGATCGGATTGGCAACCGTCGCGTCGTATCCGCCGCTGCCATTCAGGCTGGGCGCGATATTCACGTACGGCGGATCCTTGTCGAACACGTTTCGCACATCGACACCCACGCGCAGCCCCTTGAGCAACGCGCTCGAGCTGGCGACGGCCGGGTACGCAGCCAGGGAAAGGTCCACCGGCATATAGCTACTCACATCCTCCGTGGGAGTCACTGCATTGTTCCTGTATCCATTCACGTACGTGGCGCTGAGCAACGCCTGCAGGGGCCCCTTTTGCCATTGGACGCTGTTGCGCATCTTGAGTCGCAGCGGATAGAAAATCGTATTCAGCCGATCGACGACGGGCGCGTTGCGAGTGAGCGAGACATCATACTGCGTCAGGTATGTCGCGTTGCTGGAGAGCCTGAACTCTCCGACACGCCCGGCATCGAGCGTGTACTGGCCCTGAAAGTCGAACCCGCTGGTATTCGAGACTCCCAGGTTGAAGTTGCGAATGTCGATGAAGAGGTCGACTCCATCGATGCTGCCACCCGGATAGGGCGCGGTGGGCGCGGCCGCGCCGCTCGCCAGTGCAGCCAGCACAGCGTTGCGTGCGTCGTCTCCCCTCAGCACGATGTTCATCCCTGCGAAGTCGGCCTCCCTCGCGAGCGCGTTCGCGCCTGAAGGGCTTTCGATCTGCCCGCGATAGTTCACGTCGAAATAGGTGAGCGAAAGACGCAGCGCGTCTGTCGCATCCCAGTCGAGGCCGGCGGACCAGGTTGTCGCCTTCTCGGGCGTCAGACCCAGGTTCGGGCCCACCCGCGACACGCCCTGCAACGGCGGACCGCCGGCGGGATTCTGATACGTGCTGACGCCCAGCATGTTGCTGTTGCCGTACACCTGCGTGATCAGCGGGGCGCGGAAGCTCGTTCCATAGCTCCCACGAATCCCGAGCTGCGTGAACGGCTTCCAGGTCAGCCCGAATTTGACGTTGGTGGTGTCTCCCACATCGCTGTAGTCGTCGTACCGAGCCGCACCGGTAGCCGTCAGCCGCGTCAACCCGGGGCGCTCGTTTCCGGGACCGAAGATCGGTACCTGCACCTCGACGTACGCAGAGTCCACTTCCCGGGAATAGCTGTTGGACACGAGGGCTGCGCTGGGACCTCCGCGTGCGGTACCGATGTCTACATCGATCTCCTGCCGCTCGAATCCCGCGGCCACGCCGAGATTGCCGCCCGGCAAGGTGGCGAGCGTCCCGTTGACCCGCAACTCGTACCCCATGAAACGTTGATCGGTCGGTGCGAGGAATATCTGATCGGAGATCGCGGCGAGGACCGCATCGGAGGTGCGTCCGAGCCCATACGGATCGAACGCGCTCGCCGGATCGGAGCTCGCAAGCGCCGCTGCAAGCGCCGCGTTGTTCAGGCCTCGCGTCTGGTTCGCGCGATCTTGTGTGGCCCCGCGGCCCACCAGAGCTTCCAGCTGCCAGTCGCCACCAAGACCCACGATCAGGCTCGGGGTTATCTGCCAGGTCTCCTGGCCACCGCGCGTGCTGTTGATCGGCAGATCGTTCTGGAAGTTGTAGTCGATCTGATAGCTCGTCCCCGTGAATCCCGCGGGCCGCACGAACCATGCGTTCGTCTGCGGCACGATCAGTGTCCCGCTCGTGTGGGGCGGATTCCGAAGGAGGTCTCGTTTGGTATAGAAGGCGTCCCCGCGAAGCCTGACGCGATCGGTGAAATCGAAGCTCAGCGTGCTGGCGAAAGAGTTGTAGCGCTGCTCGGGAAAGAGGTCCTGCCCGCTGTTGCTATCGCAGAGGTTCGCGGTATCGGCGACGAGGGATCCCACGTTGGCCGGCGTCAACCCTTCCGCAGGCATCGCATACGTCGTGCTGCCGATTCGCAGCGTGGCCGGGCTGCAGCGCGTGACGCGATGATCGCGCCCGCCGAAGGCGCGCTGATCGGAGACGAAAAAGTCCCGGTCGTCGCCCGAGAGATTGTCACGCTCGACATGCTCGAACGCGAGCATCACCTGGCCGCGGTCCCACACCTTGCCCCATGCCGCGCCGACCGATGACTCCCCGAAATGGCCCTGGTCCGCAAAGCCTCCTCGTGCGAAAACTTCCACGCCGTCGAGCGTGCGCCGGGGAATGAGGTTCACGACGCCGGCAATCGCATCGGAGCCGTAGATCGCCGAGGCGCCGTCGGCGATCACTTCGATTCGCTCGAGGGCGAGCGTGGGCAGGATCGAGGGGTCGGTCGAGCGGGAGTTGTTGGTCACGCGGTGACCGTCGAGCAGAACGAGCGTCGCGTACGGGCCGATGCCGCGCAGGTTGACGGAGTTGCCGTACACGATATTGGCAGCACCGCCCGACTGGCCGCGGGAGTTCTCGCTGACGCCGAGGTCGAAATTCTGCGGCAACTCTTTCAGGATGCGATCGACCGTTGGCTGGGTCGATGAAGTGATCGCGGCTCGGTCGAGTCTCGTTACCGCCGCGCCGACGGGCTCGGCGCCGCGCACGCGGCTTCCGGTGACGACGACTTCCTCCACCTCCTGTGGCTCTCCCTGGGTTTCGGCAGCCGCCGCCGCGGACGCAAGCAGACAGGCTCCCATGCCCCAGGTAAGACGACGGACGATGTCAGCTACAGGCGTGCAAGGCATTCTCCCCCTCCAAAGCTCAGTGCGTGTGTCGTGTAATGGTTGATCGGATTGTCAACAATCGTGATAATAATCATGACAGCAACATCGAGGCAACCGGCGCCGCCGCGCCTCGAGCAGGCGCTCGGCGCGCCAGAGACCAAAATAAGTACAGCGGGGTAACCGGACGATGCGATTTCCACTAGCCCGATCTCTATCTGCTGCGACTTGCGCGCTCGCTATCGGTAGCGCGCTGCTGCTGGCACCAGCGCATGCGGAAAACGCGGCCGCGCAGGAGATCTCCGGGCGGCTCGCCAATAAAACCCAGTACCGCCTTCATGTGCCGGAGCGGTGGAACGGCACTCTGGTGCTCAACGCGGACCTGCCAGGAATCGCGGGAAATCGCGACGCGACCCTGTACGACGCGCTCCATCGCCTCGGGTATGCAACCGGCGGCAAGGCCCGGGACGTCACGGGCTGGGATATTCGCGAAGGCTCGAGCGATCTTGCGCAGCTGAAAGCGCTCTTCACCGACCGGTTCGGCAAGCCCCGCCACACGATCGTCACCGGACGATCGCTCGGCGGGCTCGTCGCGCGCGATGCCGCGGAAGCCTACCCGGACGATTTCGATGGCTTCGTTCCCACGTGCGGGGGCGGCGCGGGACTCATCGCGATGTGGAACCAGCGACTGGATATCGCCTTCGTCACGAAGACGCTGCTCGCGAACGAATCCGAGCCGATCGAGCTTGCCGGAGCGGCGAGCTACGAGGAAACCACCGGACTCCTGAAAAGCGTCGTCGCGCGGGCGCTGCAGTCACCGCTCGGGCGCGCGCGGGTTGCCTTGATTGCGGCGATCGGCCAGATCTCCGGATGGCCGGCGGGCCTCCCCGATCCCCCGCCCTCCTCCGACATCGACACGCGCCTTCGAACGATCGCAGAAGCGATCGCAGGAGTCTCGATTCTGAGGGCCGGCGCGGAGCTGCCGGCGGGCGGCGCGTTCAGCTGGAACGTCGGCGTCGACTACAGCGCTTTGTTCGAGGCAGCCGATCCAGAGACGAAGGCACTGGCAAACGAGCTCTACAGGCGCGCAGGGGCGGACGTGGCTACGGATTTCAGGACGCTCGCCGCGGCACCTCGTGTGCAGGCTGATGCGGCTGCCGTCGCCTGGGCGCGCAGCAGTGGAGCGCTGACCGGCCGCCTGAAGAAACCCACGCTCGTCCTGTTCACTGCTACAGACCCGAGAGCGTCGATCAGCGAATTCCGCGCGTACGAGGCGACTGTCGAGGAAGCCGGATCGGCATCCTGGCTACGTCAGATGGGAGTTCATCGCTCAGGTCACTGCGTTTTCACGGCTATCGAGCAGATCACCGCGATTGCGCTGATGGAAGAAGCGATCACAACCGGTCACTGGCCTGACACGAGCGCCCGCGCGATGAACGACCGCGCCGGGGCCCTGATGGCGCGCCTGGGCGCCGGCCTCGGGGAGGCGAAATTCGCGACCTTCCCCGATGCGCCCCCGTTTCCGCGGCAGTTCAACGCTCGTAGTGTGTTACCTGCGGGCGCCATCCGGTAACTCGTCGAATGGGCTCCTGATGGCGAGCTGCGGCACAGGCGAACGCCGCGCGCTCGCCGCCCGCAGGCCGGCACAGGTGGTGCACCACTTTGTTGACAATTTAGTCCGCCCTTTCATAGATTGCGGCGACCTCAGGGGCAAAGACCTATGAAACGCAGACTGTCCTCGCGCGCGTGGACGCGCGTGAGCCACGCGCCTCGCGCTCCTGTCAGGAAACCCTGTCAGAGCGCCCGCCGCGGCGGCGACCGGGACCTATTCGATTTCGATGCTCTTCAGGGCCTCGAGCCCCTCCTCGACGTGCTCGCGCATGAGCCGCTCGGCTTCCCTGGCGCGGCCCGCGAGGATGGCCTCGCTGATGCGACGGTGGTTGGCGTTTGCGTCGTCGATGCGCTGGGCGTTGTAGAACGTGGAGAAGAGAAGGCGGTACGTCGGCACGCGCAGCCGCTCGACGAACATGGCGATGTAGCTGTTCCCGGAGCCTTCGATGATCAGCCGGTGCCACTCGTCGTTGAGGCGCGCGAAGCGCTCATGGTCGCCCGTATTCTCGACCGTGTTGAGCTCTTCCTGCAGTTGCGCGAGCCGGCGCTTCAGGTCCGGGGCATCGGCCGCGGCAAAGTCGCGTGCCGCGAGCCCTTCGAGCGCCATCCTCGTGCGGTAGATCTGCCGGATTTCATCGCGCGAGAACTGCCGGACCGACGCGCCGCGAAACTCCTCGATGGTGACGAGACCTTCCGTTGAGAGCCGCTGCAGCGCTTCGCGCACCCGACCGCGACTGGCGGAAAGCTCCCGCATGATGTCTGCTTCGACGAGGCGCTGCCCCGGCACGAGCCGTCCGCGGCGAATGCGCTCGCGGATCCACTCGACCACGGCGCTGACGGAAACGGGTTCCTTGCTCTGCGCGGGACGGGTTTTCGCGGGAGAGGTGAGCTTGCCGCGAGTCGCGGCGCGAGTTGGGCTGGTAGGCATGTTGCGCACAATATCATCAAGGGATTTGCAAACAATCAACTGAAAAATGAGTGACTTCGAACTCCTCCTGTGTGGCGACCTCGTGCTCGACGAGCCCGATCCCGACCACTGGCTCGGCGGGATCGCTCCTGCCCTGCGCGCGGCGGATCTTGCCATCGGCCACCTCGAGGTGCCCCACAGTCGCAGCGGCATCGAGCGGACGGCCGACGTTCCCGCGCCCGGCGCGGATCCGGCTCACGTCCCCGCCCTGGCGCGGGCGGGGTTTGGTGCTGTCTCGCTCGCGGGCAATCACATCGGCGATCTGGGCGCTGCAGGTATAGCTGACACCCTGGAGGCACTCGACTCCGCAGGTGTGGCATACGCCGGGGCTGGCGCCACTCTCGCCGAAGCACGCGCGCCTGCGATCCTGGAACGAGCGGGCCGACGCATCGGCCTGCTCAGTTACAACTGCGTGGGGCCGCAGTCCGCCTGGGCCAGCGAAAAAGAAGCCGGATGTGCATACGTGAGAGTCGAGGCCAGCGATGGCACATCGATCGCGCCGGCGGCCCCGCTCGAGCGGCTGGACCCGGAGTCGGTTCGCGCGATGAGTGAGGACATCGCACGCCTGCGCCCGCAAGTCGATCTGCTGGTCGTCGCGCTTCACAAGGGTATCGTCCATACCCCCGTCAAGCTCGCTCCCTATGAGATTCCACTTGCACATGCCGCCATCGATGCTGGCGCGGATGTCGTGAGCGGGCACCACGCGCACATTGCCCGCGGCATCGAGATGTATCGTGGACGACCCATCTTTCACGGGCTCGGAAACGGCTGCGTGGTAACCCGTGCGCTCAGCCCGGCGCAATCGCACCCAACGCGCGCGGCCTGGGCACAACGCCGCCGGCAGCTTTTCGGCTTCGAGCCGGATCCGGCGTACGAGCTCGCGCCATTCCATCCCCAGGCGGTGCATTCGATGCTCGGCCGGGTCCGGATGGAACGGGACGGGCGGCTCCGGTCGGGCTTTCTTCCCGTGTACATCGAGCCGCCCGGACGACCGGTGCTCGCCACCGCAGAGACGGCACGGCGGGTCGAGGCCTACCTCTGCGACATCACTCGAGCGGCCGGCCTGCCCACGCTTCAGCTCGAATCCGGGGAGAATGGCGTTTGGATGAGCTGACTCCAGACAAGGCGCCGCCCAGACCGCGGGGCCCCCTCTTCTATGCAGGCGCGGCTGGCCTCGCCACGGCTACCGTGGTCGAGACGATCGCGGTTTCGGGGCGCTGGCTGTCGCTCCCGCTGCACGGCGCGCTGGAAATCATTCAGGCCGCGATTCTCGTGACGGCCTGCGTCTCGATGCTGAGTGCCACGCTCGCCGGCACGCACGCCAGCGTCCAGCTGCTCCTCAATCGGCTCACGCCCCGCAGGAAACGTCTGCTCACGCGCAGCGGCTCACTGATCTCGGCTGTGTTTTTCGCCGCGCTCACCGTCGCGTCCATCTGGCTGACGATCGGGCATTGGGACGGTTACGAAGAAACGGAGCTGCTGCATATTTCTCTTCGCCCGCTGCGCATCCTGTGCAGCATTTCAATGCTCGCGATCGTCGTGGTGTTCGCATACCGCACGATCAAGCCTCGGGCCAGCGAACGGTGAGCGGCGTCACGGGCGTCATCGCCCTCCTCCTCCTGCTCACACTCGGCATCCCTATCGGGGTGGCCCTGGGGACGGTCGGGCTTGTCGGCCTCGTGTTCCTCCTCGGAGCGGAACCCGCGCTGATCAAGGCCGGCGGAGTCCTTTTCGAGACCGCCTCACGGTACGAGCTCGGCCTGCTGCCCCTGTTCCTGCTCATGGCGCACCTGTGTTTCGCGGCAGGCGCGAGCCGCGATTTCTTCGACGCGGCGGCCCGGCTCATCGGCCACCGCCGGGGAGGTCTGGCGCTCGCCTCGATTCTCGGCTGCGCGGGGTTCGGCTCGATCAGCGGCTCGAGTCTCGCCACGGCCGCAACCGTGGGGCTCGTGGGCCTCCCCGAGATGCGACGCCGAGGTTACTCGGATGCGCTCGCGACCGGCGCCATCGCCGCGGGCGGTACGCTGGGATCGATCATTCCACCCTCCGGCGCGCTCATCGTGTTCGGGATCCTGGCCGAGCAGTCGATCGGCAAGCTCTTCACTGCGGCCATCGTTCCAGCCATTACGCAGACCCTGTTTTATCTGGTCACCATCGTGCTCGTATGCCGGTGGCGTCCCTCACTCGGTCCCGCGCTCCCGCGCGTGGGCTGGCGCAAGCGCCGCGCCGCGCTGCTGCGGGTCGGGGATCTCGTGGCGCTCGTCGTGCTCGTGCTGGCTGGAATCGGCCTGGGGTGGTTCACGCCTACCGAGGCCGCAGCGATAGGAGTCGTTGGCGCGCTGGCGCTGTGCGCGCGGCGGCGCCGGCTCAGCCGAACGGTCCTGCTCGATGCCCTGTCGGATACGTTGCGAACGACCGGGATGCTCTACGTCGTCATCATCGGCGCTCTCATCTTCGCGGTGTTCATGAGCCTGACGGGCCTCAGCGATCAGATCGCCGCGATCATGGATACCCAGTCGGGCAATCCCACGATCGCTGTCGTCACAATGGCGGTCATCCTGCTGCTGCTGGGATCGGTGCTCGACGGGCTGGCACTCATGTTGCTGACGACGCCCATTCTGCTGCCGATCATCCATTCGCTCGGGCTCTCGCCGATCTGGTTCGGGATATTTCTCGTGCGCACCATGGAGATCGGTTTCATCCACCCGCCTATCGGCATCAATCTCTATGTCATCCAGGAAATAGCCAAAGACGTGCCACTGTCCCGAATTTTCAAAGGGGTGCTGCCCTTTCTCGCAGCGGACTTCCTCCATCTCGCCCTGCTGATCGCGGTGCCCGCGGTCGCACTGGCCTTGCCCGCATGGCTCGCAACATGAGCACTTCGACAGAAACACAGATCACGCAGCTGCTGACGGACCCGCTGAGTGCAGCCCGGGAGGCCGCGCACGCCGGCCGTCGAGTGGTGGGTTACGTTGGGCCCGATGTGCCGGTGGAGATCATTCTGGCCAGCGGTGCTGTGCCGGTGCGCCTCAGCGGCAATGCTGATACGAAAACGCCGCACGCAGACACGTTCATCGAGCGAAGATTCGCCCCCGAGATACGTTTCATTGCCGAACAATGGGCCACCGGCCGGCTCGATTTCCTCGACTGCCTCGTTCTGCCCCGTTCCGACTACAGCGCGCAACGGCTTTACTACTAT
>JBDZVF010000473.1:0-4606 GCA_040255575.1 Pseudomonadota bacterium | reverse complement strand
GAAGTCCATCGCCTCGATCTCGTGAATCTGCCCGCCCCAGATCTTGTAGATGTGCATGGCCGGCAGGTCGAAGGGATCGAAGCTCATCTTGCTGACCTCGCGGCTCGGGTCGTTGAGGATCTTGTATTCCTTCGTCTTCATGTCGTGATGGAAATGCGAGAAGCCGAGCGCAAGCCCGGTCTGCTCGTCCGCGATCTCCACGCGACGATGGTCGATGGTGCTGATGTAGGCCATCGCCTGCGAGTCGAGCTGGCTCTTGCAATCCACCATGCCCGTGAGGCTCGGCGGCCGCGGCGGCCCGCCCGGCATGCCAGCGCCACCGACGGCGCCGCCGTTCGGCGCGGTCCGAAAGCCGTTTTCGTGACGGTCGCAATCGGGCGCGAATGGCGCGAGCGAGCCATTGTTCAGATCGAGCGCGTCGTAGTAGGACTTGGCGATGTGCAGGAGGCGCCCGCGCGAATCGCGGTACTCGTAGGGCACATCCATGAGGATCGCCGGACGCACCTTCTGCAGGTTCGTGAGGAACTGCTCGCGCGGCAGGGCGATCATGTGCTCGGCTTCGGCGATCCTGCCGTTCACGACCTTCAGACGGAAACCGACCTGCGCCGGCTTGTTGTCGGACTGGATCATGAACATGCCGCCGACCTGCTGCGAGACCGTGTCGGGCACGACGATGCGGAACTCGGTCGGGCCGGAGGTCGTCGTCTTCCAGAGGCCTTCGCCCGGTTTGATGCGCTTGGCGTTCTCGACGGTTTTCACATCGGACGCGAGCGGCGCCTTGCCCGGGTCATGCGCGAGCAGCGCGCCGAAGTAGTCGTTCGCCAGCTTGATGAGCGCGGCCCGGTCCAGCGGCTTGCCGCTGTCGGCCGCTTGCGCGACGCCGGCCAGCACGATGAGCGCAGCGGCTGCGAGCCGTGCGATGCCTTTCGTGATCATGTGATCTCCCCCCGTGGGTCGTTGGTGTTCAGCCGGGCGGAGGATAGAGAGATTGGCGGCGTTTGGGCGCGGGCACGCGCGGGCTGTCCGCTTTCCTGACGCGCGTGCTATCCGCTCACTGGCTCGCTACGTGAGCTGCGAGGCTGCGCGCGGGCGGCGGCGGGGCTGGATGTGGGCAGTAGCTGGCAGCACGCGGGCGCTGGTGGCACGCACGCGTGCCCCAGCGCCGCGAGGGTGGATCAGAGTTTGGCGGCAGCCGCCTCGTAGTTGGCGAGCTTGTTGAGGAAGTTGTCCGTGAAGTCCGGACGACGATTGCGGAAGTCGACGTAGTAGGCGTGCTCCCACACGTCGAGCACCAGCAGCACCTTGCCCTCGCCCGTGGCGACCGGCGTGCCGGCGTTGCCGGTCTTGGTGATCTTGAGCTTCCCGTCCTTGGCCTGGATCAGCCACGCCCAGCCCGAACCGAACTGGCCGAGGGCCGCGGCCTTGAACTGCTCCTTGAACTTGTCGACGCTGCCGAAGTCCTCGACGAGCTTCTTCTCCAGCTTGCCGGGGATGCCGCCGCCGTTCGGCGAGAGCGACTCCCAGAAGACACTGTGATTCCAGTGCTGGCCGGCGTTGTTGAAGACCGGGGTGAGGTCCTCCTTGTTGTAGCTCAGCTTGATCAGCTCTTCGAGCGACTTGCCCTTCAGGGCCTCGTTCTTGTCGACCAGGCCATTGAGCGCGGTCACGTAGGCATTGTGATGCTTGCCATGATGCAGCTCGAGCGTTTCACGACACATGCCTTTGGCGGCCAGGGCATCCAGGGAAAAAGGTAACGCAGGCAGGACAAAACTCACCGGAACTCTCCTTCAGCAGCGACGGAGCCAATGCCCGCGGCCGACATCGGCCAGGGGCGGAGCCTGCATTCAGCGATTTCCGGCGCGGCACGTCAATCCTCTGGACGTGGTATTGCCGAAGGCGCGTTCCTGGCCGCGCGGCGACTGGGCGCGCGGCGACTGGGCGCGCTCCGCGCCACGCGGTGACCAAGCGCTCCGTGCCGCGCAGCGACTGGGTACCCCCGGCCGCGCAGCGCCTGAGCGCTCCTGGCCGCGCGGCGATTGAGGCTCCGAGACGGCCGGGCAATTGAACGCTCCGAGCCGCCCGGCGATTGAGGGCTTCCTTCTCTTTCAGCGGAATGCCGCGCGGATCTGCGCCATCTGACTCTTCGCGCTCTCGGCCGCACGCGACGCATCCCGCTTCTGCGCCTCCGCGGCCTCTTCGGCGAGCCGGGCACTCGCCCGATGCGCGCGGGTGTATTCGCCCGCGGCGAGGAAGCAATCCGAGGCGTCCTGATACCAACCCTTCTTCTCAGCTTCACGCGCTAACTTGCTGGAATCTTTAGCGGAAAGCCCTTCGCACGCCGTGCGGGTTCCGGTCACAGTCACGACCGGCTCCTGCGCCACCACGGGCGCGACGGCACCTGCCAAAGCGAAGACGGCAACCAGCGTCAGTGATGTTTTGAGAGAGACCATGAGGTGAGCTCCTGTGTGCGCGCGACGATGCTGGATGAACAGCGTCGGCGCCATTCACCAGGAGTGATCCCGGCTCGCTACCGCAGGTTAGTGGCGGAGCTCACTCAAAGGAGGGACGCGCAAAACCCGCACGGATCGGCTCAGCGTTTCCAAGGTTTGCGCATACCGCACCGTCCAAGGGTCAGGCCGCCCAGCGAAGAACAGCGAATGGGGTTCCCGCGGCGCTCCGGGATGACGTGAGCTTTCCACCGCGGTTGCGGGGTTCGCTCAACTCCTGCGCGGCAGCCAGTACGTCGGCGCGCTCAGCTTCGAAGATGTCATTAAACAAGCACAAGCTGGCATGGGGGCGGACCCGTTTGGCTATCGCGCCGAGTTCGTGCGGCTCGTGAGCCAGGCGCAACAGGCGCGCGGCATGTAACGCCCCGCGCGATATTTGACAGAACGCCAGTCGCCGGGAAAGACATCACAAGTCCGGCAAGTCCCTACATTCACACGCCCGGGATGTGTGATGTGCATCTGATTTGTGCGCCCAGCCTGTGGTTTGATGTAACTCATCACAACCTCCAGCAGTGGGCTCACGTATGAAGTCGAAGATCCACATGCTTCTGTTGTCCATCCTTGCCATGGGCAGCTCGCTCGCCGTGGCGGCGGACCCGGTCGTCACCGTGAAGACGGAGACGGTGCGTTACGACGACATTCGCCTCATCAGCGCAGTGGGCGCCGCCGTTCTGTACGGGCGCCTGCAGAGCGCCGCGCAGCGTGCGTGCGGTGGCCCGCTCGAAACCGTGCCGCTCGTTCAGCGCAAGGCCTTCAAGGTGTGCGTCGATGACGCGGTGGCGAAAGCGGTTGCGGACGTCAACAACCCCATGCTGACGTGGTACCTCGAATCCAAGCGCGGCAAGGCCACCGAAAACGCATCTACCGGCAGCTCTGTCGCGAAGGCGCGCTGAAGTGAAGGCCGGCTGAACGCCGGCCTACTTCTTCTTTTTGTCGACGTGCTCGTCGAGCCAGCCGAGGATCAGATCCGCGAGCTGCAGGTTGTTCCTGTCCTGCATGAGCATGTGACTGTTGCCCCGGATGCCCATGGCCGGTAGCCACATCATCGTGATGTCCCCGCCGGCGCTCTTCACCTTGTCCACGTACGCGGTGCAGCCTTCGTACGTCGTCTTCCAGTTCACGATACCGGGCGGCACATCGCCGAGGTGATCGCCAAACATCACGAGCGTGGGAATGCGCGCGAGCGCCGCAACCTGTGTCTCGGTGAGCTCGGGGCACGGCTGCTCGATCGAGATCATCGCGCGAATGCCCGATGGGTCGATGAGCGCCGCCTGCTGCGGGAAGAAGCCCGACTCGGAATGCCCCATCAGCACAGCGCCGTTCAGCTGCCTGCCGAGTGCGGCGAGATTGGCCCACGTCGGGTTCGGCGTGGGCAGCAAGGCATTGAGGTCCGGGATCATCTGCTTGTAGAGCTCCGCGGCCGCCTCGACCGGGAACTGACCATCCTCGAACGGCTGTGGATAGCTCGGGCCGAAGCGGAACACCGTCCAGGCGACCTGATGGCTTGCGGCGATGATGTCTGGCAGCGCGCTCGGCGGCGAAGCACCCGATTTCACCGCGCTGATCACTGAAGGGTCGAACCCCGAACGCGCGCGGGAGACCTGGTCCGCCAGATACACCGAGCGGCCTTTGCGCACGAAATATTCGTTCCAGCCCATGCGCCCGTCCGGCGTCGTCTCCCATGTCTTGCTGCTGAGACAACAGCCATGGACCATGACGACCGGTGCATGCCGCTGCGCCCGCAGCGGAATCTGGTACTGCACGTACATTTGATTGACGGTGATTTCGCCCGCTGGGGCGGCAGGACCCGCGGCGGTGGATCGCGGCGCCGGCTTCACTTCGCCCCCCACGAAGAAACTGCCCTGGCTCTCGAGGGTCAGCGGGCCGACTTTGTGCTCGCGCGCCTCTACCGCGTGCACGGCCAAGGCGGCGATGGCGAGGAAAATCACTCCACGCATATTCATTCGAGACTCCCCCTGATGAGCCGATGCCGAGCGGAAACGACCGTCCGCCCGCCTGGATTATTGCGCAGCCTCGCTGGCCTTGGGTGATGGCGCTATCCTCGGCCGCCATGAAAACTCAATTCGTCCGAATGGATC
>JBDZVF010000472.1:0-4620 GCA_040255575.1 Pseudomonadota bacterium | reverse complement strand
GCAGGCGAAGCGCGTGATTTATTGCGGGAGCCTCAGCAAGCCTCTCGCGCCGGGCCTGCGGGTGAATTATCTCGTGGTGCCGCCGGATCTCCTCGGTTCGCTCGCCATTCGGTCGACGCTCGTGCCCATGCTCACGCAGCTCGTGCTCGCGCGCTTCAACTCCGAGGGCTATCTCGCCTCCCACATGAACAAGATGCGCCGCCTCTATGGCAGGCGGCGTGCCTTGCTGATCGAGGCGCTGCGCAGTGAAGCGGCAGGATTGCTTCAGGTCGATAACGTGCCGGAGGCCGGCTTGCGGATCCCCGTCGGTCTACTCACCGACGTGAATGACATGCAGGTCGCGGAGGCCTGCGTGAAGGCGGGCATCTATACCGATCCGCTTTCGCATTGCTACGCGCGGGACTGGCGCCGATCCGGCCTCATCATCGGGTTCGCTTCGACGCCCGAGGACGTGATCCGTCCGTCGGTGCGCAAGCTCGTCGGGGTGCTGCGGCGGGCGAGCGCTACCGACCACCCGGACTGAAACAGAACTGGTCTTATAGACCCTGCACGGACTGGCTCTACAAGAGACCGCCCGGCGCTTCGTACCCTCCTCAGCCTTCGAATGAAGAATGAGCTTGGGGGGCGGTGTGAGCGTTTCCATCAATCGTGAATCCATTGCACTGATCGGCGCGAGCGTGTTCCTGGGGCTGGCGCCTGTCGAGGCAGCATTAGCGGCAGACGTGCAGAAAGCGGACGACACGGTCACCGAAGTGGTCGTCACCGGCACGCGCATCACAAACGCAACCGGCATGAGCACGCCGACACCGGTGACTGCCGTGGCGGCGGACGAGCTCCAGCAAATGTCGCCCGGCACGCTGGTCTCCGCGCTGAGCAAGCTTCCGCAGTTCTATGGCAACACCACGAACGATGTGGTCGGAGGCTTCTTCGGATCGCCCGGTTCGGGCAACCTCAACCTGCGCGGGCTGAATACCGGTGGGGCTTCCAGCCGCACGCTGACGCTGCTCGACGGCCGGCGCGTCGTGCCCGCGACGAGCAAGGGTGGCGTGGACACGAACATCCTGCCGGAGTCACTGATCAAGCGTGTGGACACCGTGACGGGCGGTGCCTCGGCTGCCTACGGCACCGATGCGGTGGCCGGCGTCGTGAACTTCATTCTCGATACGAAGTTCACCGGTTGGCAGATGCACGCGCAGAGCGGTGCCACCAGCCGCCACGATCATGAAAACACCGAGTTCTCGGGCACATACGGCACCGCTCTCGGGGAGCGCGCGCATCTGCTGCTCAGCGCCGAGTATTACCATGCCAACGGCGTCTTCGGTTATGACGGCCGCAGCTGGTACGACGCGTACGGCACCATAACCGGCTCCGATCCCAGCGGTCCGCGGCTCCTCGTGCGCCCGAACGTCGTTTCCGCGATTTCCACATTTGGCGGTCTCATCAACGGCGGGGTGCCGACGAGCTCCGCGCTCTATCGCAAGCAGTTCATGCCCGATGGCTCGCTCGCGCCGTTCGTGATGGGCGAGGGCACCCTCTCAGGGGGCGGGACCTCTCACTCGATCGCCAATGGTGGCAGCGGTGATTACATCGGCGCGGACATTCAGACGATTTCGCCGGATTCTCGCCGCGGCAATGGATTCCTGTACGTGGACTACGACGCCACGCCGAATCTGAATATCTACCTGCAGGGGCTGGCAGGCCTCAGCACCATCGACCAGCCCGATCACGGAGGGCGCTTCAACGGCGGGCTCACCGGCGGCGGTACCTCGCTCACGGTCTACCGCGAGAACGCGTTCCTGCCGGCGGCCGTGCGCCAGATCATGGAAGACGAGAACCTGAGCTCCTTCCAGCTCAACATCACCGGCGACCGCGAGGGGCTCGGCCGGGAGAGTCGCCTGAAGCAGGACAACCACACGTATGCCGGCACATTGGGCTTCAAGTGGAATATCGCGCAGGGTTTCCTGCAGGGCTGGAATGTGGATGGCTACGTTCAGTACGGCACAGCGGACAACAAGGGCTACCAGCAAGGCATCATCCTGGATCGGGTCGAGGCGGCAGTCGACGCGGTGGTCGATCCGGGCACCGGCAATATCGTCTGCCGTGCAGCGCTGATCGACCCGGCAAAGTGGGGCGGATGTGTGCCACTCAACCTCTTTGGCCGAGGCAACGCATCCGACGCGGCGATCGCTTACGCGACCCGCTTCGATTCGGGAAAGCAGATCACCACACCGCTGTACTTCAACCCCGATGGTTACGCACGAGGTAAGTCGATCACGTACACCAGCGGCGTCGGCAAGGTCTACAACACGACGACCACGCAGCGAGTGGCTGAGTTGTCGGCAAGCGGCGAGGTTGCGAAGGGCTGGGGTGCCGGGCCCATCTCCACGGCGCTCGGCGTCGCCTGGCGCCGGGAAGGGATCGAGCAGATTGTCTATGACCCCAGCAATCCTGCGAGTGACCCGAACGTCTTCCCCGCCTCGGATCCGGCGTTGCGCGGGGTTTCCCAGAATATCCGCACGCGCAGTTCAGCGATCCAGAACTCGACGGTGCCGAATATCTACGGACACTACGATGTGAAGGAAGCATTCAGCGAGTGGCAGGTTCCACTGCTTTCAGGCTTGCCTGGGGTGCGTCAGATGAACCTGCTGGCCTCGGCACGCTATGCGAACTACGAAGGTAGCGGCGGCATCTGGGCGTGGAAGTACGGCCTGGACTGGCAGGTAATTCGGGACGTGCGCTTGCGCGGCACTGTTTCACGCGACGTGCGTGCAGCGACGCTCTCCGAGAGGTTCGATCAGACGGGCGGCATTGGCTCGGTGAATCCCGATCCAGACTTCCCCAACGACGGTGCGCAGACGTTCACCATTCGTTCGGGCGGCAATCCTGCGCTTTCGCCAGAGAAAGCCGATACGCGCACGTTCGGCGTCGTCTACCAGCCGGGATGGCTGGAGGGATTCTCCACCTCGGTGGACTACTGGGATATCGACATCGCCGGCGCGATCGGCACGCTCGGCCTGCAGCGAATCGTCGACGATTGCGCGAGAGGAGCGCAGGAGATGTGCGCCCTGATAAAGCGCGATCCGGCTACGCAGCGCCTCACGCAAGTCATCAACGTGTCGCAGAACATCGCCGCGGCGGCGGGACGCGGAGTGGACGTCGAAATGAGCTACCGCCGGCCGATCCACCTCTTCGGCTCCGGCAGGGAAACGTTGGGGGTGAGGGCGTTCTATTCGCACCTGATGGAGAACTCGACGACCAGCGATCCCTCCAATCCCTCGACCCGCGTGGACGTCGCCGGCCAGACGGGCGTCGGTGTGCTACCCAAGGACTCTGCCACCGCCAACCTGAACTACACGAACGGAGCCTTCAACCTTTTCATCCAGGGGCGCTACATCGGTCCTGGCATCTACAACGTGCGCTACAACCTGCCCACGGCGGCTCGCCCGGATATCGATGACAACACCATCGGCTCCATGGTCTACACCGATGTCACGCTGGGCTACGGCTGGGACCTCTCAGGCGGCCGGCTCGAGCTCTATGGAAATGCGCTCAACGTCTTCGATCGAGCGCCGCCCGTCGTTGCGTCCTGGGATGGCGCGCTTGCCCAGACGTCCAATCAGGTGAACTCTGCGCTCTTCGATCCGCTGGGTCGCCGTTACGCGATCGGCTTCAATTTCCGCTACTGATGCTCACTCTCGGCAGAACCGTGCGCGCCCTCGGGATCGTGGCGTTGCTGCTGATGACCGGCTGCGCGGGTACCCACGGCCGCTCGAGCAGTGAGCGAACCTATCCGGTCGCCGACACCTTCGACGCGACCCGGCTGCTGCCGCCGCCGCCCGCGGATGACGCTGCGATGGCGCGGGATCTGGAGGGCGTGCGCGCCGCGGAGCGTGCACGCACGCCGGAGCAGGCGGCGCAGGCCGAAGCGACCAGCACAGTAGACGTGTTCCTGTTCGCATCGGTGCTCGGTCCACGCTTCACACCGGAACGTGTGCCGAAGACGGCGGCGTTCCTGCGGCGGGTCTTTGTCAGTAGCCTTCCGTACCTTCAGGCAACCAAGAACTGTTGGAACCGGCTGCGGCCGTTCGTCGTCGATCCAACGCTGGCTCCGCTGACACGCTCACTCGCCAGCACTGAGATACGTTCCGCGCCGACGTCGGTGACGGCTTCGCCGCCCCCCGCGGATTCGCCGTGCACGGCGTCGGTGGCGGACGTCTCTCATGCCCCGTCGTATCCGAGCGGTCATGCCGCTGTCGGGGCCATGATGGCGATCCTGCTCGCCGAGATCGTCCCGGAGCGGCGGTCGGAGCTCTTTGCGTTTGGCTGGAACTACGGCGATGCGCGCGTCGTTAGCGGCGTGCACTTTCCATCGGACGTGGAGGCAGGACGCATCCTGGGGACGATGCTGGTCGAGATGATGCAGCAGGGGGCCCGGTTTCGTGCCGATCTGGGCGCTGCGCGTGAAGAGTTGCGGACCGTGTTGGAACTCAAATAGGGCGGCGGCGGGTCCGGGACCCGGTCCTTCAAAGGGTTACGTGCGCCTGGCCGAGGGGTTGGGCTTATCAGGCCCCTCACCGCGGCGTCTGCGCGCGTTCGTACCCAGCCTGGGGAACGAGTAAC
>JBDZVF010000471.1:0-4679 GCA_040255575.1 Pseudomonadota bacterium | reverse complement strand
CGACTGTGACCGCCATTCAGGAAGAGCTCTCGAAGGGAGTACCGACTTAGCACGCGAGTCTGGCGTGCGGCACCTACTCCCGCTCCAGGCCACCCCCGCCCAACGCGATGTAGAGGCTTACCAGGTTCTCAGCTTGTGCGCGTCGAAGCTGCAGCAGCGTCTGCTCCGAGGCGAACAGGTTTCGCTCGGCGTCCAGCACTTCGAGATAACTCGTGACCCCTCCGCGATAGCGTGTGCGGGCAAGCTCCGCGAGCCTGCGTTGCGAGAACACGCCGCGCTCCTGCGCGCTGACCTGGTCGGCAAGAAAGCGCCGTGCGGCGAGAGTATCCGAGACCTCCTGGAATGCGGTCTGAATCGTGCGTTGATAGTCGGCCACCGCGGCGGTCTCACGCGCGTGGGCCACCGCCAGGTTCGCGCGACGTCTGCCGAAGTCGAACAAGGGCACGTCGATCCGCGGACCGTAACTCCACGTCCGGCGATCTCCACCAAAGAGAGAGTCCAGCTCGGTTGACGCGTAACCGTACTGCCCAGTGAGCAAGACGGTGGGAAAGAAGGCCGCGCGCGCCGCGCCGATGTTGGCGCGGGCCGCCCGCAGCCGTTCCTCGGAAGCCATGATGTCCGGCCGGTTCAGCAGGAGAGCGGAGGGCGCCCCGGCAGCCAGCACGGGTGTGTCGAGCTCGCGCTGGAGAGGAATGGCTTGCGGCAGCTCGCTATCGAGAGGCCCGCCAATGAGCACGGTCAGGAGATTGGTTGCCTGCTCGCGGCTCTGGCGCAGCTCGGCGAGCTGTGTTTCGGCCTGGCTGAGAAGCGTTTCCGCCTGGCGCAGATCGGTCTCCGACGTCACACCGGAGTCAAAGCGACGCTGCGCCAGCCGCAGCTCTTCCGTGCGACTGTTCAGCGTCGCCTGCGCAAGCTCGATACGCTCGTTGGCCTCCAGCAGACTCAGATGAGCAAACGCCACGTCCCGAATAAGCGACATGCGGAACGCGCGCGTGGCAGAAACCGTAGCGAGATACTGCGCGCGCGCGGCGGCGGTGAGGTTGCGAACGCGGCCCCAGAAGTCGAGCTCGAATGCAGAGCTCGCAACGGAGGCGGTGTAGATCTCGTCCGGCGCGCGCCCGCCGGGGAGGTTGCCGATGCCTTCGGCGAGGGCGGAGCCCGCGCCGCCGGAACGGGTCGCGCCGGCTCCAAGGGTGATCGTGGGGAGCCGGTCGGCACGTTGCACGCGGAACAGCGCGCGCGCTTCCTGGATCTGGCTCACGGAGATTGCGAGGTCCCGGTTGCGCTCGAGTGCGATTGCGACGAGCGACCTCAGGCGAGGATCTGGAAAAAAGTCCTGCCACGCGAGCGTCGCGGCGGTGGCACCTTCCTCAGCGTCCGCGTATTCGGGGGAAAACTCCGCGGCAATGGGAGCCTCCGGGCGCTGATGCCTGGGCGCGAGCTGACACGCGCTCAGCAATACCGATAGAAGAAGGCTTGCGATGGCTTTGTTCATGAGCGCGCCACCCAGCGACGTATCGCGAGGAAGAACACGGGAATGAAGAAGATGCCGAGCAACGTGGCGGCGATCATGCCGCCCATCACGCCGGTGCCCACCGCCACACGGCTCGCCGCGCCCGCCCCGGTGGAAACCACCAGTGGCACCATGCCCAGGATGAAGGCGAGCGACGTCATCAACACCGGCCTCAACCGAAGCCGCGCGGCGGCAAGCGTGGCGTCGATCAGATCCTTGCCACGGGCCTGCTCTTCAAGGGCGAACTCGACGATGAGGATCGCGTTCTTGGCCGCGAGCCCGATGATCGCGATCAGGCCCACATTGAAATACACATCCGCGGGCAAGCCGCGCAAGCTCGTGAACAACACGGCGCCGAGAACGCCGAGCGGCACCACGAGCAGCACGGCTGCCGGAGTCGACCAGCTCTCGTAGAGCGCCGCGAGCAGCAGAAACACGACGAGAAGCGAGAGCAACAGCAGCGCACCCACTTGCCCGGCGGCCTGCTGCTCCTCGAACGAGATACCGGTCCATTCGAATCCCAGGCCCTGCGGAAGCGAGGCGGCAAGCCGCGCCATCTCCGCCATGGCCTCCCCGGTAGAACGCCCGGGGGCCGGCGAACCGGAAATTGTCATCGAGGGATAGCCGTTGTAGCGCTCGCGCTGGGGTGGGCCGGCGGTCCACTGCACCGAGGTGAATGCGCCGAACGGCACCATCTCGCCGTTGGTGTTCCGCACGCGCAGATTCAGCACGTCCTGCGGCGTCATGCGATCCGCGGCCTCTGCTTGCAGCAGCACTCGAAAGATCCGGCCTTCGCGGCTGAAGTCATTCGCGTAGGCACTGCCGAATGCGATGGCGAGCGTCGTGTTCACATCAGCGATCGAAAGCCCGAGGGCCCTCGCGCGAATGCGGTCGATCTGCACGCGCAGCTGAGGCGCATCCTCCTGGCCTTCCGGTCGCACGCCCGTCAAGAGACTGCTGCGGCTCGCGGCGCCGAGCAGTTGGTTACGTCCCGTGACCAACGCCTCGCGGCCCACGCCCAGGCGATCCTGCAGCTTGAAAGTGAATCCGCTCGCCACACCGAGCTGCGGGATCGACGGCGGGTTGAGCGCGAACACCATCGCCTCCGGTATCTGGCTCAGTTGCGCGGTCGCGGCGCCGACGAGGGCCAGTGCGTCGTTGGCCGCGCCGGGTCGCTCGTCCCACGGCTTGAGCGCGATGAATGCCATGGCGTTCGCCTGGCCCTGGCCAAAGAAACTGAACCCTCGCACGAACGTCACGCTTTGCACCTGCGGCCGCTCGCGATAGAACGCCTGGACTTGCTCGACCGCTTCGTTGGTCCGCGCCGTCACCGCGCCGGGCGGTGCCTGCACGACCGTGAGCACCACGCCTTGATCCTCAGCCGGGAGAAAACTGCCTGGCAGGCGCGAGAAGAACAGCCATGCGATCGCGGCGAGCAGCAGATACAGCGCGAGGAAGCGAAGCGGCCGATGCAGAATCTGCGCGACCCGGCCCTGGTATCGACCGGCGGTGTGATCGAACCAGCGATTGAAGCCACCGAAGAAGCGCGCCGCGACGGCGGAGATTCGCCCACGCGGCGGCGCATCCTCATGCTCCAGCGGCTTGAGCAACGTCGCGCACAACGCGGGTGTCAGAGTCAGCGCGAGCAGAGCGGAGAATCCAATGGAGATCGTCAACGTGAGCGAGAACTGCCGATAGATGCCGCCGGTGGAACCGGGAAAGAAGGCCATGGGCACGAATACCGCCATGAGCACGAGCGTGATGCCGATGATGGCGGAGCTGATCTGCCCCATTGCCTTGATCGTTGCTTCCCGCGGCGCCAGCCGCTCGGTGCGCATGATGCGCTCGACGTTCTCGACCACGACGATCGCATCGTCCACCAGGATGCCGATGGCGAGCACCATGCCGAAGAGCGTGAGGACGTTGATCGAGAAGCCGGCGATCCACAGGCCAAGGCACGCTCCCGCGAGCGCAATCGGCACGACGATGGTGGGAATGACGGTGGCGCGCCAGCTCTGCAGGAAGAGATACATCACCAGGAACACGAGCGCGATCGCCTCGATGAGCGTGATGGCCACTTCCTCGATGGAGACGCGGATGAAAGGGGTCGTGTCGAACGGGACCGCCCACGTCACATCCTGCGGAAATCCGCGTGCAAGCTCGGCCATGCGGGCCTTCACACCCTCCGCGGTCGCCAGGGCATTCGCACCCGTGGTCAGCTGGATCGCCATGCCCGCGGCCGGCCGGCCGTTGAGCTCCATGTCGAAGAGGTAGTTCTCCGCGCCGAGCTCGACGCGAGCCACATCGCGCAGCCGGATCGTCGAGCCGTCGGGATTGGCGCGCAGGATGATCGACTGGAACTGCTCCGGGGAAGTGAAGCGGCTCTGCGTGAGGATCGTGGCGTTGATCTCCGCGCCCTCGGCGAGCGGCTGATCCCCGAGCTGGCCGCCGGGCGCCTGGCTGTTCTGCTCCCGGACCGCGGCGAGCGCGTCGGCCGCCGAGAGCCTGAAGTTGTCGAGCCGATCGGGATCGAGCCAGATGCGCATCGCGTACTGCGACGAGAAGGCGCGGATATCGCCGACACCGCGCACCCGGCGAAGCTCATCCACCACGCGCGTGACGGCGAAGTTGCCGAGCTCGAGCGCGCTCGTGGTCCCTTTGCGAGACACCAGCGCCACGATCATCAGGAAGCTGGAAGAGGCCTGGGTGACGCGGATGCCTTGCCGGCGTACCTCTTCCGGAAGGCGCTGCTCCACGGTGCGCAGGCGGTTCTGCACATCCATCTGGGCGGTGTCGATGTCGGTGCCGGAAGTGAAGGTGAGCGTGATCGACGCGTTGCCATTCGACTGCGTCGAAGAAGAGAGGTAGAGAAACCCCTCGACTCCGTTCAGTTCCTGCTCGATCACCTGCGTCACGTTCGTTTCGAGAACGGAGGCATCCGCACCCGGATACGTGACCGCGATGCTGAGAGAGGGCGGAGCGATCGAAGGATATTGCTCGACCGGCAGCTGCCTGAGGGCGATCAGCCCCGCAAGCACGATGCCGAGTGCCACCACCCATGCGAACACGGGGCGGTCGATGAAGAAGCGCGACATCATCGGGCTGGCGCCGGCGGGGCGGCTGCGGCGCTCGTGGCGATGCGCACCTTCTGGCCGGGCGCCACCTT
>JBDZVF010000470.1:0-4681 GCA_040255575.1 Pseudomonadota bacterium | reverse complement strand
CGCGTGATCTCAACATAACGCGAGAAAAACTCAAAACGGCTCGATCCGGTCGGAACAATGTCATGCGTACCCTGCATGAGATTCGCCTCTTCTTCGATCGCACGTTGGGAACGCCGGTAATTGCAAGGGAGCTGGCGGGGAAGTCCAAGGAGGCCGGTTGGTATCGCCACGACTGCTCGAGGTTCACCGCCCCAGCTTGGGGAAAGACTGAAAAGCCGCGTGAACTCTCTGAAGAGATTCGCGGTCGCGTGCATTTCCTAGCTTCGCGACTGACCAATGAAGAAACTGCTATACGCGCGCACTTCGAGCAGTTGTCGTCGATTCTCAGTATCCGTGAAAGCATCAAGGCGCAACGGCGAATGGAATGGCTGACCATCTTAGCGGTGTCAATTGCGGTCGTGTCACTCGTTGTCGCACTGTCCAGTCCGAGCAAGCTCATCCACAAGCTGAATGACCTCTGGCCACTTGGCGCTTCGTCATTAAGTCGCGACACCGGGAGGTAGTGCGCTCAAGCGCACTTCGGTCTTGGCATAAGCTCCGCCACCCCGCTTCCCGGGCGGGAAGATCTCATAAGCATGCGAAACTTGGTGAACGCCATGGGTCGAAGCGAATGCTTACAGCCTGCTTGGATGCCCCGATACGGGCAGTGCGTTGCTTTGGCCGGCCAGCGTCAGCGCCGATTCAGCGTAGGCCGGAATCTGTACTGGTACAGGTCAGAATTCGGATCACTTATCGGAGCTACTCGCCTTCGTCGGGGACGAGGGGCCGTCGTAACTGTTTGCCATCTCCAGAGCTGCATCTAGGACGCGTTGAGGCGAGGCACGCCCGCCAATCTGTTTCATGACTTGCCCTTGGACGTAGTATCTGGACGGCAACTGGGGATTTCTGACGTTTTCCAAGCCCTCTCGCGACCAACTGCTTAGCGCCTCCCTCACCGCAGCCTCCAGCTCATGGGGAGACACTTCGATCTCCGCAGGAAGGCGCTCATAGCACTTCCCGTCGATGATCTCGTTGATCACTGACTGGTTCCACACGGTACCTATTTGAGGATCGGCATCCTCTTTTACGCCGACCCTACCTACGTAGATTCCCGCAAGGATCGCAACGTCCTGGCTGAATTGATTGGTGATGCCCATCGTGCGAACCACCCCGTTCGGACTGTAGTAAAGGACCGGGGAACCAGACATTCCGCTCTGAGAGGCGCTATCAATAAGGAATTTTGGCTCACCATTCCAGCCGTCCTGTACAGACGAAGCTATGGTCGCGCGTTTCCAAACCGGCTGGGCACAATAGTCTTGGACGTTGTGCGGATATCCGGGAATAAACAGCTCCTCAGTAACTTCGACCGTGTCGAGCCATCGCTGCGCTACGTCCTTGTTGGGCACCAAGTACTTCTGCACTGGGCAGATCTCAGCTGAGACTCCCGCGCTACCCATGTCCAAGAGACAGATGCAACCGCTGATCATCTCCCCATTCGAGGTCGCCCCCACCAAAGGGTGATCAGCCATCGGGTCGAAGGGAATGGCCACTACGTCGACCCTTGGCCAGTTCTGGGGGTGAATACAAAAGAGAGCCTTTTCCTCATCGGCCAGAGGGAGGGCAATCGGAATGCGACGCGACCCAACCCCGCGCCAGTTGACGACAATGTTTGCGACGACATTGTCTGGCACGCCGAGGTTCTTGTTCAGGTGCTGAAGCGTCTCGGAGTGGAGTCCGGTGACGTTGTGCCAAGCGGTGATGATGAAGTGCTGGCCGCCTCGTTCGTACAGCACCCCCGTCCCAAATGACAGGACAGTGGAGCCGAATCGCATCGTTAGGTGCACAACGGAGTTGCTGACAGCAGCCACCTTTGCCTCCTTGCCAGTTCACAAAGTGTACGAGGCTATCAAAACTCCCGCCGACCAAGGTCCACCAGCCTGTCGGTGGCACACTGGCCAACTTGACTGAGCGCTCGATGCGAGTGTGCGGCGCGCCGACTTTGACAGCCCCATTCTGCTCCCGGCGACGTCCGCTTTGGATGGCGGATCAAAGCGATCGTCAGATGATCTGGCGTATTAGATGAGCATGAGCAATATGCTGAGCACCGACCACCAGAATTGCTGATCATGATTGCCGGCATGAGCAATTGACCGGAAATCAACGCGCAGAGGGACACATGGTACGAATTCGCAGGATAGAGATTTCCAACTTTCGCTCCATCCAATTCTTGGATTGGGTGCCGTCAGCAGGCGTTAACTGCCTTATCGGTCCTGGAGACAGTGGCAAGTCGACCATTTTGGACGCCATCGACTTGTGCCTCGGGGCACGTCGAAGCGCCCCTTTTGACGACACCGACTTCTTCCGACTGGATGTCATTAATCCCATCGTCATCTCTTTGACGTTGGGTCATCTTCCCGACGCACTGAAAAATCTTGAGATTTACGGCGAGTTCCTCCGCGGCTTCGATGCATCCACAAAGTCTTTCGAGGACGAGCCTCGCTCCTCCATCGAAACTGTTCTCACTCTGCGCCTCTCGGTATCCAGTGACCTAGAGCCTGTTTGGGCACTGTTCTCCGAACGCGCGGCAGCAGCAGGAATCGAACGGAGCCTAGCGTGGAAGGACCGTACCGCAATCGCTCCGGCCCGCATTGGAAGCTACACAAACACGAACCTCTCTTGGACCCGTGGCTCAGTCCTGAACCGGCTCACGGAGGAGAAGGCTAATTTGGGGGCAGAGCTCGCCAAGGCCGCGCGAGGGGCCCGGACGAGCTTCGGCACGCAGGCTGCCACCCAACTAGCTGCCTCACTGAAGGTCGTCACGGACACAGCCAATGAGCTCGGCGTTCCGGTGGGAAGCTCTGCTCAAGCTCTGCTCGACGCACACTCGGTGTCCATCGGCGACGGGGCCATCGCTCTACATAGCGAAGCCGGCGTGCCGCTTCGATCCCTCGGCACCGGCTCATCACGTCTTCTCATCGCTGGACTGCAGCGTGCGGCCGCCGAGGCAGCCACGATTGCCCTGGTGGATGAGGTCGAGTACGGTCTTGAGCCCCATCGCCTGACTCGGCTGCTGCACTCACTCGGCGCGAAAGACCAAAAGCTCCCGCTTCAGGTCTTCATGACCACGCACTCACCTGTTGCCATACGAGAGCTCGCTGGCAATCAGGTCTTTGTAGTCCGAGCGGTGGCAGGCCAACACTGCGTTCTCGAAGTGGGGGTAGCTGACGATGTGCAAAGCACCGTCCGGGCCGACCCAGAGGCCTTTCTCGCCAAGTCCGTGGTGGTTTGCGAAGGTGCGAGTGAAGTTGGATTCGGCCGTGGGTTGGACCAGCATTGGGTAAATCAGGGGCAGCAGTCGTTCTTTGCTCTCGGGGGTGCCTATGTTGATGTGGGCGGCAGCGACCCGGACCGGGTCTACGTGAGGGGGACCGCACTGCTTCGCTTGGGCTATCGAGTCCTAGTTCTCGCGGACGCGGACAAGCCTCCAAAGCAAGAGGTCGTCGCCATGTTCGTGGCTGCAGGAGGTGAATCCCTCACGTGGCGTCCCGATCGGGCGCTTGAGGACGAGCTTTTTATGAGCCTATCTGACGACGCTGTTGAGTCGCTTCTACAGCGTGCCGTCGACCTCGTTGATGAGGAACTGGTCAACTCTCACATTCAGTCCCAGTCCAACGGGAAGTTCAAGCTAGCTACCATCCTGGATGAGGGCCGAGCTTTTGGCTTCTCGTCAGAAGTGAGACAAATTCTGGGGCTGGCGTCCAGAAAGAGAGGGAGCGGCTGGTTCAAGTCCGTGACGAAGTTCGAAGGCATTGCCGCGGACATCGTTGGCCCCAACTTGGCAGCCGCAGACAAGGGGTTCGTCGAGTTGGTTGACTCGCTCAAGAGGTGGACTCATGCCACCTGAATTCGACCTGTTCTCGGCCCCTCGCGGCGCAGTGACTGCACCTGCAGGGTGTGGGAAAACCCAGCTCATAGCCGAGACACTCAAGCTTCACGCCGGCGACAAACCTGTGCTGGTGCTTACTCATACCAATTCCGGCAAAGGCGCCTTGGAGGCCCGCCTTGCAAAGGCTGCTGTCCCTAAGAGCGCCTACCGGGTCTCCACCATCGACAGCTGGGCTATCCGGCTTATTTCCAAGTTTCCCGTACGCAGTGGACATGACCCCCGAGTGCTAAGGCTCGAGAACCGCAATACTGACTATCCTGCTATTCGTGAGGCGGCGCGGCGACTCCTCAAGCAGGGCGATATCAGCGACTCGCTGGGGGCAACTTACAGCCGACTCATCGTAGATGAGTATCAGGATTGCACTATTGCGCAGCACAACATCGTTGGCTGGACAGCGAAAGTTCTTCCGTCGTATGTGCTCGGCGACCCACTGCAAGCCATCTTTGACTTCAACGAAAGAACTGTTGACTGGGATGCGAACGTGCTCAAACACTTTCCCGAAATCGGCACGCTCAAGACACCTTGGCGTTGGCGCAACGCCGGAACTGAAGCTCTCGGCCAATGGCTCCTCAGCTCACGTGTCGCTCTGCTCGCGGGTCATCCCATTGACCTCCATGGGGCACCTCCGGAAGTCACATGGGTCCAACTGGCAGCGGACCCTAATACTGCTCACCGTCAGCGGCTGGAGGCCGCCAGGACCAAGGCCCCTACAACGCATGGCACCGTCCTAGTCATCGGGGACAGCACCAGCCCAAA